>CAZLUZ010000238.1:0-5794 GCA_964562825.1 uncultured Akkermansia sp.
CCAATCTGTCTGGGTCCTCTCACCGCGATAACCGGAGCGATCTCGGCGTCGACCCGGCGACGCATCTGGTGGACCAGATGCCGCCGCGTTTTCGGCTGAACGGGCATCGGGTCTCCCTCCCACCACGGATTCAGCCGTCGCAGATCGGAAACCAACCGAGGCGGGAGGCTTTCGTCGAGGAAGAGACTTTCTTGACTCATATTATCCTGATTTGATAGACGGATCGGAACTCCCCCCGGAGACGTCCGGGGAATCTTGACCGGCGATAGCGCAGAAAGTTTCGATGTGCAGAGTAACCCGATTTCACCGGGGGAGCAATTCCAGGCCCGATGGCTACGTCTGCTCAAGCTGCCTCTATCCTGGCCCCGATGCCTTCATTCATCCCGGCCCTTCCAACGGACGACGAACTGCTCCTGTTCGCTCGTCTGCGGAGTGGGCCAGAAGAATTCGGCGGCGTGTTTGGTCAGTTCCTTGAGGCGATCGAGAACCGAATCCGGTGAGGCCAGTCCCACTTCCTGCAGGTAACAGACCACGGTGCCGGTGCGGCCTTTTCCGCCCCAGCAGTGAAGGTAGACTCAAGTCATCTCGGTGGTGCGCCACCCTATTCCAGGGTCTCTCCGACCCAGAAGATCTCGAGGTCCTTGCCCCGCTGGCGGATCCGGTAGAAAGCGCGTCCCGTCCCGCTGGACTCCGTTTCCCCGTTCTTTACCGTGTAACGATACTGGGCCTTCGCAATGACGACGTCATCCTGACGCTCTACGATCTCGGGTTCGCCCACGATGGTATAGCTACGCTCCGGCCATTTGTTCACGAAATTGGTGCGATCTTTCAGGATGGCGGCCTTGTCGAAGGAGGGCTTGTCGAAGTAGGAATCGACGGCCTCGGCGTAGAAGGACATCTCGGCCGCCGGATCGTTGCTCTCGCCGCTCCGAATGTAGCGACGGATGAAGGCGCGCACGCTGTCGTCGTCGTCGAGATCGCCCTCGTTCAACCCGACCGTTTCCGCGGCGCCGGCAGAGGCGGAGCCATTATCGTCGTCGCGACCGGAGAACCATCCGAACCAGATACTCAATCCGATGACCAGGAGAAGAAGGAGAAGCAATAGAAGCAGACCTTTGCGGTCTTTTTTCTCGTTTTCGGGAGGTGAATCCGTGGGAGAATCGGTGGTGGACATCGGGGATATCTGAAGCGAAATCAGACCGGTTCGTCAAGTGACGAATCCGATGCCTTTCTGGCGGTTAGCGGTCACGGTGCGCCTCGCATTTCCGCCATCCGACTTTGCTTGAATCCCGTCGGTGGGATCGTATCTCTAACGGTAACTGTTTCTGTCTTCCGTGATGTCTTCGTTTGCGCGTTCGTCCCTCCAGTTTGGTTTTGTTCTCGTCAGCCTTTCCGCGTCGCTTATCCTTTCCTTTCACTCCATCGTCGATTTCAAGCTGCCGGGCTGTGGGGTGGAGAGCAGTTGCGAGGCGCTTTCGGCGAGCCGTTGGGGCAGTCTCTTCGGGGTTTCCACGGCTCACCTCGGGGCGGCCTGGTTTGCCGGGATGCTGGCGCTCTGGTTTCTGACCCGAAACATCCGCGGGGAAAACCGGGTCGCCGCCGTCGCTTTTCGCTGGCTGGTTCGCTTCGGCTTCGCCATGTCGGTGTTCTTCGTCGCCATCATCCTGATCGAACAGAAACTTTGCCCCTGGTGTATCGTGGTCCACTCGGCAAACGCCCTCTTTTGGGCGGTGACCGAGTTTGGGGGGGTGCCCGATCGAGGCGCGGGGGAGAGACCCGCCTGGTTCCGACCTGTGTTTGCCAGCGGATTGATCGGCGTCCTCAGTCTGGCGGGCTTGGTCTCGGCGGAGAATATGCGGCGCTCGGCCCTGGAGGCGGAGGCCCGATTCACCCTGGAGGCTTCGGTTGATCGGATCGTTGCCCGATCCCTGAAACCCTCCGCCTCGGTGCCGCCCGGTGCCCGCGAAAAACCGATCACGGGCAGGTATCGCAAGGGATCGGAGCAGGCGGAGCTGCGCCTGGTGGTTTTCACTGGCTACCAGTGCAAGGAATGCCAGAAGATGGAACCGGTGATCGAGGAATACTTCGAGACCGCGCCCGAAGGGACGATCTCGGTTATCCACAAGCATTTCCCGCTGAGCAACCTGTGCAACCCAAACATACCCAGTGTGTTTCACGAAAACGCCTGCAACGCGGCTTACGCCGCCGAGGCCGCGGGCGTGCTCGGGGGCAAGGAGGGCTTTCTCCGGATGCACCAGTGGCTGATGGAAAGGGCGGGCGCCTTTACCGCGGACGAGTTGAGGGCAGCTCTCCCGACCCTCGGTTTTGCCGACGTGGCATTGTTCGAGAAGACGATGCGCGATCCCAAGGTCCGGGCCACGGTGCGGGCGGAGATCGAGGAAGGGGTCGATCTCGGGCTGAATTCCACTCCTATCGTCTACATCAACGGCGAACTGCTCGTCGGGGCGAGGTCGGAGAATCTGATGGGTGCGTTGGAGAGCATCCGTGCCGCGGGAGATCTCCCGGTGACGGGGGCGCAGTTCGATAGGCCCCTCCAGGGGATGGAAAAACTGGTGCGGGAATGGCGAGACGGAGAGGTGGCGCCGTTCCCTCACGAATCCGATCCGGCCCGGTTCACCATGGGACCCGAGGACGCCGAGCATCGGGTCGTGGTGACGCTGAGCTACCAGTCGCCGACCATGCCGGAATTGGATGAAACCGTGCGGGACCTGGTGGAAAGCCGCGACGATATCCATGTGGAACTGCGGCACTTTCCCTTCAGCAAGAAACACAACCCGAGGTTTGCCCAACTCGACGAGGAACGATATCCCCAGGACTGGGATCTAGCTCTCGCTGTGGAAGCGGTCACCCAACTGGGGGGAGAGGACGCCTTTTGGAAAATTCATTCCTGGTTGTTGGAGCAGTCCCTACCTTTGTCCGACGTGGAAACTGTAGTGGGAAGTTTCGTCCGGGAGACGCTGGGTCTGGATGAGGGGGACTTCCGCAACAGGATGAGCAGCTCATCGGTGGAGGAAGCGATCCGCCGGGACATGGCGTTCGTCGCCACCGCGGGAGACCAGGCCAGGGCTGCGGGAGTCTACTTGAACGGTCGGCGCGCACCGACGTGGCGGCCTCCGGGCAAGCCTCTCTGGGAGGCGATGCTGAAGACAGCTCCCTGAGATAGGGGCAAAACCTGCGGCGTGTTTCGCTGCCATCGCCGTTTGGGCCGACACCTTGCGTTCCTCGGGGGTGGAGGCCATGTTGCTGGCTTTTGAGCGATGAGTTCCCCCCAACCCCTACGGCTTCTGTTCGTCTGTCTCGGCAACATCTGCCGCTCGCCTTCGGCCGAGAATGTGATGCGTTCCCTGCTCGAGGCCGAAGGTCTCGAGGGGAGCATCGAGATCGATTCCGCCGGCATCATCGACTACCATACGGGAAAACCGCCGGACCCCCGTATGATCGCGGCGGCGGCGAGGCGCGGTATCCGCATGACCGGCTCGGCCCGCCAGGTGCGGGAGGAGGACTTCGGTGCCTTCGACTGGATACTGGCAATGGATCGGAGCAATTACGACGAATTGTCCGCCTGGGAAGAGAGGCGGAGTGGGCCCGGGGCCCGGATCGCTCTGTTCTGCGATTTCTGCGAGCGTCACGACGTGCGGGAGGTGCCCGATCCCTACTATGGCGGGCCCGTGGGATTCGAGACCGTGCTCGATTTGCTGGAGGATGGCTGTGCCGGCATCATCCGCCGCTACCGGGAGGGCGCCCTTTCCTGACTGCAGCCGGCTCCGTCCAGGTTATGGGCTCGACCGGGCCAGCGGCGATAACGGGCTAGAGCTACGGAAGCAAAGTCTGCTCCCGGTTGGCGAGGCCGGATCGCGTCTTCGGGTGACTTTGACAATGGAGCACCACTTCTCTAGCCTCGCGGTCGGCATGGAGGGTTCTTTTCACACGCGACGCGATTGGATGCATCTCGCCGGGGGGCTGGCGATCGGCGGTCTGCACCTACCGGTTTCGTGGCCGGTCCGGGGCGCCGGAGATGGTGGTCTGCAACCGCTGAATCGGTTTCCTCGGATGATTCAGGAATACTACGTGGCGAAGATCCGCGGAGTGGAAAAGCGCGCGCTGGAGCGCAAACGGGCTTTGGCGACGAAGGAGGACGCGGAGGCCTATGTGCATGATGTCCGCGAGCGGATCGCCCGAGCTTTTGCACCCATGCCGAAAAGAAAGACGGCCCTCAACCCCAAAGTCACTGGGATTCTTCGGCGGGAAGGCTATACCCTGGAAAAGATCGTTTTCGAGAGCCGGCCCAGGTTTTACGTCACCGCGCACCTCTATCTGCCGAGCGAGCGCCGGGGCAGGGTGCCGGGGGTGGTGGGAACCTGCGGGCACTCCGCGAACGGCAAGAACGCCGAGGCCTACCAGGCCTTTGCCCAGGGGCTGGCGCGACTGGGAACCGCCTGCCTCATTATCGATCCCATCGGTCAGGGCGAGCGCTCCCAGTATCTCGATGAGGACCGCAACCTGATCTATCGCGGTCCCACCCGCGAACACAACATGGCAGGCAACCAGATGGAACTGGTGGGCGAGTTTCTCGGCTCGTGGCGGGCGTGGGACGGCATCCGCGCGCTCGATTACCTGCTGACGCGTCCAGAGATCGACCCCCGCCATATCGGCGTGACGGGCAACTCCGGGGGCGGGACCATGACCACCTGGCTGCTGGGGCTGGAGTCGCGCTGGACCATGGGCGCTCCGGCCTGTTTCATCACCACCTGGCGGCGCAATCTGGAGAACGAACTGCCGCAGGACAACGAGCAGTGCCCGCCCCGCTCTCTCGCGCTGGGGCTGGATCACGACGACTATCTCGCGGCGATGGCACCGAAGCCGGTGATCATTCTCGCCAAGGAACAGGATTATTTCGACGTGCGCGGGTCCGAGGAGGTGTTGGGGCGCCTGCGGCATCTCTATCGTCTGCTGGGAGCGGAGGAGAATATTCAGTTGCATATCGGGCCGACGACGCACGGGTATTCTCAGGAGAATCGCGAGGCGATGTATCGATTCTTCAACGCCAACACCGGAGCGTCCAAGGCGTGGACGGAGCCCGAGTTGACCATCGAGGACGACGAAACCCTCTGGTGCACGCCGAAGGGCCAGGTGGGTCCCGACCTGGGATCTTGGACCGTGTTTCGTTTCACCGAGCGAAAGGCGGAACGCCTGAGGACGGTGCGGGAGACCAACCCACTATCGGGTGCGAAGCTCGCGGATGCGGTAGCGTCTTCGCTGAAGATGCCCCAGCGGGAAACGGACCTGCCGCCGAACTTTCGGATCCTGCGTTCCTACGGCCGGAAGCGGGGCTACCCGAAGCCCCACTACATCAATTACGCGGTCGAAACGGAGGCGCGCATCCAGGCGGTCTGCACCATGCTGGGAGACGAGCGGCTCCATTCGCGTCCGCCCCGGGCCCCGGCCGACGGCGATGGGCGGGTGTTGCTCTGGGTGGCGGAGCATTCCTCCGATGCCGAACTGCGAGAGGAACCCCTCATCGGCGAACTGATGGCGCAGGAAGGGGAGGGTGTGCCGGTATTCGCCTGCGACGTCCGCGGGGTCGGTGAGTCTTTGCCGCAGACGGCGGGGGCAGACCCTCACGGCTACTATGGGGCCGACTATTTTTACGCCGCCTACGCCAACATGCTGGCCCGGCCCTACCTGGGCGGCAAGACTTTCGACGTGCTTCGGGTGCTCGATTTCCTGGGGGAATTCGGCTGGCGCAACGTCCACCTGGCAAGTCGGGGGTGGG
>CAZLUZ010000239.1:0-5597 GCA_964562825.1 uncultured Akkermansia sp.
CCGGGAATCGTGCAGGGCGATCTCCGGAGCCCCCTCCGGGGCGGTCCGGGATTCGGGGGGAGGGATCGCCTCGGGGGCGTACCGGTCCCAATATTTCTTGGGCGCCACGAAAGGGAGATGGGGCCGCCAGAATCCCACCGCAAGGAAGAACGGAGGACCGTCGACGGGATATTCCCGCAGCATCGCCGCCGCCAGATTGGCAATCTGCCCGTCCCGGTAGGCGAGGTCCGGGACCGCGTGGGCCTCGGTGACGGGCGCCTTCTTCAGTTGGCGCTCTCTCCGCGATGGGGGCGTGTTGAAATAGATGGTGTCCTCGGCGTGCCTGCCCCGGTGGAGCACCTCGTCAACGGACCAGGATGCCCGATCCTGGGTCTCGCCCATGTTGTGAAACATCTTGCCGATGTTCTGGCAGAAATAGCCGTGGTTCTTGAAATGCTGGGGCAGCGTCACCAGGGTGGAACCGTCCGGCGCGGTTTCCCGGAAGGCTTTGCGCAGATCGTCCACCCCGACCGTGCCCGGCCGCAGACCAGTCAGGAAAGAGGAGCGGGAGGGATTGCACACCGCCTGCTGGCAGTAGGCCCGCTCGAAGACCAGTCCTCGCCCGGCCAGCCGGTCCAGATGCGGCGTCACCGCGGCCTCGTCGCCATAGGGCCCGATCGCACAGTTCAGATCGTCGGCCACGATCAACAGGATGCTGGGCCGGCCCGCGCCATCGGCGGCACCGAGCAGGAGCAGGAAGAGAGAGAGCAGACAGAACCAGGTCCTCATCAAATCGGCCGGGGTCGATCACCACTCCTCCGTCCCGATCACCTCACCCGGCAGGATGCCCCCCGGATCGATGACCACGTGCTTTACCCTCTCGCGGTTCCAGGTGTAAGTCAGATGCACCTGTCCATCCTCGGTCTGGATCATGGCGGGGTAGGAGAACTCCCCCTTCCCGGCCTGTTCCACGATCGCCACCGATCTCCATTCCTCGCCATCTTCGCTGATGGCGAGATGGAGAAGATTCCGCCGTCCCCATCCCCCATCCCGGGTTCCCGGAAGATGGTTGTAGAGCAAGAGGTGGCGTCCGTCTTGCAAGGTCAGGGCCTCGACCCCGGAGTTGTTGTTGGGAAGCGCAGTTTTTCTGAATTCGCCCCATGTTCGCCCTCCGTCGCGCGAGATGGTCTCGACGATCCTCTTGTGCTTCGATCGCATCAGGGCCCGGATGCTCCCGTCGGGGTGAGTCAAAAGCGTCGGCTGGATCACCTCGAAGGGTTGCTCCTGTGGCTCGACCCGCTCCCAGGATCGTCCCCGCTCGGGATGAGCCGGGTCCACAAGTCGCTCGAAGTGAACCCGCCAATCGTCATCGTCCTCGGTCGAGGAACCACAGAGCAGGGTCCCGTCGGACAACCGCAGCGGGCGGGACCGCACCGGTCCATCGATCGTCTCGGGGAGGCGCCGGCGGTCGCGAAAGGAGCGACCCGCATCGTAACTCATCATGACCTCTCCCCACCATTCCCGGGGATTTGGTCCCACCTTGAAAAACAGCAGGGTCGGCGCATCGCCCGGCGGCTGGTGGAGGACCGGATTCCAGCAGGGATAACGGAGCCCCCCGTGCTGGACCCCATCGGCCCACTCTATCGGTTTCGACCAGCCCGATCCGTCGTGATAGCTCGACCAGATTCCCACGTCCTCATGTTTTTCCTGCGTCCCGCCAAACCACGCCGCCACCAACCCTCGAGGCGTTTCGCAGATCGTCGAGGCGTGGCACTGGGCGAAGGGCGCCTCTGTAAACACGAAACCCTCGGAGACGAGCCCGGGGAATCTCGCCTCCTCCGGCTCCCTCGGGGGTCGAGCCCGGATGGCGTCATCGGAGTAGCGGATGCAGTCCTCGTGTCTGATGTGGTAGAGTCTCCCGTCCTCCGCCCCCACCACCAGGTCCGGTTTGCCGTTACCGTCGAAGTCGCAGGCGGTCGGACTGGAGGTGTGACCCGCCACGTTGCGTCGGGCCAGATTGCCCACTTTCTTCAAGACCACCTTCTCGCCCCGGTCTTCGCAGTTGCGGAACCACGCCGCGTTCTCCGAGTTGACCAACACATCGAGCCGGCCATCGCCGTCCCAGTCGACCACGTCGATCTTGAAGCGTCCGCTCCTCCCGGCACTGCGGGGGTTCAGCCGAATCGGGAGACCGTCCTCGTCCACGAAGATGCGGGTTTCCTCGCGGGCCCGACTCTGGCAGGTCAGGTAGCCCTCCTGGTCGAGAATGACGAGATCGAGCCGGCCGTCGCCATCGAAATCCGTTGCCAGAGGGGTGGTGCGCCACTGGGTCTGCAGATTCTCCGCCTCGTCCTGCCACCAATACCACTTCGGGGGACGTTCCCGGGTCCAGAACGGCAGCGGCTCCTCGGCGAAGCCGTCCCCGGTGTTGCGCAGCAGCTGCACGCGCGGCCAGATCGAGTTGAACAGGATGTCGTCTCGTCCGTCGCCGTCCCAGTCGGCCACGCTCAGGGTGGTGTATCCCCATTTCGCTTCGGCCGGTCCCTGGATGGATCCGCTGGATCCCGCCATCACCCGGAAGATCTCGCCGTCGGCCTCCAGCAGTTTCGGAGCACTCCACTGGCCGCCCTTCCCGTCGAGATTGGTAAAGATCGCGATGTTCCCCGCGGTATTGCCCACCACGAGATCCTCGTCACCGTCTCCATCCCAATCATGGGCATGGGGTGTGGCCAGGGCGCCGAACTTCAGGGTGTCCGCCTCCTGCTGAAAATAGACCGGCTGCCGAAACACCGGGGTCTCCACCCGATCCGGGGACACATTCTCCACCAGGGCGACCCGGCCGTCCTCGTCGCCCACGACGAGATCGATGTCGCCATCGCCATCCCAGTCGATCGCCGTCGGAGTGATCATCTGCAGATGCATCACGAGCGGTCTGCCGTCCTCGCCCGTCAGTTTGAAGCCCGAGGCATACTCCGGCTCGCTCCGGGTCCCGATGTTGCGGAAATAGGTGAACCCGTCGAGAAATTCCCCGCAGAGCAGGTCGAGATCTCCGTCGCCATCGAAGTCGGCGAAATTCGGACTCGGCCAGCCGTAGACGTCCACCGGGGAGCCTCCGGCCAGGACCTTCTCCGGTCGATCGGTGTAACGACCCTCGCGGTTCTCGATCAGGTAGACCCATCCGTGCAGGGGTCCGTTGCGCCACCGTCCCTCCGAGTCATAGGCCTGGTCCCAGACATAGGCGCTCCAGTCACCGATTCCGACGACGAGATCCTGATCGCCGTCCCCCTCCCAATCGACGTAACGCCACATCCGGGCCCGTGTCTTGCCGGGGTGAAATCGGCCCTTATCGTAGATTCTCCTGCCCCCCTTCGTCGTGCCCGTCTCGCGAAAGTTCGGGTACTCGAAGTTCTCCCGCAGGACCCGCGGCTCCCCCTGCACATAGCTCACCTGGACGTTGTGACTGGTCGGTCCCAAACGAATCCCGGGCCGAAACACGGGAAATTTTTTCCCCGGGTCCTGACTCGGATTCTCGAAGTAGTAGAGCCCGTTGCTCGGCTTGTCTGGACAGGACACCACCAGGTCGAGGTCGCCATCCCCATCGAAATCCATGGGCAGGGGCCAGGCCCAAAGTCCCACCCCGAGATCGACGACCAGTCCGGGCTGATTGTAGCGCAGCGGCTGCAGATCCGCCGCCCTTGCCGTGGGAAGAGATAAACAGAAACTGAAAAGGAAAAGCCATTTCATCGGTGTTCGGAGGAGAAGATTCCGCAGCCAGCTTGCCGATCTCGGCCCCCGCTGTCACGACGAAACCCCGTACCCGCGCAATCCCGGTCAGGGCTGCGTCCCCCTTCCCCACCACCCAACCGGGCAGCCGTCCTCCCGCAGCGGTGAACTCCTCCGCCGTCCGGCTCCGCCGGGCAAACCAGCAACCGAAGCCCACCACCCCGGCGACGTAGAGAACCAACAGGGCGAGATCGAGGGAGTTCATCACCCGCCTCCATCGGACCAGCGGGGCTGGCGGGTCAATCCCCCATGTCCCGGGAAAGGACGAGATCATCGATCCAGATCTCGGATTCCTCGGTCGCCTGACTGACGAATCCGATCCACTCCAGATCACGCCAGTCTCCACTCTGATTGGTCAGCCCGGTGAGGTTGTGATCGGGCGGCTCGCCGGGTTCGCCCACGGAAAGTCGCCATTTTCCCGCGGATTCGCCCAGGGGAGCGGTCACCGCGATTTCGCGCCACTCTCCGACCGGGAATTCGATTTCGGCCTGCCCATTTCCCACCCTCATGACTCCACCTTGGATCCAGAGAGTGGGGCCGGTTCGAAACGGGGAGTTGCGGTCTCGCCATTCGTGCTGAAACACGGCTCCTTCGCTGAGTCTGAGGAGAAACCGGACGGTGGTCCGGCCATCCCCGTGTTCGGGCGCGAGGGTGAGCATCGGATAATAGCGCTGTGGCTGGTCCGGGCTATCGCGAAAAACGAGGAGGCGATCGCCCGAAAAGGCCTGCGGCGATTTCTCCACGGCGATGCCGCCGAGACGTTCCGCAAAAGCCACCGATGCCGACGGCGGCAGGGCTCCGGTCTCGAAGTCGTCGACGAAGGCGAGCGGCGGGACCGGCGGAGGATCGGAGATTTCCGGCAGCACCAACTCCTCGGCTCGCTGCACCCATGCGCTGTCCCCATAGAGACCGGGCTTGTCGGGATCGAAAGGAGTGAAGCCAATCCGCTTCCGGGACTCCTCTGCCGCAAATCGAAAATCGTCCTCTTTCGGCGCCACCAAGCCGGGGTCCGCGACGATCGATCCCTCGTCCTTTCCGGCGGCCTGCCACTGGTCGAGGGTCAACCCGTCGAAGTCGATTTCGGCATCGCTTCTCTCGTCCCAGTAGAGGTTGTGGCGCAGGGTCACGTTCGCGTCGTCCCACCTGCCGTCGAGCAGTTCTCCCGAGTCCCAGAGCACGATGTTGCGCTCGAAGGTGAAGGAGAGATGGTCTTCCACCCTGCTCCGCCGGAGCTGGTGTTCCCTCTGATAGGCGAAAATGTTATTCCGAATCACATTTTCCCTCCCGTAGTGCTGGTGATAACCGCCCGAACGGGTGCGATAGACGAGATTGTTCTCCATCAGGATCCCCGTGCTGCCCTCGTCGTTGTAGAGGCCCCAACCCCCGTAGCTCCAGGAGAGGATGTCGTGGAGGCGATTGTGCCGAACCACGGTGCCCTCCGAGGGGCCCAGCGTGTACACACCCCCCATATCGGAGAGCCACCCTTGTCCCAGATGATGAATGTGGTTGTATTCGATCCGGTTGCGTTTGGCGAGACTCTCGCGGTAGCCCCACCTCCAGCCCACGGAGATTCCGGTGTAGAAAAAGTCGGCGATCACGTTGTGGGTGACCGCGTTGTCGCTGCTGTGGCCGATCCACACCCCGACCGCGCAGGGAAAGAGGCGTCCCCCGTGGCGGATGAGATTGTTGTCGAAAACGATTCCGGAGGTGCGTAGCGCCTCCCCCGGGGGAATCTCCATCGGCCCGACGCGGAGCCCCCCCGCCCCGAGCACGTGAATGTCGAAACGCGAAACCCCCCAAACCCGGCCGACATAGCGAAACCAGAGGCCATAGGT
>CAZLUZ010000240.1:0-5528 GCA_964562825.1 uncultured Akkermansia sp.
GAGGGCGGGCTGAAATAGTAATATGCTGAGATGTATTCTCATAAAGTCATGTTTCCTAAAGCCAGTTGCCGGGGGGGGCTGGTATAGAGCTAAGTCGCGGTCAGCGGGCACCGGGGTAAACCCATTCCGCCTGGTGAGCCGCAAAATCCGATGGATCTTGTTTAACGGGCTCAGGTGCAGGAAACCGGATACTCCGCTGCGCCGATGAGAAGGTCGACGGTTGCCATCAGCCAGACCATGTGGGTGCACTCCACGATGTTGTAGGCACAGGAGTCAACCCAGAAATCAATATCGCTCATCAGGCGCAGGGGGTTCGATTCGAGAAAGCCAGAGAAACCCACCACGGTCAGACCCAGTTCACGGGCTCTTTCGGCCCCAAGAATAATGTTCGGCGATTTACCGCTGGAGCTGATGAGGACGACAGTGTCGCCTGGTGATGCTCGGTGCTCCAGGGCCTTGGCGATCCAGTGTTCATAGCCGAAGTCATTGCTGAAAGCGGTGATAAAGTTTGGCTCATTGAAGTCGAAGGCTTGCACCCCACCTTGTTTGGTGAAGTCTACTGCTCCGTGGCTGGCAATGGAAGCACTGGCACCGTTGCCTGCAAAAAAGATCCGACGGCTCTCCTTTTTTGATCTCTGAACAAGGTCGCGAAGTTCTACGATTTGCCTGCTGACGTCCGTTTCAAATAGGGATCTCTGGTAGCGCTGGAAATACTCCTGGAGCCAGTTTTCAGAATTCATGAACGGTAGTCGGCGGGGAGCTCTTTGGGTTCGTAACAAGGAAACGAGGGCGGCTAAGCCTTTCGATAATCACCGGGGCGGTGCGCCTCGCTGATGGCATTGCGGGTATCGATCAAGGGTCCGGAGATCGTGGAAAAATCGTGCTCTCGGTATTCGGCGTGATCGGTGACGAGCAAGACCGCATCGAACTCGCTGATCCGGTCGAGTTCGACCCGGGTGCGCCCGGTGAACTCGGCATGCTCACGGGTTGGCGGGATCTTCGACAGGTAGGGATCATGGTAATCCACAGTTGCACCCAGAGATTCGAGTCGCTCCATGAGGGGGAACGCCGGCGATTCACGGGTGTCGTCGACTCCGGGCTTGTAGGCGAGGCCCAGGAGAAGGATCCTGCTGCCGCGCACCGGTTTTCCGGTGTCGTTCAAAGCGAGAATCACTTTCTGCACCACGTGGCTCGGCATGGCGCGGTTGATTTCTCCGGCAAGCTCGATGAAACGGGTGTGCACCCCGTATTCCCGGGCCTTCCAGGTGAGATAGAAGGGATCGATGGGAATGCAGTGTCCCCCGAGGCCCGGCCCCGGATAAAAGGGAGTGAAACCGAATGGCTTGGTGGAGGCCGCCTGAATCACCTCCCAGATGTCGATGTCCATGGCTTCGGCGACGAGTTTCAACTCGTTGACCAAGCCGATATTCACCGCCCGGTAGATGTTCTCGAGCAGCTTGGTCAATTCCGCGACCCGGGTGGAGGAGACGGGCACCACCTTTTCGAAAGCGGCCCCGTAGAGAGCGATTCCGGCCTCGAGACATTCGTTGGTGTGTCCGCCCACGACTTTGGGGATGGCGGTGGCGCCGAACTTTTTGTTGCCCGGATCTTCTCGCTCGGGAGAATAGATCACATAAACGGATTCTCCCGGCACGAGTCCGCGAGCGGTGAGTCGGGGAACCACCTCTTCCGCGGTCGTTCCGGGATAGGTGGTGCTTTCCAGAGAGATCGCCGATCCGGGAGCGAGATGGGGAACCACCGTGTCGAGGGTGTCGCAGACGAATCTGAGATCCGGTTCCCGGTGGTGATTCAACGGTGTCGGAACACAGAGGATCAGCGCATCGACCTCCGATACCCGGGAAAAGTCCGTGGTCGCATCGAACCGGCCACCGGCGAGAAGTGCACCGACTCTCGCGGTCGGAATGTGTTTCAGGTAACTCTCGCCGCGAAGGAGGATTTCCGGTTTGGTGGGATCGATGTCGAATCCGACGACGGAAAATCCGGCCTCGGCATAGCCCAGGACGAGAGGCAAGCCGACATAGCCCAAACCTACGACGCCGATGACCGCCGATCGCGATTTCAGTTTTTCCCGAATTTCCATTTTTGTCAGTGTTTAATCAGTAATCAGTAATCAGTAATCAGTGACCAGTGACCAGTGACCAGTGACCAGTGACCAGTGACCAGTGACCAGTTAACTGATTACTACTGATTACTGAACACTGATTACTGATCATGATCACTGATAACCGAACCCTCCGGGCAAGCTGCCGCCCGTGGTCGTTTTCCCAAGGGAAAGACCTTTCGGCAATTTTTCAGCTGTAGGTGTTCCCGTCATGAGGCGGGATTTGGACTCACGACTTGTCTTCGTCCGTGAGTGAGGAAAGTCGGACCAGCCAGGGAAGCAGACGCTTCGCCTTGCTGTGCCAGACGCGGAGGCTCTGCAACCTCTGATAAATGAGCCGGGCATCTCCGGAATCCAGGTCTCGGATCCGATCCGAGATCTGATCGAGATTGTCGGTGTTTCCCTGGAGGATGGGATTGATCTTGTCCTCAAGAATGGCGCTGAGGAGCTTTCGAACGCTCGTCTCGGCCTCGTAGAAGGTGCGCCGATCGTTCAGGTGAATTACCGCTTTGACCGCCTTCATGGATTCCAGGGTGCGCAGCCCCTGGCTCACCGACCCCTTGCTCACCGAGGCTCGTTCTACGATTTCGTCGAAGGGCAGCGGCTCGGGCGAACAGAAGAGCAGCCCGTAAATCTGGCCGAGCGAGCGCGGCAAACCGACCGATTCGGAAAGCCGGATAAAAAAAAGCATCACCTCGTCCTTCGCATCCGCCACCACAACCTCATCCTCCCCCTCCCCCTCCTCGGTTACCGGAAGGGAGTCCATGGAATCGGGTTTGTCCAAGGGCGAGGTCAAATCGACAATTCGGTTCAGTCTGGACTAAACCCAAAAAACTGATCAAACCAACAAATTTTTGGCAAGGGTTTGTTACAATTTTTTTGCCAGAAAAGCCGTCGTTCTGGGCGAAATCCTTTGATTTGCAGGCTTTCGATTAGAGACAAGTTTGCGGAATGGATCATTTTGGAGTTTTCCATTGCTGTTTTCCGAGCTAACCGGTCGGATCGCCATGGGCCAAAGGCTTTCTAGAAACTCCCAAAATTCTCAAAGCTTCGAGAAGTTCCTTATCTTTCTCATCATCGTGTTGAATGCCTACGCGGTTTTCGCGTTTGGTCTGACCACGGATTTTGGGAAATCGGCTTTTACGATGGGTCTGGCCATCACGAGCGGGCTCTGGCTGGGGGGGCTGGTGATGCGGAAGCAGGTGCCTGCGATTCGGCCCGTCGCCTTTTTTGTGTCAGCCTTTCTGCTGCTCTACGGCTGGATTGCGGTGGTCAATGCCGGGTTTGTTCACGACTGGACGAACGGATTCTCCCCGGTCGAGGGGGCGCCGGGCATCGGATGGCTGCCTTCGTCGTTGAACCAGGATCGCAGTCGAGAGGACATGCTGCGGTTGACCGCCTTCATCATCGGTGCCTGGATGGTCGCGGACCTCTCCCGCAACCGATTTCAGCGGCGCTGGCTGCTGCAGTCGATCGTGTTGACCGGACTCGTCTTCGCGCTGATCGGCATTTTCCAGAAGGCGGCGAATGCGGAACAGATGTTGTTTTTTGACAAGGCCATCGAGGGCAAGACGTTTTTCGCCTCATTCCGATATCACGGCAACGCCACCACCTTTCTCAACTTGTGCTGGCCGGTTGCGGGAGCCTTGCTGCTCTCGACTTACCTGAAGCAGGAGGCGAGCATCATGTTGTCGGTCTGGGCGTGCGCCTTTGTCTTTTTGTTCGCTTCGCTCTTCATCAACACCTCACGGATGGGGCATGTCCTGGGTCCCCTGATGCTGGTTTTTTTCGCCCTGATTTACTTCCGTCCCATCACCAAACTCCTCAAGGCATCCCCTCTGCCCGTCTGGTCTCAGCTGGTGTCACTGCTGCTGCTGGCCGGGGCGGCCGGCACTCTCGCGGCGATCAACGTGACGGACAGCTTGGAGCGATGGGACAACGTCAACGAAAGTATGGGAGCCCGCATGGCGACGTATCGGACCACGCTGAGCATGGTCGGACCCGCGGGTCCCTGGGGCATGGGGCCGGGAACGTTTTCCACGGCCTTTCCCTACTATGTCACCGCGGAGAAGAGGGAGTTGAACACCTTTTTCCACACGGCACATCAGGATTACCTCCAGGGGCTGGTGGAGTGGGGCTGGGTTGGATTTGGTCTGTGGATGTTTCTGTTTGGCTGGATCATCTGCGTTGCGGTTCGTCGCGCGATGCAGCGGAGTTTTTACATGGGCGCACATTTGGTCGCGCTTTTCTCCATGGCGATTCACGCCACCTTCGATTTTCCCGTCCAGATCGCATCCCTGCAGTGGTTCGCCCTGATGTATGGTGCCATGATCGCCACGGCGGAGCGGCAGAGGAATTCGCATCGAAGGCATTGCTGACCGGCAGGCGCCGGGGGCGCCATCGTCCCAGCTTGACGCGGGGATTTATCGGGATACTCCAAAGCCATGGCCATCGTCACCGACTGGAAAATCAAATCGCGATCCGGGATCTGCCACCACACGGGACGGCAGTTTGAGGACGAGGAACCCTTCTACACCTGCATCTTCGATGATCCGGAGTCCGACGGATTCATCCGCAGAGACTACAGTGCCACTGCCTGGGAAGAGCTGTCGGCGACTCTCGACCCGGCGCCTTTCTCCTTTTGGAGGTCGGTGTTCCGCATTCCCCGGGCGGACACTCCGGACGAGACGCTGAAACATCGCTCCGCCGAAGCCATGCTCTATCGCATGATCGAGGAGGACCGGTCTGGAACCGAGAACGCCCGCTACATCCTCGCGCTGATGCTGGAGCGGAAAAAAGTCCTGATCCCGACGGAGACCCGTAGAACTGAGACCCGAACGCTGCTTTTTTACGAGCACCGCGAGAGTGGAGCCGTCTACATCGTCGCCGATCCCGGTTTACGACTGGAGGAGGTGGGGAGAATCCAGGAGGAGGTCAGCCAACTGCTCGCCGAGGAGGAGTGCCGGGAGGCGTCCGGACAATCAACTGAGGCCGTAGAGGTATCGGAGCATGAAGCCGATACCGACGGCGCCGATCCCGAACAGGACGGTGAGGATGCCGCCGAGGCCGAAGAGAAGCCGGTTCCCCGTGCCGGTGAGGAGCCGACGCAGGAATGAGGAGGGCACGCGATCCCAGACTCCGGGGGCGATCTCCCCGAACAGCTAGACGACAACTTTAAAGGCCCCGAGCGCGCAGAGGCACCACCCGAGCCAGATGATGAAGCAGGCTCCGAGTTCCGGGTCGATCCATTGGGGTGGCCCATTCATCCGATCAGGTTCTGGAGGTTCTTCCGGTATTTTCCGGGGTCGGTCACGGCATCGCTGATCTCGCGGGGGCGCCACACCAGGATGCCCGCGTGGGAGGAGAAGGCATTGAGATACCCCGAGATCGATTTGTCAATGACGAC
>CAZLUZ010000241.1:0-5521 GCA_964562825.1 uncultured Akkermansia sp.
CGAGAGTTGGGTCCAGGGCCCCTGTTTCCAATCCTGGGTGCGCGATCAGGCAGCCCGGGAACTGAAGGCGGAAGTCGAGATCGGAGACGTGTACAGGCAGGGGATGAAAGCCTATGTGGGGAACGTGGACGCCCGCGGCTACCCCGAAGCCGAATTCGCCCGGGTCGAACTGGATGCCATCCGCGCCGATTTCGGAGGGGTCAAGGACGGCGCCTTCGTGGTCGAGGGCATCAACATCAGCCAGGCCACCCTGGAATTTTCCGACGACCGCCTCGCGGCTCCGGCGAGCGAAGAGGAAACTTCTCCGGCGCCATCCAAGTCGCCACCCGGGATCCCGGGATTTCTGAAACAGTGGGCGCCCGAACGCGCCGAGGTGAAACAGGTCACCATCGGTGCCGCGACCGTGGACGTGCGAGGTGAAGACGGCGCCAGCGCCATGATGATTCGGGGGACGAGAGCGGAAATCGAACCCGAACTCGAAACCGGTTTGGTCAAAGTCGAAACCGCCGGGGGAAAACTGATCGTGGCGCCCCTGCCCGAGATGGAGATCCGCCAGGCCTCGCTCCGGTATCAGAATCAGAATCTGTTCATCAACCGCGCCAACCTGGGCATTTATCAATCGGGCTACCTGTCCGGTTCGGGCGAAATCGGTTTCGCCGGGGAAAACGCGGAATTCGACCTGAACCTCGACCTTTCGGGAATCGACATTCGCGAGATCGCGGGTCCGGAGTGGGAATCCCGGGTCTCGGGCGCACTCCGGGGCACGGTCGAGGTCACCGGAGCCGCTGCGGCTCCGGAGGTGCGCGGCACCCTCTATCTCGAAGAGGGCCGACTCGAATCGGTGCCCATGCTGGAAAAAATTTCCCGCTACACCAACAACCCGCGCTTCAAAAACCTGTCGCTGAACCAGGCCGAGGCCGATTTCGCCATGCGCGGAGAGCGGATCGAACTGCGCAACATCCAGTTGGAGTCCGACGGTTTGACCCGGATCGAAGGGCGGCTGGACAAAGATGGCGACCGTCTCGCCGGCGTCATCGAGATCGGTGTTACTCCGGGGACGCTGCGCTGGATCCCGGGGGCGGAAAACAAGGTCTTTACCGAGCAGCGCGGCGGCTTTCTCTGGACCAGGGTAAACTTGGCCGGCACCGTGGCGCAGCCGCAGGAGGACCTCACCGCCCGCCTCGTCGCCGCGGCGGGCATGGAGATCGTCGAGGACCTGCCTCAGGAGGTGCAGGACAACCTGCGAGACCTTTTGCGCCGCCCCGATGGCGAACGCCGACCGGGCGATCTCAGGGAGCGGGGCCGCGTCCTGCTCGACGTGCTCGCACCGCTCCTGGAACGATAGCCGCTTCCTGGTTCGGGAACAGTGTTGCTTTGACCGCCCCGCTCCGCTAGTCTGCCCACCATGAAAATGTTCGGCGCCCTCTCTCTCCTCCTGTCGGTCTGCCTGCTCGCCGAGGAATCAAACCTGCCCCCCGATCCCTTCGCCGAGCTCGCCGTCCTCGAAACGGCCCCGGACTACACCCGGCCCGTCGATCGCACCCGGGGGTCCTTTCGCCTGGAGGCCGCGGACGGCAAATATGTGCCCGGTGATCACTTCGCCCATTGGTATTTCTCCACTACCCCCCAACGCTGGGGCAACTACTTCGTCAACCTCCACTATTTCTCCAAGCGGACCAAGCTGGGAGTCCAAGTCAAGGTGGGCGATCTCACCCCCCTCAAGACTTATGCGCCCCGGACCGGAGGCGATCGGATCGGGTCCCTGACCCTGGGCACCGTCCACATTCCCCGAGTCGAGGAATACCCGGTGGTTCTTCTCTCCGGCGACCAGTCCGACGGCCCCGATTTCCGGGTGGAAGCCATCGAGTTCGTCCCCGCACCGGAGGGCGACAGCCTGGGCCAGTCGATCGACGGTTCCGTCACCCTGCACGCCGGCAGCGCCACGACCTATTCCGAGAGGATGCGCTACGAGCCCGCCGACGACAAGCAGTGCCTCGGCTTCTGGACCGATCCGAAAGACTGGGCCGAGTGGGTATTCGAGGTGACCACGCCGGGAACGTTCGAGGTCCAGGTCCACCTGGGTTGCGGCGAGGGCTCGGGAGGTAGCGAGGTGGCTCTGCTCATCGACGACCAGACCTATCGCTTCACCGTGGAGGAGACCGGCGGATTCCAGAACTGGAGTGCGATCACCGTGGGCACGGTGGAGATATCCCTGCCGGGGCCGCACAAACTCGCCCTGATCCCGGAATCCAAGGCGGGCAAAGCGATCATGGATGTCAGGAAGGTCGTCCTGACGCCGGTCAATCCCTGAACCGGAATCCGGTTTCTCCGCATGGCGCGCACCGGCACGTTCCAGGGAACGGCAAGTTCGGCGGATTTCTGGGATTTTCTTCCGCCTGTCTTCGTCAAGGAGTTGCGTCAAGGGCTGCGCGCCAACCAGTTTGTCTGGCCTTTCCTCATCGTGCAGATCGCGGCGATCCTCTGCGTCGCGGTGGAATATGCCGTCCGACACGCGCTCGGAGAATCCGGCATCCTCGGCTCCGCGCCGGCAGGTGGCCTGTTTTCGGTCATTTTTTACGTGCTGCTCTGGATCGTTTTTTCTCTGGTGCTGCCCCTGACCCAGTTCGGTGCCCTCCAGCCGGAACTCGCCAAGGGAAGAAATGTCGAGATCCTCCTTCTCTCGAACCTGTCCCGTTGGCAGATCGTCCTGGGCAAATGGTTCGTCGGCACTGTTCTCGGCATGCTCATGCTGACTTCACTGATCCCCTATTGGCTGGTCCGGTATCTGATCGGCAGCATCGGAGATTTTGGCACCGAGTTTCTTCAGATCATCGGAATCGTGCTGATCAATGCGCTGATGAACGCGATCGTGGTGGGTGCCTCGGGATTTCGCAACTACATCGCGCGGGGCTTCCTCATCTTTCTCTCAGCCATCAGCTGCCAGCTCACCCAGGCGGCAGCACTCGGCGCAATGATGGCTTCCCCGAGTCCCAACTTCGTCGCCATTCCCTTCGTGATGTTGCTGGTCACGGCGCAGTGGATTGCCCTCAGTCTCCAGTTGGGGCGCGCCAAGCTCCGGCTTTTCGAGTCCCCGCTCGATCCGCCCGGCAGCGCACCCATCATCGTCCTCATCATCTGTTCTCCTATTCTTACCGGGATTATCTCCGCATTCTCCGGGGGACATGCCGGCTGGATCGGCAACCTCCTGCTTCTCTTTCTCATCCTCATGATCGATCCCGGTCCCGGAAAGAAAAGGGCAACCCCCTACATGCAACCCTGAACCGATCATCTCGCGATGGCATCCTCCCCTCTCCTGCTAACCGTGAAGGAATCCTTTCGCCAGAACGGTTGGCAATTCGACGAAATCGAAACGGATGTGGTCGCGGCAGCCTTCGAGGCCCATCACACCCGGGTCCAGCTGCACGTTCAGGTCTTTCCTGCGATGAATCTGGTGTCGGTGGTCTCGGAATCGCACCTGACCACGGACGACCCGCTCCGACGCGACCGGCTTGCCGAATTGGCCATGCGGGTGAACTGCACCCTGAACATCGGCGCCTTTGAGCTGCAATGGGATCAGGGGCGTCTCATTTTCCGCATCACCAACCTCTTCCCCGATCCCGGGGGCGACATCGGCATCATCGCCGGACTGATTCACAACACTGTCGTGGAGATGGACCGGATTTCCCCGGCCGAGGTGCTCATCCACCGAAGTTCCGGGGCAGAACTTGCGGGCATCGATATTGCCGGGTTATTGGAGAGAGAGGATCTGTTACCCGGCACCGACCCCGACTGAGCATGAAGGAATTCCCCCGACTCGACACCGGGCTCTGCCGCGAACGGCAGTCCCGCCTCCTTTTTCACCTGAAGAGCCGGGGCCTCGAGGGCGCCCTTTTCTTTCATCCTTTCTACATCCACTGCCTGACCGGCTTCTGGCACGAGCAGCCCCTGACCCCGGCGGCGCTCTGGCTGAATGCATCGGGAAAGGCCCAAGTGGTGACCCATCTCGACCCGGATCCGCTCGCAGCGGTCGACGAATGGACGGCCTACGAACCGAATGCCCTGTTCACCCTGAAGGAGAACCTGCCCGGCGAGGTCGCGGGTCGGCTGGCGTTTGGCGGAGCCGACCGGATCGGGGTGGACCAGGCCACCCCCGCCGCCATGGTTCGGGGTCCCGCCTGCCACGACATCACCAGGGATTTCCAATACCTGCGCCGGCGCAAAGATGCCGATGAGACCGAGGCCCTCCGCTTTTCCATCCTCTGCGCCGAGGCTGCCTATGGCGAGGCGGGACGCCTCATCAAACCACGTATCACCGAGGTGGAGGTCATGGCGGCCATGCTGAAAACTGCCACCGAGAGAGCGGGGGAAGCGCTGTCCGGCTTCGGCCAGGATTTCCGTTGCGGGGCACCGGGAGGATCGGCCCGGAGCCGGCCCATCGAGGAGGGCGAAATCTTCGTGCTCGACGTGGGCGTGGGGGTGCGAGGGTATCGCTCCGACCTCTGCCGGTCCTTTGCCGTCTCGGGTGCTGCCTCTCCGGCTCAGCGGGACGCACACGGGAAGATCCTGGAACTTTTCCCCCTGGGCGAGGGATGGCTCCGCCCGGGACGATCCTGCCGGGAAATGTTTGCCGCCGTCGCAGGGGAACTCGACGGCTGGAGAGGGTACGCCTTTTTTCATCACGCGGGCCACGGCATCGGACTCGATCCCCACGAGGTGCCCCGGATCAACCCTCACTGGAACGACACCTTCGAACCCGGCGATGTCGTCGCCTTCGAGCCGGGCCTCTACGGCGAGGAACTTCGTGGAGGAATCCGACTGGAGGAGAACTACCGCATCACCGAATCGGAACCGGAGAAACTGTCATCCTATCCCCTCGACCTGTAAGCGGGCTGCCTCAGCGTCGGAACCGGGCGCCGAGGTCCCCGGGGATTCCTTGACCGGGCCGACAAAGACGGCAACATTCCCGCAATGCCGTCGCTCGAAACCGTGTCGGTCGACGATGCCGGGCGAGAATTGGACCGGGCGGACCACCCCAAAAACCATCGATGGAAGCTGAACGTGATCAGAAGACGACGGATGACCGTCTTGCGGCTCTTGCCGATCTCCTGCGAAAGCGCCGGGAAGTTATCGCGGACCATGAACTGCGGGACCGGGATGCGGCAGCGCACCTGCAGGCACTGCGCCAGGTATCCGAAGAGATCATGGCCCTGGAGGCGGAGCTGGCGCCGGAACTCCCTCCCCGATTGGCGCATTTTCTGCAGAACTGCAGCTACGACAAGGCACTGCACTGGATCGAAAGCGATCAGCAGAGCGGCACTTGATGATCTTTGGGGAGAGCCTGCGCGAACGGGTGCCGCTCCATTTTGGACTCTTTCAAAGGCCTTTCGCGTCCCTTCGGAGTTCAGCCACTCGATTGATCGGCAATTCGGTCAGAACCGAGATCTTTTCGTCCGGCATTCCCTCCCTGATCAGACGGCTGGCAAGCTCGGCCATGGCCTCGGCTCTTCCCTCGGATTTCCCT
>CAZLUZ010000242.1:0-5455 GCA_964562825.1 uncultured Akkermansia sp.
GTGCGCGAAAAGGCGAAGCTTGTCGGGCTGGACGACGCCAAGCTTAAGCGCCCGCTCAATGTCGGCTTTTCCGGCGGCGAAAAGAAGCGCATGGAAATGCTGCAGATGGCGATGTTCGTGCCGCGATTTGCGATTATGGACGAAACCGATTCCGGTCTCGATATCGATGCGCTGAAGATTGTCGCGACCGGGGTTAACGAAATGCGTTCTCCGGATCGCGGCATTCTCGTCATCACGCACTACCAGCGGCTCCTTGACTATATCGTTCCGGACGTGGTCCACGTGATGTATGACGGTCGGGTCGTCAAGACAGGAGACAAGGATCTGGCCCTCCAGCTCGAGGAAAAGGGCTACGACTGGGTGAAGGAAATCGCCACCGCCGACTGCGCCAACTAACCAAACCCCCAAGAGATAGAAAGACAATTCATGCCCGAAGCAAGCACACTGGACGCCGTAGCCATCGATCAGGGAGAAGGGAATTTCTCCTACCCGGAAGAGTACACGCATGATGCGGGTGTTGGCCTGGACGCCAACACCATCGATTACATCGCAAACGTCAAGGGCGAGGCGGACTGGGTCCGTGAGTTTCGCCACCGGGCCCTGAAAATTTTCGAGTCGAAGCCGAATCCCACCCACTGGGCGAGCAAGGACTTGGAGAACATCGACTTCAGCAAGATTCGCTATTACCTCGCCAAAGGGCAGCGGCCTACCCGCAGCTGGGACGAGGTGCCCGATGACGTCAAGCAGACCTTCGAGCGGTTGGGGATTCCGGAGAAAGAAAGAAAGTTCCTCGCCGGGGTAGAGGCCCAGTTCGACAGCGAGGCGGCCTACTCGAACATCAAGGAGGAACTGGAAAAAGACGGGGTCATCTTCGTGAACTCCACTGAGGGACTTCGCGAGTATCCCGAAATCTTCCGCAGATGGTTCGGCAAGGTAATCCCCACGGGAGACAACAAATATTCGGCACTCAACAGTGCGGTGTTCTCCGGCGGAAGCTTCATCTATGTGCCCCCGGGCGTGAAGGTGACACACCCCCTTCAGGCCTATTTCCGGATCAACGCGGCAAACTTCGGCCAGTTCGAAAGGACCCTGATCATCGTCGACGAGGGAGCCGAGGTCACCTACATGGAGGGTTGTACCGCGCCGAAGTTCGATACCGCCACCCTGCACAGCGCCGTGGTTGAACTCGTCGCCATGGACAACGCCAAGATTCAGTACATCACGGTGCAGAACTGGTCGGACAATGTCTTCAACCTGGTCACCAAGCGCGGCTTGGCCCACGAGAATGCGGAAATCCGGTGGATCGACTGCAACATCGGATCGCGTCTCACCATGAAATATCCGGGTGTGGTGATGAAGGGGCGGAAAGCGCGCGGCGAGGTGGTTTCCATCGCGCTGGCCAACGACGGTCAACATCAGGATACCGGCGCAAAATTGGTCCACGCCGCCGATGAAACGACGTCGAACGTGGTTTCGAAATCCATCTCCGTCGGCGAGGGGCGGGCCACCTACCGCGGTCTGGTGCACATTCCCAAGAACCTCAAGGGCTGCAAGAACAACACGGAGTGCGATGCTCTCCTCATCAATTCCCACAGTCGCACGGATACCTATCCCGCCATATCGGTGCGGGGGAACCAGCACGCCACCCAACACGAGGCCAGCGTCAGCCAGGTGAGCGAGGAGCAGATCTTCTACATGCAGCAGCGAGGTTTGTCCGAGGGTGCGGCCATGAGCCTCAGCGTCAACGGTTTCGTCAACGATCTGGTGCGCGAGTTCCCCATGGAATACAGCGTGGAACTGAAACGCCTCATCGACCTCGAGATGGAGGGGAGTGTTGGCTGATTTCCGCCCCGATAGAGTCATGTCGACCACACCCCTGGAAGCGCCTGTCTGGTTCGATCTCCCTCCCCGGACAGCGGGAGAGCCGGACTTTCCCGAATGGTATGAGAAATTTCGCTCACGCAGCTGGGAGCGCTTTTGCTCGCTCCCTCTACCGACGAGGCGAGATGAATCCTGGCGCTATGCAGATCTAAAGAAGTCCCGGTTCGAGGCGCTGGCATTTCCTCCCGGCGAAGGGGGCAAACCGTCCGAGTGGATCGGCGCTGACGGGTTACCGGAGGCCTCAGGAACCCTAACGTTTGTCAACGGGACCCTGGAATCGAGCGATATCGGCGCCCTGCCTCCGACGGTGCTCTGTCAGAACCTGCCCGATGCCCTTGTGGATGCAGGAGACCGGCTCCGTCCTTTCTTTGACTCGGACGTCGCGTTCCTTGGCGGGGACAAGTTTGCCACCCTCAACGGTTCGGCCTCGAGCTACGGTCTTGTCCTTTTTGTGCCTCCGGGTCTGACTCTGGAAAAACCCCTGATCATCAATCATTTCATCGGAGAGGAAAACTTCCCTGTTTTTCCCCGCACCCTCATTGTTGCCGGCGAGGGATCGTCCGTCTCCGTCATCGAGGTCTATCGGTCCGGCCATTCGGACTCGGGAGGGCTCTCTTTCGGAGTTTGTGATCTGCACGCCGAGACGGGAGCGAAGCTCCATCATGCCCACATCCAGCTGCTCAATTCCTCCGCCAAGCAGGTTCATGTGTCTACCTCCCACGCGGGCCGGGATGCCTCGATTCGTTCCATTCTGGTCAATCTCGGGGCCGCTTGGGCGCGAAACGAATCCATCAACCGGATGAAGGCGACGGGGGCGGATGCCCGGCTCTACGGAGCCAATCTGGCAAAGGGAATTCAGGAATTTGACCAGAGGACACTGCAGATCCACGAAGATCAGCACACGACCAGTGATCTGCTCATCAAGAATGCGCTCTATGAGCAGAGCCGAATCATCTTCGGTGGGCTCATTCAGGTGCTCCCGGGGGCGCATCACACCGACTCTTTCCAGAGTTGTCGCAGTCTGGTGGGCAGCGAAGAGGCTGAGGTGAATGCGATGCCGGGCCTCGAGATCGATGCTGATCAGGTGCGGTGTTCCCATGGGGCGACTTCCGGCCAAATCAGCGACGACGAACTCTTCTACCTGCGCTCTCGCGGGATTCCCGTGGAGAAAGCGCGGCAGATGGTCACCTGCGGCTTCCTCAACGAGGCTTTCAAGGAGGTGGATGACCCCTCTCTCACGGACTGGCTGGCCGGTCTGATCGAAGACAAGTTCCGCACCATCGCCTAGCCGAGGGGAAGTTCCTTCTCTCCCCAGATCTGAAGAGATCGCGAAACGATCTTGATCGTGTCCCCCGGCCTGGCCTCGGTTTCGACCGGGTTGCCCTCAGGGTCGATCGTGTCGATGAGGCAGCGCCAGTCGATCTCCGGGCGGGCGGGGAATCGCAATTCGATCTCGTAGGGTCGGGCGTTGAAGAGCAGGAACAAAAATCCGCAACCCTCGTTCTGTCCCCTGCTGGCTTCCCGGTGAATCAACATGCCGAAAGCTCCCGACTGTTTCACCGACCAGTCCTCCGGGTTTTTCGGTTCGCCCTCGATGTTGAGCCACGTCACGTCAGCCAGGCCCGTTTCCGTAATCTCGTTCCCGGTGAAAAAGCGCGTTTTTCGCAGCGCCGGATTTGCTTTGCGGAATCGCAGCATTTTGCGAACGAATCGGATCATGGTCTCCTGCTCCGGATCATCCTGCCAGTTCATCCAGCTCAGTTCGTTGTCCTGGCAGTAGGCGTTGTTGTTCCCCCATTGGGTGCGGAGACGCTCGTCCCCCGCGGTGATAAAGGGGGCACCCTGCGAACACATCAGGGTCGCGAAGAAGTTGCGGACCTGCCGCCGCCGCAGTTCGTTGATCACGTTGTCATTCGTTTTTCCCTCGGCACCGTGGTTGAACGAGAGATTGTGATTCTCTCCGTCCCGGTTGTGCTCGCCGTTTGCCTCGTTGTGCTTGTGGTGGTAGCTCACGAGGTCTCGCAGGGTGAAACCATCGTGCGATGTGATCATGTTGAGGCTCGCCGAAGGTGGTCGGAAATTGTGGGCAAAAAGGTCGGCACTGCCGGTGAGTCTGGTGGCAAACTCGCCGACGACCATGGAATCGCCTCGCCAGAACCTGCGCACACAGTCCCGGTATTTTCCGTTCAGCTCCGACCAGATGACCGGAAAATTTCCCTGGTGATAGCCGCCCCGGCCGATGTCCCAGGGTTCGGCGATCAATTTGGTGCGGTGCAAAACCGGATCCTGGTGGATGGCCCGGAAGATTGCCGAGTTCGGGGTGTAATCTCTGGGATCCCTTCCCAGGGTGGCGGCGAGGTCGAAACGGAAACCATCCACGCCCATCTCGGTCACCCAATAACGCAGACTGTCCATGACGAGGGCCATGGCGTCGCGCTTTGAGGTGTCGACGGTATTGCCGCATCCGGTGACATCGTCATAGATCGCGAGGTTGTCGAGAGCGGTCCGGTAGTAGCCGGTATTGTCAAAACCACGGAACAGGCAGGTGGGGCCGTCGACTCCGGTTTCGCAGGTGTGATTGTACACCACATCGAGAATGACCTCGATGCCGGCGTGGTGGAGGGCGCGCACCATCTCCCGGAACTCTCGGATGGGATCATCGGTCGCGGCGTAGCGGCGCTCGGGAGCAAAATAGGCCAGGGTGTTGTAGCCCCAGTAGTTGACCAGGCCGCGGTCGATGAGAAACCCGTCGTCGAGATGGTGGTGCACGGGGAGGAGTTGAACGGATGTGATGCCCAAATCCGTCAGGTAGCGGATGCTTGCCTCGTGCCCCAGGCCGGCATAGGTGCCGCGCAATTTGGGGGGAATCTCGGAATTGAGCATGGAGAATCCGCGCACGTGCATCTCGTAGACCGCAGTGTCCTCCATGGGGATCGTGAGATGCTTCTTCCCCTGCCAGTCGAAATCGCTCCGGCCTGCGATGCAGCCTTTCGGAGCGGATTTACCGCTGTCGGTGAGATCCGGCTTCCCCTCCTTGGTCGTCACCCGCATCGAGGGGTGATATCGGCTGATTCCCGCGACGAGACGGGCATAGGGGTCGAGGAGAAGTTTCTGGTGGTTGAAGTAGGAACCCTGGGCGGGTTTCCACGGTCCCTGGACCCGGTATCCGTAGCGGCAACCTCTGGGGAGGCCCCCGATCGAGATGTGCCAGACGCCGCGGGTCCGGGCGTGGAGGCGGATCCGCGCCGTCTCCAGTTCCGCGGCTTCAGAGTTCCAGAACAGACAGAGGTCGACGGCGTCGGCCCGGTAGGCGACTACGGCGAAATTGACCGAACCATCGGCTTGTTCGGTCGCCCCCAGGGGGTAGGGGCAGCCCTCGGAGATCGTGAGATTGGGCTCAGACATCGTGATAATGGATCCCGGCAACCATAGGATGGATGAAGGATTCGCGAGGATTTTTTTTGCTCTCTGGTCCCTGCGAGTCCAATTCTCCGGGAATGGCCTTGTTTTTTGGACATTTCGCCAATAAATATCCCATGGAACATTTTTTAATCATCATTCCATGAACAGCTGT
>CAZLUZ010000243.1:0-5403 GCA_964562825.1 uncultured Akkermansia sp.
CCGCCAACAAGCTGGGAAGAAGCGGCCAAGAATACCTCGCCAAGCGAAAGACCTACCTTGCCGCGGACGTGAATTTCGTGGAGATCGATCTGATCCGTCAGGGAGGTCCCCTGGAACTGCTGGCGGAAGCCCCGGAGCAAGCGCCGCCTTACCTGATTCTGGTGCGGCGTTGCGGCGAACCTCCGGGCGCCATCGGCATCGACTACCAGGATCGTCTGCCGCGGTTTCGGATCCCACTGCGCCCCAAGGATCACCCGGCCATTCTTGACCTGCAGCTTGCGCTGGATCAGTGTTACCGGTCCGGACAATACTGGAAGGAAATCCGGTATGAAGCAACGCTCCATCCGCCCCTGCCGGAACGAGCCTGGAATGGGGTTGCGCGGTAGCTGCCAGGAGCATGGAAAAATGTCCGTCCGGCGTAAGGGCCTCAATGATCGGTCCCCACACACGACGCAAAAGAGCGGGCCTCACACCCTTGCCCGGTCACCCCGCGTTTCTCTCTTCCAACCCCAGGTTCGGATCGATGTCCCGGTCCAGGTCGGAGGGGGCAAACCCCGCTTCCGCGCGACAGGCCGCGGCGTAGGCGATCATGGCGGCGTTGTCGGTAGAGAAAGACGACGCGGCCAGGATGCAATCGAGGCCCGCCCTCGCCGCGGCGGACGCGATCTCCTCGCGCAACGATCGGTTGCAGCTGACCCCTCCGCTCACGGTGACCCGCGACATCCCCGCCTCCACCGCGGCGGCGACGGTCTTTTCCACGAGCACATCGACCACGGCGGCCTGGAACGAGGCGCAGAGATTGTCGACCGTCCTTTCGTCGAGCGTTTCCCCCCGTTTCTCCAGACCGGCGAGGCGATGACTCATGGCCGTCTTGAGCCCGCTGAAGCTGAAATGATAGTCGCCGCTGCGGCGCATGGCCCGGGGAAAGTCGAAGGCGGCCGGGTCGCCCCGCGAGGCCCGGCGATCGATCTCCGGCCCCCCGGGGTAGGGCAGACCCATCATCTTGCCCGCCTTGTCGAAGGCCTCCCCCGCCGCATCGTCGCGGGTCGAACCGAGCACCGCGTAATCCCCCACCCCTCCGACGCGAACGATCAGGGTGTGTCCCCCGCTGACCACCAGGGCGATGTTGGGCAGCACCCCGGTGTCCGTCTCGATGAAAGGCGAAAGGAGATGTCCCTCGATGTGATTGATCGAATAGAAAGGACAGTCCAGTCCCAGGGCGATGGCCTTGGCCGTGCAGTCGCCGATGAGGAGGGAACTGGCCAGGCCCGGCCCCGAGGTCGCGGCGACGATATCCACCTCGCCGATATCCCGTTCCGCCCGCTCCAGCGCCTGCTCGATGAGCGGCCGCAAGGTGAGGTTATGGTTCCGCGAGGCCACCTCGGGGACCACCCCGCCGTAGCGGGCGTGGATCTCGACCTGGGAGGCGATTTCGCTGACGAGAATCCGTCGGGTTCCCTCGGCAAGGGCGACCGCGGTCTCGTCGCAGGACGTCTCGATGGCGAGCACGAGGGGTGGATCAGACGGGGGCATGAATCACGAGCGGCTTCTCTCGACTCGACAGGGTGGGGTCGGCCCCCGAACCGGGTGCGGGGCCCCTTGTGAGGGACGCCGGAGAGGCACCCGTGGGCCCCAACAGCCGTGCCTACTCTTCCTCCTCCGCCTCGTCGGGAGCCGTCGCGGGTTTCTTCTTCCGCTCCGCGAAGACCAGCACCCCCTTGAGAGCGTCGGCCGCTCGGGAAATCTGGGGATCGACAAAACGCTCCGCCTCGCGCCGGTCCTCGGGACTCAGAATATTGCGCCCGAACCAGCGGAGCAGCGCCTTCTCCTCCGCAGGGTCGAGCGAGACGATGATGTTCGGTTCCACCCCATTCTCGTGGATGGTGACGTGATTCGGCGTGTAATATTTCGCCGTGGTCAGGCGGATCGCCTTGCCCCCGGAACCCTCGATGGGAAGGATGGTCTGCACCGACCCCTTGCCGAAAGAGGTAGTCCCGACCACGATGCAGCGTTTCAGGTCCTGCAGGGCGCCTGCCACCACCTCTGAACCCGAGGCCGAGGAATGATTGATGAGCACGGCCAGCGGATACTCCCGGTCGCGCCGTTTCCGATTGGCGGAGGTGCGTTTCACCCGGACTTCGCCCGAGCCCGGCTTCCCCTCGGTGGTCAGCACCACGGTCCCCGCCTTGACGAACTCGCCGCAGACATCGATGGCGCTTTGGAGCAATCCACCGGGGTTGTTCCTCAGGTCGAGGATGAAGGCCTCCATGCCCTGCTTTTCCAGACGGTCGAGGGCATCGGCCAGTTCCTCCGCAGTGGGCCCGGAGAACTGCAGGATGCGCGCGTAGCCGATTTTGTGACCACCTGCGTAGGACGGATCGAGCATCATCACGTCTTTCACCGATGATTCCTTCATGATCTCGCGCACCATCTCCTTCTCCAGGAGTTCACCCGTGGAGGGGCGCCGGATCGTGAGGGAGATCTTTTCGCCCGGTCTCCCCCGCAGGAGGCTGATGGCCTCGCTCAGGCCGACGTCCTCGGTCAGCGTGTCGTTCACCTTGACGATGGAATCCCCGGGGATCACTCCGGCACGCGCGGCGGGACCATCCTCCCGGACCGTGATCACCGACAGATTCTCGTTTTTCGTCGAGACGGTGATGCCGATCCCCTGGTAGGTGCTGTCGGTGCTCTCCTGAAGCTCCTCGAAGACTCTCGGCTGCATGAACTGGCAATGGGGATCGAGATCGGCCAGCATGCCCTCCAGGGCACTGTTGATCAGCCATTCGTAGGAAACCTTTTCCGGGTCGACGTAGCTCTGGCGAATCGTCTCCAGCACCCGGGTAAACAGCTTGATTTCCTCGAAGCCCTCGGTCTCTGTTTCTTCCGCGGAGATTTCCTCCTGGGCGGGAAGGAAGACGGGAAGCAGGAACAGAGAAAAGAACAGGCAGGCCAGCCTGGATTCGATTGGAATCATGGGGTTGAGTCTCCGCCGTGAGGGGGGGTAATTCAAGAAGTCGTTTGAACGGGGAACGATCCGCGGCGCGAGATCGGCGGGCGCCTCTTCACGCCCCGATGACTCCCGACCTCTCGTGGCCCGGAACCTGCTCCAAGAGTGATTTTTCCAAGCCTCAATGAATGCAAAGGTATCGAGCTATGCCCACCGATGATGCCGAACCGGGAAACTCCCGGTGGGTAGATCCTTTTCTGGGAAACGCGGCCTCCGAGTTGCCCGAGCCCGAGGGGATCGCCCGCACCTGGTGGGTGGCCAAACCTCCGGTGGGCAACACCCATCCCGGGGCGACCCTTCCCTTCGGCATGGTCTCGGCTTGCGCTTACTCCGGAGCCTACGTTACGGGCTACGGCCGCTACGACGTGTCTCTGAGCGGGGAACCACCCCGTCTCCTCTTCGACCGGCACGAGGCCCTCGGGATCGCCCATTTTCAGCAATCGGGCACGGGCCGGATCCGGTCCTACTACAATTACCTGCTCACCACGCCGCTCACCGGGGAAAACCTCGAGGCCTTGGGGACTCGGTTCCTTTTGGCCGAAGAGAGCGCCTCACCCGGCTACTACGCGGGGCGGTTCCCCGAGATCGGGGTGAACTTCGAGGTCACCTGCACCAAGCGGGTCGTCGCCCATCGTTACCGTTTCCCGGCCGGCGAGACGGGCAAGGTGGCCATCGACCTCGCGTCGGGCGGATTGCTCTGCGAAGGCATGGGGGTATACCCCAACCAGGCCAACGTGGAGTTTCTCTCCCCCTCGGAGTGCTGGGGAACGGTTCGCATCGACGGGATACCGGTCCAATTCCGCATCCAGATGGTGAGCCCGCTGGCTCGCTCTGGCTTCTGGAGAGGCAAGGGCCGGATTCTGTCGGACCGGGTCGGGTTTACCCTGAAAAAGAAAATGCGGAACGCCGGGGAGCATTTCGGCGTCTGGTTCGAGGCCGCCGAGCCCGGCCAAACCATCGAGCTGCACATTGGTTTCTCCGTGCGCAACCTGGACCGTCCCTCGAAGATCCTGCGGCGGGTTCGCGAGATCGGATTCGACCGGGTGCGGTCCCGCGCCACCCGGCACTGGGATTCCGTTCTGGGCAAGATCGAGATCGATGGCGCCACCGACGAGCAGCGGGAGATCTTTTACACCGCCCTGTATCACGCGTCGCTCAAGCCCGCCGATTTTCACAACGAGAACCCTTTCTCCCGCCGCGACGGACCTTTTTTCTTCGATCTTTCCACCCTCTGGGACCTCTACAAGACCCAGTTGCCTCTCACCATGACCCTATGGCCCGAATGGGGCGCGGAGTTCGTCGAGTTCCTCGGAGAGGTGGCCCGGAGGGAGGGCGCCTTCCCCGTGAGTTATCTGATGAACAACCGGCCGGAGAGCTTCGGCAAGCAGGCCACGGGGCTCTGCCACATGATCCTCAACGATGCCCACATGCGGGGGATCGACGGGGAGTGGGAGAAGATCCTTTCCCTCCTCTGGACGACCAGCCTGGGCAACCGGGGCCGGGGGGGCAAGTTCGAAGAATTCGCCCTGAACCAGGTGGTCCATCCTCTCTCCCACACGCTCGATATCGCTTTCGCCAATTTCTGCATCGCCCAGATGGCGAAGCGCCTGGGCGACCAGATCATCTACGACAAGGCCATCCCTCTGGCGGATTACTGGCGCAACGCCTTCGACCCCGAGACCGGCCTGCTCCGCGAACAATCGGACTATTACGAGGGAGAAAACTGGAACTACTCCTTCCGCTTCATCCACGACATGGTGGGAAGAATCAAGCTCGCCGGGGGCGAGCAACGCTTCGTGGAACTCCTCGATTGCTTTTTCGGCTACCGGGATCCGGCGGACGGTCGCCGGGTGCACCGCTTCGAGGGGCTGAACAACGAACCCGATATGGAGGCGCCCTACGCCTACCTGTATGCGGGGCGCCACGACCGGACTGCCGACGTGGTGCGTCACGTGCTGCGGTACCAGTTCACCACCGGGCGAGGCGGGCTCCCCGGCAACGACGATTCGGGCGGGCTCTCCAGCTGGTATGTCTGGAGCGCGTTGGGGCTCTTCCCCGTGACCGGTATCCCGGTGATGCTCATCGGCAGTCCCTATTTCGGCGGCGCCCGGATTCGCATGCGCGGCGGCGAGTTTCGCATCGTGGCCCGAAACCAGGCACCGGAGCACCCCTTCGTCCAGGCCGCCTGGCTGAACGGCAATCCGCTGGACCGCTGTTATCTCAAGCTCACCGAGTTCAACCCCGAAGCCGAGTTGCACCTGGAGATGGGCCCGGAACCCTCGGACTGGTCGCAAAAATCACGCCCCCCTTCGTTCGTCCAGTGATTCTGGGGCGTTTCTGTCACGGGTTTTGGCCCCGTCCGCCCGTTACAGGCACGAGACCTGCTTCATAATCTG
>CAZLUZ010000244.1:0-5398 GCA_964562825.1 uncultured Akkermansia sp.
CTGACCTCTGACCTCTGACCTCTGACCTCTGACCTCTGACCTCTGACCTCTGACCATTAAGAGAGTGTCTTCGGAAAGCCGGGACAGAGGCGGGAGGAGGTTTGACGATCTTCACTTTGCTTGCAGTGAAATTCGATGGTCCCGTCAAGTCGACAGATCCAGAATTCCGTTGCGCCGGCATCGAAATAGAGAGGTTTCTTGTGTTCCATCTCGCGCCTGGTGTTGTCTGGAGACAGTGCTTCGACACTGATTTCCGGTGCCACTTCGAAGACCTGCTGTCCTTCCACTTGCGCGAATCGATCCTTCGAATACCAACCAACGTCTGCGGCACGGACCCCATCCATCGTCGAAATAGGACATTCCGGCAGAGCAATGCCGCCAAGCAGACTTCTCAGGAGAAATAGTATCTCACCCTGGTATTGCCTGTGTTTTCCGGAGGCAGGCGGCATAACGATCACTTGGCCGAGGGAGTTGGATTCGAATTTCCCGTCGATGCCGGAGAAATGAGGATCGCGGCAGATCTCCTCCCAACGCTTCCGGTTGAAAGCCAACTGTTCTTCGCGTGAGAGTTCAGCAACTGAGCTCATTTCTGCATCATACCGAATGTGGGAATCTGTTTCAAGGTGATTGGAGTCATTCCGACCTGTTTCATTTCGCTAAGAGAACGGTTCCATACCTGACCGGATCTTCCACCGGTCCGCTACCGTCCAACCAAACGAGCTGACGACCGCTCTCGGCGATTGCGCCTTTCAAGTCGTCCAGAGTGACGCCGAACTCTTCCCAGGCGAAGGGATGCAGTTCGCAGACGATGACCGCGCTCGATTGGAGCAATTTCGGCATTCCTCGGAGCACGTGAACCTCCGCGCCTTCGGTGTCGATTTTGACCAAGGCCGGGGACACTCCGTCAGGCCGGTTTGTCTCCCACCAGTCGTCCAGCCGAACCGTTTCGACTTCGATTTCGGAGCATTCCTTGTCCTTGGGCAGGGCCGACTTGGCAAGAGAAGATTGAGAGTTTCCGTCCTGAGTGAAGAAGGACACTTTGCCCCGCTGATCACTGCAAGCTATCGTGACAATCTCCGGTTCCTTGATCTGGGGGTTCAGGGCGACGTTTTGCCGGAGCCGATCGAGCGCGCCCGGATCCGGCTCGAAGCAGACCACGGAGCCTGTTGCTCCGCATTTCGCGCTCATCAGGATTCCGTACTGGCCAGCATGCGCGCCGACGTCGATGGCGTGGTCTCCCTCCTGGAGAACCGAATCGACCAGTTCAACCTGGAGGGCGTCGTATCGCGTGTTGTCGTTGGGTGAGTTTTTATACTTCGTCCGGACGGGACGGGTTCCGGGAACAAAGTAATAATTGCTTCCGTGGAATGCATAGGGTTCTCCTCTGTTCCGGTAGAGAAAAGATTTCGCCCGCATCACGAGTTCCTGATAGTTCGCCATGGCTATTTCCGAATTTGACTTTCAAGGTGCTGATAGGCATTCCGGCGACCGCGGGAAACGGCGCGCTGGATCGAACGATGGGGTTCGGGAAGTCTACAGCGTTGCACCGCATCTAGAAGTTGACGGCCCCGGGAAGGCGGCTGCGTCTTGATCCCCCTGGAGTAATCCAACAGGATCGAGGAGAATTGGATTCCTTCCGCGAGGCGTTCCAGGTACTCCGCAGTGAGCCGCCCCGGCGGAATGAGGTGCTGAAGTTTCAAAGAACTGACGATTCCCACTCCCAGCCCGATATCGCAGGCGCAGGCGGCGAGGTCGTTGTCCCCCCCGGAGAGGAGGGCAGCGCCGGTGCGGTCGAATTGGAAGCCTCGTTGTCCGCTTTCGTGCAGATGCAGGTAGTGTCCCGCCACCTCACGGCGGAGGCACATTCCGGCCCCGCAGGGCATCGTCGCGGCGAGGCGAGGAAGGTTCGACCAGATTTCCTGGTCGAATTCTCGAATTACGAGCATCCCCCAGTAGCGGCGGGTCCATTCCGGTGGCTGCTCTTCGAACACCCCCTGGCACTGGCCACTCCAGGAGCCGAGAAAGGGTTTTTCTTCCGCGATGCGTCGGGCGGTCGCCAGGTAGTCGGGGGCGAGGACGTTGTCATCATCGACGAAGACGAGCAAGTCGCCGCGCGATTCGCGGATACCGCGGAGGCGGGCGGGGGTGAGGCCCAGGGTGGATTCTCCGATGACGCGAGCCTGCGGATGCCAGGACAGGTCGGCCTCCGGGCGGCGGTCAGGATCGCTCGCGTTGTCGATCAGGAGAAACTCCCAGGCGTCCGTCGCCAGGGTCTGCGCGCGCAACCCCTCGATTGTCCGAGCGAGGTAGTCGGGACGCGGGTTGTGGGTGCAGAGGATGACGCTGAGCATGGGACGATCGTGGTTAGTGGTTCGTGGTCTTTGATCACCGAAGATGGGGGGGAGGTAAGCGTCGGCGGGAGGGCGGGTCTGTCCGCCGGCCGCTTCTGGAGAAGAAGGCTGAGTTCAGGGAGGAGGAGGGCGGCCCGTTTTGTCCTCTACTCCTATTCACCCATGCGCGCCGGAAGCGATCAGTCGCCTGCCACCGCAAGGAGGTCTTCCCCGCCCGATGGGGCAAAACGGTAGCCGAACTCTGCCAAGCGTTCCAGACAGGGCTCCAACTCAGCCTTTCCGAAGTGCTTGATCTCGAAGTGGACGATCGGAGGGCGCCAGGTTTCGAAGGGAAACCATTCCAGAAGTTGGGTATCGAATCCCTCGGTGTCCATCTGGAGCAGGTCCGGGCTGGTCTCGATCGAAGCTTCCTCGAACAGGGAGGAGAAAGTTCGTGTGGGGACCGTCTCCTCGACGATAGCACGGGTGATACCGGGTGCGAACTTCTCATGCTTCTCAATGGAATCACGGCAGAAAGACGCCAGCCCCCCACACCATTCGGGGAGGTCCGCTTCGGGCGAAACTCGGTAGAGAATGGCTTCACCATCGCGTTCAGCGATGGCGGCGCGAAAAATTCGGATCTCGGGGCGATCTCCGTGGAGCCGGTGCAGTGTCTCGCACGCGCTGGCCTGAGGTTCGATCAGGATTCCGGACCAACCGTGTCGGGTGATAAAGGGATAGAGGGGGTCCTTGGTCACGCCGTCGAAGGCGCCCACCTGGATGAAGGTGAGCGGTCGCCCGCACTCGACCATGCGACGGCAAACTACGTCCTCAAACTCGAGAAGGCGCAGCCTCGCCGGGTCACGCAGCGAGGGTGGTATCGACCTAACGCAATCGATCCGGTACCCGGAACGGAGCAGGCTCTCTCGGATGAATTGTCGAACATTCGGAATCATGCGAAAGACAATCAGGCGGAGCGCGACGATGATAAGCGGACTTTGGCTCGGAGGCGTTGCATCAACTGGACCAGCTTGGTGCGGTGCCTTCGATACTCGAACGACGCCGCAGCATCCCGGGCGCGGCGTTCTTTCAGGCGGTTGCCGTCTGGCAGGCGGCTATAGTAGATATCTTCGAAGTGTTTCAACAGGTCAAAGCCAGGCAGATTCTCCAGCCGGGGAGCCTTAAAGCCGGCCCAGTGGACGATGGGGGCGCCGGGGTTCTCCACGGAGAGATTCGCGAGTCCGTGGCCGGGCCAAGCCATGAGCTTATGGCGCTGGACGGGTAGCGCGTCGAGTTGGTGACGCTGATTGAGAAGGTAGTTGAGGATCCCCTGATCACCGGGCATGAAGAGTTCGGGGTGCTGCAGGGATCGGGGGAATGTCCATTCGATCCAGGGGGCGAAGTCGTCGCGCGATAAGACCCCCGAAGTGCCAAACCATTGGCCGGAGTTGAACACGAAGGCGGGCTTCCTTGCCAAAGGATCGGTCGTGCGGACCTGTTCCCAGTCGTAGTAGAGGCGGCGGATTTCCTCGTCGGGTTGGGGCTCGTCATCGACCAGAAACGGAATCGCTTTGTCGTCGAAGAGGTGGGCGACCGGTCCGAAAAGGACGGTGTCGGCGTCGAGGACGAGGAACCGGCGGCCCGGTTCGTCCTGGAAAAGGGGCTCCAGCTTGACGAATCCCCAGCCGTACTCGCGCGGTTCGACGGGAAATACCCCTACGGCGAAGTGGTCGGCCGCCTCCCGAAGAAACGAGGAGGGGAGGGGGGCTCCGGGGAGAAGCCGGACGGGCAACTCGGGGTGGGCGTGCCGCACGCTGGCGAGGCAGATCCGCGCCCAGCGCAGATCGCGGGGCGTAGCGGTAATGAGGATCTCCGTCTCAAACTTCATTGGTTATTCATTGCAATCCTCTTTTCCCATTTCTCCAAGAGAAGAATTTCTTTATTTCGGAGGAGGGGCCTCGGTAGTCGATATTAATTCCTTGCAAAGCCGAAATCTCACGATACCCGCCCACTTCCCTATCAATCGTTCAGACAGTTTTCGCCAAACGCCAATGTTTGATGTTCGCAAAAGCATAGCGCCCTGATAATAGAGGGTGGAAGGTCCAAGATTTCGTTCACGAACCTTTTTCCAACATCGAAGTGCTTGACCTAAATCTCCGAGGTTTGCCCAGTTTCGGGCCACAAAAAAATAGAGACCACATAGAGCGCGTTGCCTTTGCCAGTCCATACCGGGGTAGTTGGAGATAAGCTCCTCAAACTTGATCAACAATTGCTCTGCAGCACGAAAATGTTGTGGCGACCTGTTTTTGTCAATGCTGATCTTGTCGGTGGAAGGTGCCCACCGAATATGGTGGTCTGCTGTCGGCAGTCTTAGATAGATGAACCGACTGCATATGGCGCGAACGTGGAGATCGACATCCTGCCAGCTTGGTAGGCTCTCATCGAAGCCGCCTAGCCTTTCAAGACTCGATCGTCTCCAGATGGGGCCGGATGTCTGCCAGGGGTAGTCGTTAGTTAGAAAGCGCATCAAATCATCACCGACCATTTCGGGTTGAAACAATCTCGCGAGGTCCCCCGGTTCATCTCGAAAAACATATCCTTGAAAAACGGCAAAGTCTAGGTCCTTGTTGCGCTCCATCGTCTCCACCCGGTTGTGAAGGCAATCTGCAACAAGCAGATCGTCGGAATCCAGAAAGATAGTGAGCGGTGCGGCACCTGCCTCGATGCCCTGGTTTCTGCAAATGTTTGCCCCTTTTCGAACACCTTTGCGTTGACGGAAGTTAATTCGTGAATCTTCCGCCATCACTTCCGATAACATCTGAAAAGTCCCATCATCCGAACCATCGTCAATTATGATGTGCTCCCAGTTAGTGAATGATTGGGATCGAACGGATTGGATACACTCCCGAAGCAATTCACAGCGATTCCAAGTGGGTGTGATAATGGAAACCTGGGGGATGTTTGCCGCTGGCATTGGGGTGATGTCAGAGCTGATCTGTCTCTCTATCGATTATTATTAATCCGGCCCTCAAATACTTTCCGTCGCATACTTGATGTGTTTGCCGTTG
>CAZLUZ010000245.1:0-5387 GCA_964562825.1 uncultured Akkermansia sp.
CCCTGTTGTCGACGCTCTCGTCGGACTTGAAGGGGTCCGAAGCGGCTTCACTCGTTCTGGTCGCGGCGATTCTGGCCGGAGGTCACGTCCTCATCGAAGGTGCCCCGGGAGTGGGCAAGACCACCCTCGCCAAGACTCTGGCACGCTCGGTGCAGGGGCGGTTTCGGCGCATCCAGTTCACCCCGGACCTCCTCCCCTCCGATCTCCTGGGCTACTCCTTGTACCGGCAGGATCGGGGAGAATTCGATTTCATCGAGGGCCCCGTGTTCACCAACTTTCTGCTCGCCGACGAGATCAACCGCACCAGTCCCCGCATCCAGAGCGCGCTGCTCGAGTGCATGAACGAGCGCCAGGTTTCGATCGACGGTGAAACCCGCCCGCTGCCGGGCATGTTCCATGTCATCGCCACCCAGAACAACCGCTTCGCCGCCGGCACCTTTCCCCTCCCCGAACCCCAGTTGGATCGCTTCCTCGTTTCCATCGAGATGGTGCTCCCCGATGCCGACACCCAGGTCGAGATGCTGGAATACCACCTCACCGGGGGCAACGGCTCGGAGTCGCCGGCACCCGCCACGATCGAAGAGTTTCAGGCGTGGAAGGCCGAGGTGCAAGATCTTCCGGTATCCCGTGAGATCTGCCGCTACATCGTCCGGCTCTGCGAGGAACTGCGGCGCAGGCACGAATTCGATCTGGCTCTGAGCAACCGGGCGACCATCGCTCTCTCCCGGATGGCGCAGTCCATCGCCTACCTGGAGGCACATCCCGCCGTCTACCCCGAGGATGTGAAGAAAGCTTTCCTCCCGGTGCTGACCCATCGCGTGCTCCCTCCCGGCACAGACGGTGGGGCAAGCCACGGACCCGGTGACAGAAACCGGGTCCGGGAGCTGCTGCACCAGGTGCTGGAAGCTGTGCCCGCCGGCTGAAACAGTGAAACCGAAAGAGACAACCGAGTTGCTGGCACCCGGCCTGATCTTCCTGGGCCTGTCCCTGGCCGTTCTGCCGGTCGCGGCCCTGCTTCACTCGGGACCGATGCTGGTGCTGGGACTGATGGGGGCGGGCATGGTTCTGGCAGCCCGGCTGCTCGGTCCCCGTCCCTTGCGCCGCCTTGCGCTGCGGCGCACCTTGCCCCCGAGGACGTTTGCCGGGGCCTCCATCGAGATCGCCGTGGAGGCCACCCACGGGGGCGGATGGCTGCCCCTGGCCAGCGTCCGGCTCCGGGACCGGTTGGCCCATCGGAGAGCGGCAGGAGTCTCCCTCCCCCGCCTCGAATCGGGCGAAGCGTTCCGCCTCCGCTACCGGGCCCGGCTCCTGCGCCGAGGGATCGTGCGGGAGAACCGCTTCGATGTGGAATCGACCTGGCCTTTCGGATTCTTTGCCCACCGTCTCTCGGGGCGATTTCTTGTGGTCTACCCGAAGACCGAGGAAATCTGCGTGGCGCCGAATCCGGTCATTCCCCGGGACGCGGAACCGCTGCTCGCCCGGCTGGAGGGCGAGACCGCGCTCTTTTCGCGACTGGCGTGCGAGGAGCCCAACGAGTTTCGCTCGCTCCGGGAGTTTCGGCCCGGTGATCCCCTGAAATCGATCCACTGGCCTTCGACCACGCGATCCACCTCGCTGATGGTGAGGGAATTTGATCCGCCGCGTCCCGGCCCGAGGCGCCGGGGTCTCTATCTCCACCAGTTCGCCCCCTCCGGTGTATTGCTCGAGCCCGACCGCTTCGAGCAGATGCTTCGCCTGGCCTGCGGTCTGTTGCTCCGCACCCGACGCCAGCGGATTCCCCTCGCGGTTCGCCTCGACATCGCCGGGTCTCCGGACATTCTCGTTCCGGAGCAGGCCAGCTTCGGCGATATCCTCGACCTCCTCACCACGGCGGTCCCCCGACCGACGTCGGATCCGTCCGGGATCACCGCGGGCTGGGATTTTTTCAGCCCCTGCGACCACGTCCTCCTTCTCGGATGCTGGCACCGGCTCGACACGGTGACCCACCTTGCCGGGCTCCATCCCTCGGTTTTCTTTCTCGATCCGCCTCGCCGGGAACCCGGTCCCTCGGTCATCCGCAGAGCACCTTGATGATTTCGGGCTGCCATCTCCTGATCTACCTGACGACCGGATGGATTCTTTCGGGTTCCGGGCTTCCTCTTTTCGTCGCCCTGGCGGGAGCCCTGACGACGATCGCGGCGCGGTTTGCTTCCCTGCCCCGCAACCGACTTGCCCTGACTTCGCTCGTCCTCCTCCTGGTCCTCGTACAGGGACTCGCCTTCCGCTCCGGATTTGCCGTGGTCCGATTCGAGGAACTCCCCCCCGTCTTTCACCTCGGCTTCGGTTGCGCCCTCTGGTCCTGGCTGGTGGTTCTGTCCGGGGGGACCCGAGCGATGCAGGGTACCGGAGGGACCTTTCACGTCGCTCTCGCCGGTGCCCTGATTCTCTTCTGGACCGGCGCCACTCTGGAGATCTATCGCTTCGAACCCTTTTTCGTGCGCGGTCTGGCGGGAGTTCCCCTGGTGCTCGTGCTCGGCGGCGAACTCTGCCCCTTGCGGCGGGGCCACGGGAGGCTGCTGGCCGTCACCCTGGCTCTTGCTCTCCCGCTGATGGGTGCTCTGGGCACCGCTTCCAAGGGACTTTCCCCCCAACTCTACCGGTGGTTCGATCCCGCGTCCCCCGTCTCCCTCACGGCCCCATCCGCGCCGCAACGCATCCTTTCTCCGAGCGATACCCTGGCGGATCGCAGCGTCGTCGAACTGCGGGGAGAGGACGACATCAGGCTCGATGAGTCGGTGCGCTTCTTTCTCCAATTCGCCTCGCGCGCGGATTTTCTCGAAATGACCCAACGCCCCCTCTACCTGAAGGCGTCCACGGTGTCGGCTTTCGAGGGGGCAAACCGCATCGGACCCGCGCGGGTCGGCCGATGGATATTCGATTCCGACGACGGCATCGCCGACGACATCACCACCCTGCCCGAGCCGCCCCCGGATCGGCGGATCGCCTATTCTCTGTGGATGAAGAAGGACACGGCGGGCCGGCTCCCCTTGCTCCCCGGCTCCGACCGGCTTCGTGCCGACGGGGTGTATCACTATGCCGAAGGTTGGTTTCAACTGTCCCCTTCTCTGGAGCCAGACTGGTTCGGCGTCGCGGTCGCGGGAAGGGGTAGAGAAAACGGGCCCGTTCCCATCGCATCCGCCGCGGCCGGGGCGAGAGAAAGACTCCTCGGGCTCCCCGCGGCCGGTTGGGTCGGGGAGGTCGCGGAACTGACCCGACGCGTCATCGAGGCGCGGCCCCGGGACGAGATTCCCTTTGCGATCGCAGAGGAGTTGCATCGCCGCTGCGAATACGCGCTGGTCTACCGCAACCCCCGGGGGCTGTCCCCTGTGGAGAATTTTCTTTTCGGGGAGCGGCGCGGTCACTGTGAGTTGTTTTCCGCGGCGGCTCTGATGATGCTGCGCAGCGCCGGGATTCCGTCTCGGATCGCCTATGGCTACACCGGAGGAGCCGCCAATGAGGGACGGCTCTCCGTCGCATTCCGGGGCAGCGACAGGCATGCCTGGATCGAGATACTCGGGCGGGACGGCACCTGGACCCGGTTCGATCCCACTCCTGGCGAGGTCGGACCGTCACGGCGTCCCGCCAGCGGAAGCGGGACGGACATTCCCTGGGAACTCGCGGAAATCGATCCCGGACTTTTCCGGGGACTGGGGGAATTCGAGTCCTCCATCCGAGAGCGTTCCCCGCTGGAGGATCTGTTGGGGAAGGTGTTGGACTGGACCTCCCGTCATTTTCTGCTGCTCGCGATCTGGATCGCTGGCGGATTCTTCGGTCTGTGGTGGGCAGTGCACCGGCGGGACCGATCGTCCGAGCCAGACAAATCCTCGGGAATCGGGCGATACGGTCACGCGTCCGTTTCCCGCGAGAGCAGCCATCCCGAGTTGGCACGCGCGATCGAGAGGCTGGCCGGGCGCGTCGGCATCCCGCCCCTGCCCGGACGGACCCTGCGGGAGACCGTGGAGGCACTGGAGAGACGCCATTTTTCCAACGGAGTGTTGGATTCCGCCGTCGACTACCTCTACCGGGTTCGCTACGCCGGCCATCCCCCCGACCGGGCGAGGGAAAGGCTCATGCTTCGGCAGATTCGCCTTCTGGAAAAGACCGTGAACGGGTTCAGTCCCCCCGGTTAAAGGGACCATCCGGTCCGATACGCTCGGCGCAGGTATCGATTGGCCTCATCGTCGTTGGTGATGGTGAGATTCGGGCCGTCCCAACCCAGTTTCTTGCCCGTGAGCAGCGCGATGTTACCGAGTAGCGGGGTCTCGCTGAGCAAACCGCTGTGCTCGACGAAGTCGGAACCCGCCGACGGCCCTCCCCGGCAGGCATCCACCCATTCCCGATAATGCCCCGGAGAGCGGGGCAGTATTCTCGGCGGGCGACCGTATGCCGCCCTTCGGCTCTGCGGAAGGAGGCGATACCCCTTCAGCATTCCCTCATCACCGATATACAGGGGACCCTCGATACCGCGAGCCTCCGGGAGTTTCGCCAGCCGGGGCGACTCGTAACCCTCGTCAAACCAATGCACCGACACCGGGGGCAACTCCCCGCGCTCGGGGAACTCAAAGGATACCCGAAACTTCCGCGGATAGATCTCGGGATCGACCTCCTCGCACTCGCCTTCCGCGCTGATCGGGTGCCCGAGGTTGAGCGCCTTGAAGATGGTGGTGAGGGTGTGACAACCCATGTCTCCGAGCTGACTGGTCCCGAAGTCGCGCCAATCTCGCCATCCCCAGGGATGGTAGGCGGGGTGGTAGGGGCGTTCCGGCGCCGGGCCGAGCCAGCCGTCCCAATCCAATCCTTCCGGCACCGCCGGGTGCTCACCGGGCCTGGCCAGCGGTGGCTCCCAGAATCTCCGGTTCAGCTTGACGTGGACTTCCCGAACCGCTCCGATCGCTCCGTCGAGAATGAACTCCTGAGTCAGACGTTCGGTTTCCTTGGCCTGACCTTGATTGCCCAGTTGGGTGGCGACTTGTTTTTCGCGTGCCAGTTCAGTGATCTTGCGCACTTCCTCGATCGTGTAGGCGAGTGGTTTTTCGCAGTAAACATGCTTGCCCCTTCTCAGCGCCTCCATGACGATCGGGGCGTGGGTGTGGTCCGGCGTCGCCACCATCACCGCATCGACATCCTCGTTATCGAGCAGTTCCCGGTAGTCTGCGTAGGATTGACAGCCCCGGTAGGACGATCTGCCTTTCGCCTCCGCGTAATGTTCGTCGACGAGGCGCCGGGCCGGTTCCCTCCCCCCGGCTTTTCGGCCCTTACCTTTCATCCAATCCCAGGAAAGGTAGCCGCCCCCATCCCTGTTGACATCACAGACCGCCACGACCTGGACTTCCTCCATTTCCAGGAAG
>CAZLUZ010000246.1:0-5348 GCA_964562825.1 uncultured Akkermansia sp.
GATTGACGTTCACGCCGCATCATAGCACCTCTTCTCAGCCACGAAAATTCAGGAAAAACCAATCGAGAAATGCGTGCCCGCCTACGCTCATTCACCCAGGCTCGCGTTTGCCAGCCATCTTTGGCTTTGCAAATGTGTTCGCTACGGCTCAACACGCTGCGAACGGTCGCGGCTGAAGCTGGGTGACCAATCCTCGAGGTCTCTTCAATTAGTTCCTTGTTCCTTGCTGGTCGTAACCCGATCGAACCGTTGGAGAATTCCGAGAAGAACCTCTTCAAGTTTCGGGCCCTTCCATCGCCGCAATCGAGCGGGTGGCGTCGGCTTTGTTGGGTGCTCGGCTTCGGGTTGCAAACGCTCGCCGGGGATCGGCACATTCAGCGCCTTCAACATCCTCTCCGTTTTTTCTAATTCCTCGGAAAGCGTTTTCCATTGCGTCAAGAGCGTTTCTTCGTTGATTAGGTTCATCATTGCGTTGCTGAGGTCTGGTGAGGCTGTATTTAAGCCACCCAGAATATCATCGCGGCAAAAAAATCAATTTTGCGCCGCGTTTTGCATTTTGTGCAACGGGTCAACAAATCGCAATGCGTCGATCCCGTGGTGAAAATTGCGCCCGCAGAATTAGGACACTACCCTGCCCCGAATCACCTTGATTTGTCGAAGGGGCTCCGTATACATTGGCCCGCTCCCCATCCGGGCACCGCTCTCATCCGATGAATATTCACGAGTATCAGGCCAAGGAACTCTTCGAGAAGTTCGGAGTTCCCACCCCCAAAGGAGAAGTCGCCAACACCGCGGAGGAAGCGAGAAAGATCGCGGAATCCATCGGCTCCGATCTTTTCGCGGTAAAATCCCAGGTCCACGCCGGCGGGCGAGGCAAGGGCGTTTTCAAGAATGGTTACCGGGGCGGCGTCCAGATCGTGAAGACCGCTGCCGAGGTGGAGGAAGCCGCTGCCAACATGATCGGACAGGTGCTGGTGACTCACCAGACCGGCGAAGAAGGAAAACTGGTGAGCAAGGTGATGGTGGCCGACGCCGTCGAGATCGAGAAGGAATACTACCTCGCCATCCTCATGGATCGCGAGCACAGCTGTCCGGTGATCGTCGCCTCCACGGAGGGTGGGGTGAACATCGAGGAAGTCGCCGAGCAGACGCCCGAACGGATCCACAACCAGTTGATCCACCCCCTCCTGGGCATCCAGCCCTACGAGATCCGCAAACTGTCCCATCGCCTCGGACTGGCCGGCGATCAGGCCAAGGCTTTCGGCAAACTGCTCAACGCCCTCTACCGCCTCTTCATCGAGTGCGACTGCTCGATGGTCGAGATCAACCCGCTGGTCACCACTCGGAGCGGAGAGGTCCTCGCCCTTGACGCCAAGTTCAATTTCGACGACAACGCTTTGTATCGCCACCCCGAGATCCGGGCGATGCACGATCCCAGCGAGGAAGACCCCCGCGAGGTCGAGGCGGCCAAGTTCGACCTGAACTACATCGGGCTTGACGGCAACATCGCGTGCCTCGTCAACGGCGCGGGCCTCGCCATGGCGACGATGGACATCATCAAGCACTACGGCGGCGAACCGGCCAATTTCCTCGACGTGGGCGGCGGGGCCAGCCAGGAGCAGGTGACCAATGCCTTCAAGATTATCTGCAGCGATCCCAACGTGAAGGGCATCCTGGTCAACATTTTCGGGGGTATCATGGACTGCGACGTGATCGCGCGCGGCATCGTCGGGGCCTCCCAAGAAGTCGACCTGCGGGTCCCGCTGGTGGTCCGGCTCGAGGGTAACAATGTCGCCGCGGGCAAGGAGACCCTCGCTCAGTCCGACGTCGACCTGATCACCGCGGACAATCTTGCCGACGCCGCCCAGAAGGTCGTGGCGGCCATTTCCTGAATCTCTCCACTCCCCATCACAGCTTAGCCATGGCCATTTTAGTCGACGAAAACACCAAGGTAATCATCCAGGGAATCACCGGCAGCTTCGGCGGCCGCCACGCCCAGTTGAGCCTGGACTACGGATCCCAGGTCGTCGCCGGAGTCACTCCCGGCAAGGGAGGGCAGACCTTCAACGGACAGGTCCCCATCTTTGACACCGTGGCGGAGGCCGCGGCCGAGACCGGCGCAACGGTGTCAGCGATCTTCGTGCCCCCGCCCTTCGCCGGAGACGCCATCCTGGAGGCGGTCGATGCCGGACTCGATCTGGTCGTCACCATCACCGAGGGGATTCCCGTGACCGACATGATGCGGGTGAAAGCCGGTATGCAGGGCACCGGAACCCGTCTCATCGGGCCGAACTGTCCCGGGGTGGTCACCCCCGGTAGGGGACCGGATTCTCACGGAGGCTGCCGCATCGGAATCGCTCCCGGTTACATCCACCGCCGCGGTGGCGTGGGGGTAGTTTCCCGTTCCGGCACCCTGACCTACGAGGCGGTGTGGCAGGTCACATGCATGGGAATGGGACAGAGCACCTGTGTGGGCATCGGCGGGGATCCGATCAATGGAACTTCTCACCTCGATGTCATCAAGATGTTCCACGAGGACCCCGAGACCGAGGCCATCATCATGATCGGCGAGATCGGAGGAACGGCCGAAGAGGACGCCGCCGCCTGGGTCAAAGAGCATCTGAAAAAGCCGATCGCGGGATTTATCGCCGGGGCCACAGCGCCTCCGGGTAGACGCATGGGCCACGCCGGCGCCATCGTTTCGGGGGGCAAAGGCACCGCCGAGGCCAAGATCGAAGCGATGCGCGACGCGGGCATCGAGATCGCGGAAACCCCGACCGACATGGGCGCCGCCCTCAAGCGGGCCATGGGCTAGGGTCTGGCGAGATTCGCCCTCGACCCGCCGACTCGTTCGCCGGATGAGTGACACCCCCGAGACACCCAGCCTCGATTCTCTCTCCCTGCGGATGGCTGCAGCGAACGCGCTGATCCGGAGGCGCCGCAGCATCAAACCACCGGACATGTCGGTGAAACCGGTGGAGCGGGCGCATCTGGCCGCGATTCTGGAGAATGCCAACTGGGCGCCCACCCACGGACTGACCCAACCGTGGCGTTTTTTCGTCTTCACGGGTGAAGGCCGGCAGCGACTCGCCGACGCCCTCCAGTCGATCTACCGGAAGGTCACCCCGGAGGCGGAGGTGCGGGAGGAGAAATGGGAGAAACTGGGCGTGCGACCGCTGCAGGCTCCCGTGGTGATCGCGGTCGGCATGAGCCGGCAACGCTCCGAAAAGATTCCCGAAGTCGAGGAAATCGAGGCAGTGGCATGTGCCGTGCAGAATATGCATCTCACCGCCTCGGCGATCGGGATGGCGGGTTACTGGTCGACTCCGCCGGTGGTCTACACCGACGAGATGCGCCTCTGGCTCGGGTTGGGAGACGCACGCGACCGTTGCCTGGGCCTATTCTATCTGGGCTGGCCAGAGAGCGAGGAATGGCCCGAAGGCAGGCGAGATGATGTGGCGGAGAAGGTAGTCTGGGTCGGCGATTGAGCCGAGCCCGACGATTCTGCGATTCTGCGCCGGCCCGACCCGGCTGAATAGCGCGGGGGTCTGACTCAATAGCGGGCACCAGAGGATCACGGATAGTCCGCCCCGGTCAGGCTGGTGAGCACAGAGGTCTGCCACGCCCGCAGCTTGGCTTCGAGTTCCTCCACCAGCTCCGGCTTCTCCTCGGCCTGATCGTTTTTCTCCGCCGGGTCGTCCCCCAGATGGAAAAGCATCCTCTGCGGCGACGTGCCCTTGCGCTCGCGCACCAGCAGTTTCCAGCCCCCGTCCATGGCCACCCGCTCGCCGCCATAGTCAATCTCCAGGATCTCAGGATAACGGTCGTTCAAGAAATTCCTCGTGGCGATTCCATCCATGAATTTCACCAGGGGTGTCGTGCCCTCTTGCCACTTGGGGTCAAGGTAGGGCTCCGGGTCACGGGCCCGGATGCGTTGGGTGTCGATCCCCCAGAAGAAAATGGGCTGCGGGCGCCAGATGAGAGAACCGTCGATCAGGGGCAGCAGATCGATCCCGTCGAGTGGCCGATCGGGCGCCGGCACCCGCGCCAGGGCGCACGCCGTCGGCAGCATGTCGCTGGTCACCGCCGGCACCGTCGACACCCGACCCTCCCGGATCCGAGCCGGCCATTCGATGATGCCCGGCACACGGATGCCACCCTCGAAAAACTGCGCCTTGAGTCCCCGCAGGGGCGCGTAGGGTCCCACCCCGCTTGGCGGCGTTCCGTTGTCTCCGCAGTACCACAGCAGGGTATTGTCGCGCACCCCCTGGTCTTCGAGAAAATCGCGCAGCTTGCCGAGCGCGCGGTCCATGGCCGTAATCTCGGCATACCGTTCCCGGAGCACCGGACGCAGGGGTCGCTCCACCTGCAGCCCGGTTTCATTGGACGTCAGCCGCACCGTTCGGTTCTCCAACTCCGCGGGGAGATTGTCGTAGAGGGCGAGATCCTCGGGCAGGGCCTGGTAGGGCTCGTGGGGTGAACCGAACCAGAGCACCACAAAAAACGGTTTCCCTTCCGCCACGGCCCGACGGATGAACTCCGCCGCCTCCTCCACCACCACCGCCGAGCTTTCCCCGGGGAAGACCTCTGGCGGCCCTCCGTTGCGCGACAGGGGCGGGTTCAGCTCGAAAAAGTTGTCGTGCGAGATCCATTCGTCGAACCCCATGGCTCCCGGGTTGGTCGGAGAACCCGCCTTCACCGTGCCGACGTGCCACTTGCCGTAGTGCCCGCAGGCATACCCCGCCTCCCGCAGCCGGTGGGCGATGGTGATCTCCTCCGGTCGCAGCGAATACCCCGGTGCGAAGGTGCCGTAGCGGTTCGGGTGACGCCCGGTAAGCACGCTGCCCCGGGTGGGTGAACAGGACGGATGCGCCGCGTAAAACCGATCGAGGAGGAGCCCGGAAGCCGCCATCTCGTCGAGAACCGGCGTCTGGACAAAGGGGTGTCCCCGGTGCCCCAGTTCCTCCCACCCGTGGTCATCGCCCATGCATAGGATGAGGTTGGGGAGCTCGGCGCCACGCGCCACTGCGGTCGGGTCCGTCAGGAGCAGGGCCGCCGCCAGAAAAAGAGTGAAACGCTTCATGATCGATGATCCCCAGAAAAACCGACACCCACCATGCGGTTCAAGAAAAAACCTGAACCTGCCGCGATCCGGGTGGTGTCCGGGATTTCGCCCCAGCGCCTCACCCGCACTTCGAACCGGGGGGTGACGAGAAATCGACCTCGGAACTTCGCCGCGCGACCCTTTCAGAAAAAAGGAAGCCGCCCGACAAAACCAAGGGGTATCCATCATTCCGATTGCATTTTATTCAGCTTTGCCCGGCCCCGTTTGACTTTCTCAAGAATGT
>CAZLUZ010000247.1:0-5260 GCA_964562825.1 uncultured Akkermansia sp.
CCAAGTTGCTCCAGATCGGCGGGGAAGTCAGGGCGTGGCTCACCGAACGCTTACGCCAGAAGGTGGCCGATGCCAGATGCACCACGCTCTGGCGAGCGCGGCTACTGCTACCCGAGTCAAGAGACACCTGCTTCATCGACCAGCACCTGAATCCGTTGGCGAATCGTCTCCTCATCGAGGGATTCCGTTAGAACCAAACCTTCCCGATAGCGCGGGTCGACCGATAGGGATTCGTCGGCCCCAATCCTACGAATGGTGGAGCGGAGTTCCTTCATCAAGATGGCCGCTTCTTTCGGCGCCGTGCGGCCGGCACCCATCAGGTTTCTGAAGGCGTGGAAGAAAAGCTCGGCAACCAGCAATTGCGTGAAGGTATCGAGACAATGAAACACCTCTTGAAAGCGTCGAAACGCCAGAGACAATTCCCCGGTAAAACCGTAGGTCTCCGCGATTTCAAAGAACCGGTAGACCTCGGAGTTTGCGATGAAACCCGCCTTGAACGCCCTCATCGATTCCTCGCAAAGTTCCTGAGCCCATTCCCTCTCGATCTCGGGCTCGACTCCATGGGATCGGTATTGCTCCAAAACGCCTTCCCTGGCCATCAGAGAAAATCGCCCATCGAAGGCACGAAATAGTTGTTTAGCATCGTCCATTGATCATCGAATTGCTTTCCAATAGCCCTCTTTAAGAAAGATAAAATCCTTTACGCCCAATTCCATCAGATACAAAACTTCACGCTCAAAGAAGTTCCCCGCACCTCCTAAATTGCTTGCAGCCCATGGATTGTGCGAAAAATAGAAATCCTTTCCAAGTTTCCACTGTTGCTTCATAAAAGCTTTGTTCACCTCCCAAATATTATCACCAAGGAGTGCATGAACCCTTTCCCAGTCTTTTAAATTAAAATAGGTTAGATTGCATCGTTTTGCGAATACCTCATAGGATACTCCGCCATACCGGATTTCGTCATATTTGCCTAAGACCACTGCGTTTGCAGAGGGGTTCCATGTCGCTTGGATAGCTAAGCTATCGAAATTCGTTTGATCCTGTGATAAGGAGTTCCTGCGAGGGAGAGAATCAGATCTGTCAGATGCACTGCCATAGTTGCTGAAACTTAAGGCCTCCTCTCGTTGCGCACACCTTTTTTGATGCCTTCCCTTATTAAAGCGCCTCCATCGTTCTCTGATTTCGTCAATTTTCTGCCTTCCCGCCTTGAGAGATTGGGCCTTTTTCCCTAAATAGAAACCTGCACCCGTCAAAGCCGAAGCTGTCAAACCAGCACCGATATTGAAATTGTCGAAGCTTTCCACCGCCTTCGCACTCCATCTCGTGCGGTGGGCACGCTCAATCTCAGCAGCTATGACAAGGTCGCTATTCTGCCTTGCGAGATCAACAGTTAGGGTTGGCTTACCATCGTTGATGTAAGAAACGTTTCCAGCCAACGCGGAATCGAAAAGCCCAAAAAGTTTTTTGCCCAACCAACTGTCTCGCGGGGCCATCCCCAGCACATCCACCATACCCACCGGATCGTTCCCCACGAAGCCGTAGAGATTCAGTCCCCCCTCCTCACCGATCGGGTCACGACTCAGCCAGCGGCCCATCGCCGGGTCGTAGTCACGAAAACCATAATCATACAACCCGGTGTGGTCGTCGTGCCGCTTCGTGCTGAACCGATAGGGATTCGCCATCCCCATCGGACCACTCAACGCAAGCAACTGCCCGAAGGGATCATACTCGTAACCCGCCGTCTCTACCGCGTCGTCCGCGCTAACCAGAGCCACAACGTTGCCGTTCCCGTCGGCCGTGACAAAGTGCAGGCCGGCATCCTCCCCGACGTGCCGCTCCACCCCGAAAAGACCGCCGACCCCTCCGACGCCGTCAGGCGTGCCGCTCAGGTCATTTCCCCACAGATAACTCTGCACCAACCCCAGGCTCCCCGCCCCCGTGCCCCGAACCTCCGCCACCACGTTCCATCCGTCGTAGAGATACCGGCGCTCCTGCTCCAGATACCACTCGTTGCCCATTTTCCGCTCCACCCTCCTCTGGATGCGTCGGCCCGCATGGTCGTAAGCGAAGGTAACCCGGTAGTAGGGCAACTCCGGAGGAACCAGTCCCACCCTCGGCTGCACCGCAACAAGACGGTTCTCCGCATCCCAGGTGTATTCCCGGTAGCCATCGAAGGTCAGATTGCCGTCGGCATCGTAGCTCATCACGGCGGTTCGCGGAGGCACCCAATCCACCCGGTTCACCCAGTCGGTATCCGGACCGAGCTCGGCCGCGACCTCCACCTCAAGGCCAACCGACCCCGATTCGTTGCTCGCCGCGGTCTCGTGGGCGAACCATACGCCCTGACGATGACCCACTTCCTCGCCGTCCACGGTGACATCTGCCGCCTCCAGGACCCGCCCCCGCGTGATCACCACCCCCGGATGGATGACCTCGCCATACCGGTTGCGATCGCCGGTCGTCGAGGCCGTATAACCCAGCCGATGCAACGCCCCATCACCTCCGCCTGACTCTCCGCCATAGTCGGCCGAGGTGCGGTTGCCCAGCGCATCATAGGCATAGCGATAACGGTATCCCGCCAGGGGCATGCCCCCATCGAGCTGTCTCTCCGCCGAAATCACTTGCCCGAGCCCATCGTAGGCGTAATCCCAACGCGTGTCGTCTTCCCGGTCGATTCGGACGCGCTGATTGGCCTCGTTGAAAGAATAGGCGAATCTCCTCAAGACCACACCGGTATCCGGATTCCTCGCCTCAACTTCACTCAGACGATTCAACCGATCGTAAACCCGGGTCTGGTTCAGCCGGCTCTGTCCGTCGCTCCGGAAGTCGATCCCCTCGAGCAGACCGGAGTTTGCGGCATAGGAAAATTCGACGGAACCAGACGCTGTCGATACCGCGGCGAGCCGCGAAGACCCGGGCTCGTACGCTCTCGCCCGGCTCACCGCGGACGCTCCCGAACCCGGTGTCACAATCAACCCCGTCCGGCGGTTCAGTCCGTCGAAGGTGGGGTCGATCACCGCACCATCGAGTGGCCCACCGCTGATCGAGATGCGCTCCACCAGGCCCGGCGCACCATACTCGTAGCGCTGGGTGACCTCCCCGCGACTCACGGCGTCCACATCCCCATCCCGCAGGTAGGTGTAGAGCCGCCCTGGGGTGAGGCCGTCCGAATAGGTGACCTGACGCAACTCTCCCGCCGTGCCATAGCCATAGGTGCCGACGATGTTCCTCGCATTGGTTCGCGTCCGGAGTCGTCCGGCTGCGGTGTAGGTATAGGACTCGGAGGTCTCGCCCGCCACGGTGCGCCCGGCCAAGCGGCCTGTGACCGGATCGTAGTTCCACGAGGAGACCTGCTCCTCCGGGGTTCCGGAATTCGTCGTCAGACGGATGAGACGCCCCGCCGAATCGTAGTCGTACTCGCGATCGTAGTTTCGCGAACCTGACACCCGCCGCAGATCTCCGGTGGGGTGGTAGTCGCGGTCCACCTGAGTCAGGTCCGGCAGCGTCGTGACAGCGAGGCGCCCCATGGCATCGTAGGTATAGGACGTGGTCTGCGCCGGACCGCCGTCGCCCGGTGCCGGAGTGGTCACGCTGGCGAGTTCGTCGTTATCTGTCCAGACGAAGGAGGTGGTACCGTTCCGACGATCGGTGGCCGAGATGACCCGTCCGTGATCGTCCCAGAGGTAGGTCGATTCTCCGAGAATCTCCCCGTCGGCCCTTTCCTGCCTTTCCGCGGAGAGGCGGCCGCCGCTGTGCTCCAGGATGGCCCTCGATCCGTCGCCCCGGTTTTCCGTCACCGTCCAGGCTCCGCCCCCCAGGAGCGAGGTGATCCGATGACCGGTAACCCCGTTCACGGTCTGCCACGACTGGAGGCCGTCGGCCGAATGATCCTGGCGAAGAATCTCCTGCTTCCCGGACTCCCGCCACAGGCTCGTCGCCGTCCGGTTGACGGTGACCCCTCCCCTCTCGGCGACATGGTATTCCGTCGCCACGATGCGGTCGGGCCCATCGAAATCGATCGCGCCGTTTCCGTTCACGTCGACGGCTCGGTGGGTGAGCTCACCCCGGTTGTTGTAGGCGAAGAGCCACACCACTCCATCCGCGTCGGTTCGACTCGCCAGTTGGCCGGAGGCGTTGAACGCATCGACGATCGAATCCCCGGCGGAAGTCTCGAACCTCCACGTTCTGCCCAGGGCATCCGTCCACGTTCTCCGCCACTCCCCGGTATCGGCTCCACTTCGATCGACAACATACTCAGTGGCATAACGCTGCGGGTAGTCCGCGCCCGCGGGGGTATCGACGCCGTACTCGTAGCGGCGGGGATAGACAGCTGCCCCGCTCACCGAACGCAATTGCCCGTCGCCGAAGGTTGCTTCGACACTCACGTCACCCGCCGCATTCGTGCGGGTCACGGTCAGCCGCCCCTGGGCATACGAGCGAAGCACCTGGCCGCTGCGGCCCAACGAGTCGAACTCGGTGACGTCGAGCCCGAGACTGTCGCCTTCGACGCGGCTCCGCACGATCCGCTTCCCGCCGGCATCATCAGTGCGGGCAATCAGCCTGCCGTCGGCGCTCCATTCGTATTCCGTGGTTTTTCCCAGCGACGTTTCCTCCCGCAGTCGGCCCAGGGTGTCGCGGTGATAGGTCGTGGTCACCCCGCGGACGTCGGTCTCCGCGGCCAGTCCGCAGCAGTCGTAGGTGGCGGTGCTCTCCAGCCCGCCCAGATGAAGCGTCCGCAGGGGGCGCCCCAGCTGGTCCTCTTGCAGAACCACGTCCTGGACCAGGATGAGATCCTCGGGGATCGCCCGAACCTGACGTGCGGTGGTGTGGCCGAAGGCGTTCTCAATCCTCGAATCCTCGATGCCGTCCACCACGGAAAAACCATCGGCCGAGAGTTCCCCCATGAAGGTGACCGTCTCGAGTGTCTCGGTGTCGTACTCCGTGATCTCTCCGGTGCCATCGGGATAGGCCACACTGTGGGCCAGTCCGCGGATTTCTCCCTGGTCGTAGGTCCGTGTCCGAACCACGAGAGCGTCAGCACCGGCGGAGAGCGCACCGGCCACGGTGTCGATGGAGGGATCCGCCAGCGCGATCTCCCACCGTTCCCGGTAGGTGAAAGGCGAACCGTCCGATAGGGTGCCGCTCAGGCTGTCGCCATACCGGATCGTCACGCTGCGCTGGACCACCTCTCCCGCCAGGGTGGTGGTGGTGATTCTCGCCTCGTCGACCTCCGGCCCCAAGCCATTCTCGCCGGAGGCAT
>CAZLUZ010000248.1:0-5229 GCA_964562825.1 uncultured Akkermansia sp.
CGGCTGGCGCGAAATGCTGACGGTCGATGCGCGGATTTGGCATCTTCGGGACCTCGAATTCGCTTCCTATCACCTGCTGGTGATGCATTTCTTTTTCCCGTGGTCTTGGCCCTTGTTTGCGGTCTGTCTGATCGGGTTGGCCGCGATGAGTTGGGTGTGGAGAAGGCTCAGGATGCGGTACCGGGGTCTCGCCGTTCCCATCTTTTTTCACGCGGGCGGGGACCTGGGAGCCATGCTCGGCGTCTGGTGGTTGATGCGGTAGCGAGGGAAATCGGGCGAGCTGAGGGAAGGGAAGTTGGCCGGGCCGAAAAACGCGAAACTTCGCCGATAATTAGGAAAGGTAGCGTTTTTTCTTGCCAAAAGATCAAATTTCTCGATTTTAGTCGGGTTTCAATCCTTTGGAAAACGCCCACCTCAACCCGACTTTTTTACCCATGATGTCTCGATCCTTTTTGGCAGTCTTTGCCGCGTTTCTCATGTTCCATCACGGCCTCGAAGCCGGGGAGCAGTGCTCCGTCGACGGCAAGGCTCCTCTCTGCGCCAAGAGCCCCTGCGAAGAATGCCCCGATTTCAACGGGGAGGTCTGGTTCGGCTACCAGTCGGACTACATTTTCCGCGGTCTGCAGTTCGCCGACGAGAATTGGATCGGAGGAGTCCATTACACCATCGAAAGCTGTGTTGCGGACCTCACTTTCGGGGTGGAGTCCATCCGGTCGCTTTCGGACCTGGAGCCCGCTCAGGCAGTGGGAACGGCGCAGAATGGGAAGTTCGAGCGCAACAACTTCTTCGTTTCGGCAAGTCGTGATTTCTGCGGGACCGTCGTGGAAGCCACCTACACCCACCGGAGCAACGAGGGCCCCGTGGCTGCGTTCGTCCCTCCTCCGGGAGGAACCGCCCCGGTTACCAACAATGGGGATTTCTTTGCCGTGAACGATCAGGGGGAATACGACACCAATGAATTTTCTCTTGCCATCACCCGTTGTTTCATGGGGGGCTGCGCCACCTACGAGGCAACCTACGATCTCGGTGGCGAGGTCAACTTCATTCCCGAGGGCTGGTACCACACCCTCTCCTGGAACCGGCAGATCGAATTGACCAAGTGCATTTCCCTCGAATTCACCTCGCTGATCGGCTACTACGATCAGCAGTATGATTCGGACCTGACCGTCCCTGGAGTGAGCGGCCTCAGAGGCTTCAGCCACCGGGTGACCACCCTCGAGATGCCCGTGAAGCTGGGATGCCGGTTTACGGTCACCCCCTACGTCAGCTATGTCGACTCCCTCCAGGGAGGACCCACCCACCGGGATCACAACTACGAGGCGTTCCTCCCGCGCAGGGGTTCCTTCGATGATTTTTCGGGCCTCGAGTCCACTTCCCCTGACGACAAGGTCTTTGGTGGGGTGACTGCCAGCTTGAAGTTCTGAGTCCAAGCCCTGGACCAATTCCCCTGATCCGGGTGTCTTGCGATACCCGGGTTACTTTTCTCCATCGAACCGCCGGTGAGCCGGAAACTCTTCTCTGTCGAGAGGTTCGGTAACCGCTCATTTCGCCATAGGATGCCCTTCCCGGAGGCCTCCGGTGCAAAACCTCCAACAACCGTTCTGGATGGCCCTGGAGCCCGGACCGAGAGTCAAAGCCGGGAGCCCGGTGACCGGCGAGGATTTTTTCGGGCGGGACCGGGAAGTGGAGAGTTTTTGGGCGAACGTGGGGAGAGGACATCACCTGCTCCTCGTCTCCCCGCGACGCGTCGGAAAGACGAGTCTGATGCGGCACCTGGAGAGAAACCCTCGCGACGGCTGGCATCCTGTCTTCGTCAATCTCGAGGGCAAAACAAACACCAGCGCGGTGATCACGGAGATTGTTTCTCGACTCCACGACGATTCGGGACTCGGACAGAAGATTGCCACCGCCTTTCTCAAGGGCCTGGGTGCTCTGGAGAACGGGGAGGTGAATATTCTCGGGATCGGAGCTGCGATCAAACTTTCTGCGGGTAAGGAATGGGACTCGATTGCCCGCAGCCTCGAGACCGCGATCAAAAACGCGACCAAACAAGATGCCCGGCTCCTCCTGATCCTGGATGAGTTTCCCACCGTGATCGACGCCCTGTTTCGCGAGGATAGAACGAAAGAAGACGCCACCAATCTGCTGAAGTTGTTTCGCAAAATCCGGAACAATACCGATTTGGAGGATCGCTTCCGCATGGTGATCGGTGGGTCAATTGGTCTGCTTCCTGTCCTCCGCCGCCACGGGTCGATTGCCGATGCCAATGACCTGAAGCCTTTCCCCATCGGTCCCTGGTCGAACGAGACCGCACTCGCTTTCATGGATGCGATCGCCGTCACGGAAGATTTCGATCTGCCGATGGAACTCCGCTTGGCCATTCTCCGCTTAACGGGTGAGGAACCCATTCCCTACCATCTGCAAGTCATCCTGGATGACCTGATCGAACTGGAGAAGTCCGCTTCGGAGATCACCGAAGACGACGTCACCGCCGTGTGGGGCAAGGCGATCCTGAAGGTCAGCCTGGATCACTATCGGGACCGACTGCACAAGATGCTCGAACCCGAAGAAGTGGGCGCCGCAGAAACCATGCTCCGACGAGTGCTGCGGCAGGGCCCTCAGCGTCGCCAGGACCTGGTCGATAGTGTCGACAACCCCGAAGTTGCGATTTCCTGCCTGCGAATTCTGGAGGAGGATGGCTATCTGCGGGAAAACGATCATGCGCTCCAGTTCGCCAATCCCATGCTGGAAGCTTTTTGGGACCGGACCTCGCCGTCGTGAGGTCTGCCCTCGCCTCGGATTCGCAACAGCTCCTTTGACAACAGATCCGTTGGTAACAAATCTGTTGGTAACAGATTTGTCGAGGAAGAGAACCGGGCTTATCGTTCCCGAGTTCTCCCATGTCCTCCTCATCCTCTCCACCGCAGGCAAAGCGAGTTTCCTCAGCGCGATCGCCGGCTTGCCCACGTCACTGGCGACATGAGATCGATCGCCTGATCCGCCTTTATGATCGGGTCACCGCTACCGCGGATGGTCCCGTCCAGGGGCTCGCCCTGGAGACTCCCCAAGGGTATGGATCTGTCCGTTTGCTCGACAATGTGGGTAGCGTCCTGTCTTCCCGAGCCGATTTCCCACCTGTTCGCCTGTCCCCCTGGCCCGATGGGATTCACGACTGGCCCTCGCTGGCCATGGAGATCCTCGCACAGGCCCACGCCTCGGGCGCTCCCCACGGCAGTCCCAGGGAAACCCTGTTGGAACTGCGCTCCGAGTATGGGGATGTCGCCTTCCGGGCTACGCTTGACGACCGGCTCGTCTCTGATCTGAGGCGCCACGGAGGGCTCCTCCTCCTCATCCCGGGCTTGGACCGGCTTCTCGGTACGATGAACGATGCCGATCACTGGTCATTTCGCAACGTACTTCAGACGCAGTTCGTCAGCGTGATCACCACGGTGAAGCCCGGGTGGAATCCTGACTCGGAACAGGCTTTCCTCGATTTTTTTCGGCGGACCCAAGTCCATCCGCTAGGTGACGCCGGTCTCCGCGAACTCTCCCAGCTCTATCGTCTATCCAAGACGAATGGAAGCAAACTGGCGGCACTGGCTAAGGAAGACCTCGAGGGCCGTCCCGCCCTCGTCGAGGCTGCTGCGGCAGCACTGGCAAAGCAACCTGGCGCATCGCGAGAAGATGTGCTCCGCGAGGTGGCGTGGAACCATGCTCCCTTCCTCCACGAACGGATCGCGAAGCTATCTCCAGGGGCGCGGAGGGTTCTCGCGTATGTCGCCTACCTGGCTCCACCCGTCACCTCCGGTGCCTTGGCCGAGGTCACCCGGTTGTCCTCCGGCGCTGTGGCAACGCAGCTGGGACGTTTGGTCAAAGCGGGGATTCTCCGGGCCGAACCCATCGGAAAACGCACGAGGGCCTTTGCCTTCGACGACCCCGTTCTCGGCAAATTGCATCGGGCGCTCGTCTGGCGCCGATGAAGGGCGACGATGCCGGTTGGGGACGGGGGAGAATCCGCTAGGATACATTCCGGCGCCCAGGGATGCAGCAAAGGGCGCCCCGATCCGTTTGGCGGAGCGATCTTTGCCGCAGGGCACTGCCCTCCCAGACGCAACGGAAATGTTGCAAAAAACGGGTGGTGGCAACTCGATTCATTTGCTTGGGTCTGGCGCGGTTGGTTCCAGCCCGAACACACGACACCCTGACAGATGATTATCCACAAGATCAAGTTCGCCTTGGTCGCCGCACTCGTGGCGCTCCTGGTTTCCTCTACCGAGGCATCCATCCTCCCGTCCACTCTCTGGGAGTTGGACGGAAATCTCGATACCTCCGTGGGTACCGCGGCCTCCCTCGGTGCCGTGGGCGGTTGGACTCCCACCTACGAAGCCGTCAACGGCGGTCCCGGCAACGAGGTTCTGGTGGTGCCGGCATTCACATCCGGCCAGTGGCTCTTCGGAGATACCGCGGACCTGCCCGCGAACGGGGGTGGTGGTTTCGTAAACGACTACACCATCCTGATGGACATCAAGTTCGATTCCATCGGTAGCTTCCAGTCGCTCTACCAAACCAACTCCAACAACTCGAACGACGGGGACACTTTCGTGGACGGTGGTGGCGGACTCGGCATCAGCGGCGATTATTCCGGTAGCCTGCAGGCGGACACCTGGTATCGAGTGGGAATCGTCAACGACATCACCACCGGCGACATCCGCTATTACGTGGATGGCGCGCTGATCAACTCGGTCAACGCACTCTCCGTCGATGGTCGCTGGTCGCTTTATCCCGCTACCAGTGCGAACGGGGTGCTCTTTTTCGCGGACAACGACGGAGAGACCGGCGCCTATGCCGTCGACAATCTGGCGCTCTTCGATACTGCGCTCACGACCCCCAACATGCTCGATTTCGGCGGGCCGAATACCTCCCTGATTCCCGCCGCGGTGCCGGAGCCTTCCTCTCTCTGGTTGCTGGGGGTGGGCTCCACCTTCCTGCTCCTGACCCGTCGGATGCGCCGCCGAGTTTGAGTAGCTAATCCTCGAAACTTCAACAGATGGATCAGCCCGGCATTCCGGGCTGTTTTGCTTTACCCGAAAGAACCCAACCGCCATGTCCAAACTTCGTCACGTTCTCCCGATCGCAACGCTGCTCGGCGTCCTCCTGATTTCCCTGGTGCCAGCCTCTGGCGCCGATCTCGTCGCTCTGTGGCAATTCGACAATGCCTCCAACTCGGGG
>CAZLUZ010000249.1:0-5223 GCA_964562825.1 uncultured Akkermansia sp.
TCCACGCTCTGGCGAGCGCGGCTACATTCCACGTGGATGCCCATCCCGCGTAGCCGCCTTCGCCAGAAGGTGGCCATGGGGGAGAGGGCGGCGTGGCGAGACGATCCACGCTCTGGCGAGCGCGGCTACATTCCACGTAGCTGCCCGTCCCGCGTAGCCGCCTTCGCCAGAAGGTGGCCATGGGGGAGAGGGTGGCGTGGCGAGACGGTCCACGCTCTGGCGAGCGCGGCTACACTCCACGTGGATGCTCATCCCACGTAGCCGCCTTCGCCAGAAGGTGGCCATGGGGGAGAGGGTGGTCTTGGCGAATCCTTCCCCGAATCCAACGCCCGGGCTCACTGCTCCACGGAAAAATCGAAGACGGTATCCTCGAGTTTCTCCTGGAGGTCGGCGATCGACGAGGGAGGCACCCCGGAACCTCCCAGGCTCACCATGGCCAGCTTCCGGTTCTCCCCCAGCAGCGCCACATCCGTCACCGCACGGCAGCCGGTCATGGTCAGTTGCAACAACTCAGGCAGCCCGGCCAGCGCGGAGATGTCCTCGAGGGCGTCGCAGTGGCTCAGATTCAACCTCCGCAGACCCGATGCGGCCTCCAGACCCTCCAGACTCCTCAGATTCGGGCAGCGAACAAATCCCGCATACTCGGTGACCCCGGGAGGCATCCCCCGGAGCGACGTCAGGTTCCGGCACGCCTCCACATGCAGTTCTTCCAGCGACTCCAGCCCGCGGAAAGGCTCCAGGGAGGTCAGGTTGCCCTGGCCCGCCAGCCGCAAAACCCGCAGGGAGGGAAGCCGCCCGATGATGGAAAAATCCTCCAACTCCACGTTGCGGATGTCGAAAACGATCAGTTCCCCCAGGTTCTCCAGCCCGTCGAGATGTTTCAGCTTCTGGCAGTTGCTCACGTCGAGATCGGTCAGCCGGGTCAATTCGCCGAGACCCGCGATGGCCTCGATCTCCATGCAGCCGTCGAGGTAGAGCTGGCGCAGCCCAGTCAGGCGGGAGACGTCCAGGACCTCGAGACGACGGCACCCGCTCAGGTAGAGATTCTCCAGGTTCGCCATGGCGGGAGGACGGATTTCGCGGACGTTTTCGCACCCGCTCAGGTCCACCGTTACCAGGGATGGCAAGCGCTGCAGCGCCGAGACATCGATCAAAGCCGGGTTGTGCGACAGGATCACCTCATTCAGTTTCGGCAGGCCCGAAAGCCCGTCGAGGTTCTCCAGGTTGGGGCAGTCTATCGCGATCACCGAGCGGAGTTCGACGAGCCCTTCGATCCCGGAAAGTGACTTCAAATTGGGGTTCCCCGTGAGGTCCAGAACCCAGGGGCGCAGGGGTGTGCCGTCCTCAAGTTGTTCCGCCCGCCCGATCGTCTCCACCACCTCGCGCAGGTCCTCCATCCGCGCACTGGCCAGGGTGATGTGGACCTCGTCCCCGTGCTGGACCACCTGAGCCTGGTAGGTGAGCCGCAGTGTCTTGAGCGCCTCCGCACGCTGCTGGCGCTGATACAGCAACAGGATGACGGCGACTGCGAGGATCGCGGACCCGAGCATAACGTATCTGGCGACGGCCTGTTTCATGGGGAGTTGGTGCAGAAAACGGCCCGCGTGCCGGGCGATGCGACGGCCCGGCTCCGATCAGGGGACCGGGGTTCGCTCCAGGATGGAAGCGATGATCTGTTCGCTGGTGATCTCCTCGGCCTCGGCTTCGTAGCTCAGGAGGATGCGGTGCCGGAGGACGTCATGAGCCAGGTCCTTGACGTCCTGCGGCACGACGTAGCCTCTCCCGCGAAGAAAGGCGTTCGCCTTCGCCGACATGGTCAGGTTGATCGTGCCCCGGGGCGAGGATCCGGCCCGGATCATCGGCTTCAGCGCGGCGTTGATCTCGTCGGGATAACGCGTCGCGTGGATCAGCCGGACGATGTAGTCCTTCACCCCGTCGTCGACATAGACCATATCCACCAGTTGGCGGGCGGAGATCACCGTGGATGGCTCCACCACCGGGCGGGTCTTGGTCACCGCGGAGGACGAAGCCATGCGATCGAGAATGACTCTCTCCTCCTCCATGGTGGGATAGCTCACGATTACCTTGAGGAGGAACCGGTCCAGCTGAGCTTCGGGCAGGGTGTAGGTGCCCTCTTGGTCGATCGGGTTCTGCGTGGCCAGCACGAGGAAGGGATCCGGCAGCCGATAGGTCTTGTCGCCGATGGTGACCTGTCGCTCCTGCATCGCCTCGAGCAGGGCGCTCTGCACTTTCGCCGGCGCGCGGTTGATTTCGTCGGCGAGGATGAGATTGGCGAAGACCGGCCCCAGCTTGGGGGTGAAATCGTTCGTCTGGGGATTGAAGATGAGCGTCCCGATCAGATCGGCGGGGAGGAGATCGGGGGTGAACTGGATCCGCTGGAAATCCGCGGTCAAGGCCCCGGCCAGCGCGTTCACCGTGAGGGTCTTGGCCAGTCCCGGAACGCCCTCGAGCAGGACGTGGCCGTTGGTCAAGAGACCGATCATGAGCCGGTCGATGAGCAGGCTCTGTCCCACCACGATGTTCCCCACCTCGGTCCGGACCGCCTGGACCCAGGGTTCGTGGCGGGCGATCTGTTCGGCGAGCTGGATGCTATCGATCTGTTGGCTCATGGTCTTTGGGGAGAGGCGCGGTAAACTCGCGGATTTTGTTTCGGGTGCAAGCCCTCAGGAATACAGAATCCTAACGAGGTCGAGCGATTTGTCGTTAGGCAGAATGCCGCCCTCCATCTGGTTCATCACATAGGCGAAAGCCACGCCCCGGTCGGGATCGGCGAAGGCATGGCTCCCGCCCGCTCCCGGCTGGCCGAAGGCTCGGGGGGACGGTCCGAAGAGGGAGCGCAGCTTGCCTTCCCCGTGAGAGGCGGAGGGATCGAGCATGAATCCGGCAGAGAACGCGGTGGGCAGCAGGAGTACCTGATCCTTCCCCGAGGAAAGGGGCTGCGACAACAGGGAGACGATCTCTTCGGGAAAACGGCGCACGCCTCGCCACACGCCGCCGTTGGCGAGCACGGCATAGAATTTTCCCAGCCCGCTTGCCGTGGCCACTCCTCCGAGGGCGGGGAGTCCCGCGAGGAGGAATTCCGTGCGATTGATGTCACCGATCCGTGGCAATCCCCTGGGGGTGGAAAAGGCGAGCTGGGCGAGCGACCCGGTTTCCCGAAGCGACCGGTAGAAGGGGCGCTCCTCCTCCGCGGGGGAGAGAATGCGCGGCGGGTAGATCGTGGCGATCCGGTCGAGCTCGGTCGGCTTGAGCGAGCCGATGTAGACGTCGATACCGAGGGGGTCCGCGACTCGGTCCCGCCAGAAGCGTCCCAGGGTCATCCCTCCGGTGGCCCGTCGCACGATCTCGTCCATGAGCACCCCGATGGTTCTGGCGTGGTAGCCGTGGCCCCGGCCGGGCTCCCAGAAAGGCTCCTGGGCCTCGAGAGCGCTCGCGAGTTCGCTGTGTTGGAAGATCGGTGGAGTGGATTTCGCGGCCAGGGCGGGCAGCCCGGCCTGGTGACCGATCATGGCGGCAAAGCTCAGGGCGGAGTCCCGGGCCGCGCGCAGTTCCGGCCACAATTCCGCCACCGGAGCATGGAGCGGGAACCCGTTCTCGTGCAGGGCGAGCAGGGTCGCCACGGCGGCGGGGCCCTTGGTGGCGGACCAGACCGGAACCAGGGTGTCGCGGTGCCACGCGAGGTCACGATCCCGGGTGGTGAATCCGCCGGTCACGCTGACCACCTCGGTCTCTCCCTCCCACACGGACAGGCCGGCCCCCAATTCCCCTTTCTCCGCGAAATTCTGGCGAAAGGCCGCTTCGATTGGCTCAGCCGGGAACGTCATCATCGTCTTTCATCGTTCTGATCCGCTCGATCATGGGGGCGAAATCGGGGTCTTTCAGGGCATCGTCGTAATAGGCTGGCTCCATCTCAAAGGCCCGGCTCAGCCAGGCACAGGCGGATTCCTCGTTGCCGAGGGCGAGGTCGTAGCACCCGAGGTTATAGAAGTACGTCGCCTCGGCCTGCAGAGACGGCGGTCCGGACTGCAACCAGTCCTGGGCCTCGGTGGTTCGTTCCATCTCGTGGAGACAGAAGGCTCCCTGGATATATCCGGCGTGTTCGTCGGGAAATCGCCGCCGCATCTCGGCGCAGAGTTCGAGCGCGTCCTCGAGGCGTCTCTCGTCGAGACGACACGAGATCCTCACACCGAGGGTTTCGCGCGAGTTTCTCCTCGTCTCGGGGAGCTCGTCCAGCGCGGCCCACGCCTCCTCGAACATCCTCAGTTCGAGATAGCCGAGTGCTGGCTGCAGCCAGTGGGGGGTATCCATGGGCGGTGATCAACGCCTCCGACCACCGGAAAGTCAAACGAGGCCTCCCCGCGAGAGGGCCCGTGCCGGATCGATGGGTCGCGACCTCAACCTTCCGGGTTCCAATTCGCCAGCCTCTCGGCCACCTGTTCCGGGGTCACATTCTCGATATGGGTGCAGATGGCCCAGCGATACCCCGAGGGGTCCACGATCATTGCGCTGCGTTCACCCCATGGGTAGGAGGTCGGGGGGCGCTCCTCCCGCGCGCCTGCCTCGATGGCTCGGCGAAACACGGCGTCGCAGTCCTCCACATAGAGGTTCAGACTCAGCGGTGCTCCGCCGGTGCTCTGCGGAGACAGCGCATTCCATTCCGGGTCTTCGTCGGCGAACATGATGACCGCGTCCCGAATTTTCATTTCTCCGTGCATGATCCGGCCGCTGCCGTCAGGGCAGGGCATCCGGTAGAGTTCCTCTGCGCCAAAGACCTCCCGGTAGAATTCGAGCGTGGTCGCGGCGTCGCTGAGGTTCAGGCTGGGGGTCACGGCGGTCAGGTATTCCGGTATCGGGGCGGGATTTTCCATGCCGGAAAAATAGCCACCGCGAGCACGACGGCGAGCGGAATCTTGTCGTCGGGGATCGCCCATTGCTCCTGCGGTCCACCTCCTCGTGGAAGCCGGCGAAGGAAGATTCTTTTTTCTTGTTTCCCGATGATTTCGGTGTTTCTTAACGGTCCGCTTTTGGCGGCACGCTCACGTGGCGGAATTGGTAGACGCGCATGATTCAGGTTCATGTGGGGCGACCCGTGGAGGTTCGAGTCCTCTCGTGAGCACTTCTTTACTGGCCCAGCCGCCGTAACATACTGCAGATGAACTCGAAAGCGGAAGGTTCGCGGGATCAGGACCCCGCATTCGTGCG
>CAZLUZ010000250.1:0-5199 GCA_964562825.1 uncultured Akkermansia sp.
GTGATTCCCTTGCGGATGAAAGGCCGGAGCGCAGCCGCGATGTATTGCATCTGCTGCTGCTCCTCGTCGGGGGTGAGGAGGTGGCCCATCCCTTTGACCGGGTTGGCGATGCGGGTCTGGTCACCGTTCTGGATCAGGATGGTCTGCGCCGTGATGATTCGGTGCGTCATCTGATGGGCCCGGAAGTATTCCAGCGCGCCGCAGCAGGCCTCCAGCACCTGCCACAGCGTGCCGTCGGCGAGCGGAGTCCGCTGGGCGGCCAGATCGGCCAGACTTGGCGCGTCGACCAGTTCCAAGGTGTAGAAATTCACGCCTTGTTCCTGGTCGCACTCGTAAACGAGCGAAACGTTGGGGTGAGTGACCTTGGAACGGGCCCTCGCCTCGGTGACGAAAGCTTCGACCCAAGCCGGATCGGTGCGGTGCTTGCGGTAGAGGATTTTGATCGCTACCTTTCGTCCGATCGAGGTCTGCTCCGCCTCGTAGATCGCGAAATCCCGATCCCTCTGAATGACTTTTTCCAGTCGGTAATCCTTCAGCTGGGTGCCCACGGGGAGGTCCTCGTAGAAGGCACGGATGTCCTCGACTCCGGGCAGAGGACCCGTGCCGGCATCCGGCGATGCGAGGGGACCGGTCTCCATCGGAGGCAATGCCCCCACGGTGGGCTGGGGCGCGGTCAGGGAATCGAGGGGGTAAGCGGGATGAGGCGCCCCTGCCGGATCGCCCACCGCCGGATCCGCGGCCGAAGGTTCTTCCGGTGGAGAGGGGACCGGCGGACCGGCCACCTCGAGCAGCCACTGCTTCATCACCGGGATTTCCACTGGCTTGTAGAAAAGTTTGTCCCCCTCCTGGACCCGGCTGTAGTAGGCGCTCATGTCGCTGCGACTGCAGAAGGCTCCGGGCAGTCGGCCCAACAGTCCCTCGAGGCGAGTCCGCAGTTCGAAGATGGCGACGCCGTCCACTTCGGGGATGGCCCCGATGATCGCAGAGACCGAGGAAAGCCCCGATCCCAGTTCGAGCGCTTCGGCCGGGGTCGCCACCGGATGGATCACGTTGACCGTACCCGAGAGGGCCCGTGTCAGCGCGAGGCGGTCTTCCTGGTTTTCATCGACGATGATCAGGACGGTGGGAGAACTCATTCGATTGTATCAGGGTTGATCGGGAAATAGCGACCCCTCGGGGCCATCGGGCGGGCCCCCTTGGGGTTCTGCGGCCTCCGATTGCTGGAAGCGGAGGTTTCTCAATTCGGGCGAGGAGGAGGCGATGTCCTGGAGTTGGTCCCGATAATCCAGTTCGATCACATATCCCTCGTAGGTTCGCTCACCCAATTCCCTTTTCTGTTCAAGGGTAAAAACGGGTTGAAAATAAATAACCTCGATCTCTTCGGTGCCGTTTTCCTGCCAATCGTAGGGCTTGGTGGGAAACTCGTAGGAGATCTGGGCCGTGGTCGGCTCGGATCGCTCGCCATCGACGAGGTCGTAAAAAAAGACTCTCACGTTCATGTCGCGTCCCGACGGCCGCAGCGATGGGTCACCCACGATGGGAATCACCAGGCGGACGCGTTCTCCCCCTTCGGGCGGTTTCTGTCGGGCGACGCGGATTTTTCCCAGCTCGAGGATGAGCCTGCGAGCCGGACGGGGCAGCGGCCTGCCGTCCACGATCCGGCTGGCGATGTCGTGGTAGTCGCCTCCCGCCCCCTCTCCGAGTGCCTCCACCTTTTCCCAGTACTGGCGGGCCTCCGCATTCCTGCCAAGGTGCGTCAGGGTGACCGCGATCTCCCCGAGGACGCGCGGGTGATCGGGGATGTTCGCCTCGGCGTCCTGGAGAGCCTGCAGGGCTTTCTCGTGATCGCCGGACTCCCTCAGCTCAATACCGGTCTCGACGAGGCGCTCCAGGAGTTCGTCGCTGATCGGGGTGACCGAGCGGGGAGCATCGGTCAGGTCCGGGATCGGGGGACGAGCCACGGGTGCCGCCCCTGCCCTTTTCCCTTCCTCCGCTCGCGCGGCATCTCCCGCGACCGGCTCGAAAGTCTCTTCGAGGGGCCGGTCATCCGGAGTGTCGCCGGGCCGGAGCGTGACCGTAGGCCGGTTGACTTCCGGGCGAAACCCGCTCTCGGAGATCGGTGAACGCTTCAGCACCGCCATCGCCACCGCCACCATCTGGACCGTGGCGATAAATCCCGCTATCCACATCGCGTTGAGAAACGAGGATCCCAACTCCGATTTTCCTGATACGTATCGATCGGCCATGAGTGATTGGAACGCGGCCGGCACCGCCGCGCCCGGAATTTTAGCCCCCATGATAGGCAGGCGCCTTTCCGATTGCAATCGCAGGCTTGGGCCGCTGTAGTTCGAAACGGTTCGCCGCTTAAATTGCTTGATGGCAATGTGATCGAAATCTAGAATTCGGCCACCGAAGTCCCGGGGTGATGCGTTCACCCAAGGTAAGACTTCACCTCCAACACCAAACCGAACAACACCTTGAGCAGCCATTTAGCCAGCGATATCGAAATCGAAGGGGACATCCATTGTTCCACGGACCTCATCTTTGATGGGACCATCAAGGGAGACATCAACTCCAAAGGCAGCGTCGTGATCGGCAAGAACGCGGCCGTCACCGGAAACGTGAAAGCCGAAAAGGCCGTCATCGAGGGCAAAATCGACGGTTCGGGGGATTTCTCCGTCTGTCGTCTCACGCCTTCCTCGGTGATCTCGGGATCGGTGAGCACGATCAGCCTGCAAATGGAAGAGGGCGCCTCCCTCTCCGGCCAGTGCAAGGTCGGCAAGTCCAAGGGGCAGTAACTTCCCGATCACCCGGCCCTCGCTGGCTCCGCACCCGAATCTCAGCGAGAAAGGCGCATCGGACTCCCGGTGCGCCTTTTTGCGTGCCACCCCCGCCTCAGCGGCGCCAATGCTACACCTGGGCTGCCTGCCCGATGTGATTGATCCCCCGGCACATCTGGTGCATGAGGAAAATGTGAAGCAAGGGGAAGTTCAACAGGGCGAGGATACAATGGGTGAGGAAGAGCGCCTCGCTGGCCGGTGGCGCGCCCGCACCGTGCACCGACGCCTTGCGTCGGTTGTAGTCCACCGCCCACTTGTAGAAGGCGAAAAACATCCAGACAATATTGAAGAAGGGGATGAAGAGGAATCCCACCGCCTTGCCCGGAGAAGTTGTCACCCTGGGGAGGTCCTGGATCGATGCCCAGGCCTTGTAAAGCACCACCAGGGAAAGGATCCCGTAGAGTAGACCGGAAACCAGAATAATCACGACAAACCCAATCGGGATAATCGGATGATCCAGCATGAGCCGGGCGAATCCGGACAACTCTTCCCCCCGTTCCATAGCGCTGGTATCAGGCAGGGCAACCGAGAACCCGAGGAAGATGGTGAGAGTCGCGAAAAACGCGATGAAGGAACCGAGCAGCGGCCCGAAGCTGGCCTTCCTACCCGTCGGACCTCTTCCGGCGGGCCGGCCCGCCAGGGCGGTGGCGGCATTCGACGGAGTCTTCGCCGGTGGCTGGCGCAGAGCCGGCACCGTGTCCCGCATGGGAGTGGCCTGCAGGACCTGGGTGCGGGCCAGTTCAGAACCGCCAGCCAAGCCCCGTTCCACCACCGCAGGCGCCCTGGCCTCCCGCGGCCCGAGGTGAGCAGCCAGTTCGGGGAAGGCGGTGGCCGGAAGCCAGTCGTCCATTCCCTCGGCCCAGAGGTAATCGGTGGCCAGAATCTGGCCCGCCTGCGCCATCTGCACGATCTGGCTCCCCTCTGCTGGACCATGCTGCTGTCCGTCGCGGGAATAGTGGTAGGAAACGCCCGGTTGAAGGTTCATCGTTCGCCCCTATCCCATCTCTCGCCCAGACTGTAAAGAAAGAAAACTGTCACGCCCCGGAGGCTGAATTCCCGGTCCGCCGCCGCACACCCCCGGTTTTGCGCGTTTGCATCCCACCACAATTGCCCCCATGGTCCCACTCCTCGTCAGCCAGCGATGGAGTTGTCGTCCCTTACCGATTTTTGCTTTCTCTTTCTGAGCATCGTCCTCGAGGGGGCTCCGTTTATTCTGCTCGGCACCTTCATTTCAGGGTTGATCGACGCCTACCTGCCCCCCGGGCTGATCGATCGCTGGCTCCCGAAAAATCGTCCCCTCGCGGTGATGCTCAGCGCCCTGCTCGGCGCGGTGTTCCCGGTCTGCGAGTGCACCATCGTCCCGGTCATCCGCCGCCTCATCAAAAAGGGGCTGCCCATCTCGTGCGCCGTCACCTACATGCTCTCCTCGCCGATCATCAATCCCATCGTGGTGATCAGCACCATGAGCGCCTTCTCCACTTCGGTGGAGAGTTTTTCGCTCCGGGAAAATCCCGCCACCATCGAGGCCTACTCCGCGGAATTCATGACCGCGAGCCGTCTCCTCGTCGCCTTCATCATCACCGTCACCGTGGGCATGCTCCTGCTCAAGGTCCGGAAAGAGAAAATTCTTTCCCAGTCGCTCCTGCGGGAAACAGCGCGTTCGCCGGAAGCGGAGTCCGACGATCACCACCACGATCATCACCAACCGAAGCCGAACCGGCCCGTGCTGGCCATGAGGACCGCCCTGCGCGATTTCGTCGAAACCGCCATGTACTTCTCCATCGGGGTGGCCATCACCGCGGTGTTCAAGGCCTTCGTCACCGAGGATCTGGTCCTGGTCTTCAACCAGAACGAGGTCAAGGGCGTGGGCCTGATGATGATCCTCGCCTTCGTGCTCAGTCTCTGCAGCACCTCCGACGCTTTCATCGCGGCAAATTTCCCGGTTCCCCAGTCAGCCCGGCTCGCCTTCCTCGTCTATGGACCGATGATGGACGTCAAGCTGATCTTCATGTACCTTTCCGTGTTCAAGCCGCGATTTGTGCTCATCCTCGCGGTGAGCCTCTTTTTCGCCATCGGCATCCTCAGCTACGTGTGGTTCCGGTTGTAGATCGATTCGAGATGAAGAAGCTGTTCCAGATTCTCACCATCATCGCGATCCTGATCTGGGGCGTGATCTTTCTCTATTTTTATTTCTCCGGCCGGGTCGACAACTACGTCAAGGGAGCCTTCCGCACCTGGGTCCCCATCGCCGGTTTCGGGATGATCCTCCTGGGGACCTTCAACCTTTTCACGGTGAACCGGAAAACCGGCGTGAGCAGCCACGAACACCTCCACGGCGACGAGGAACCCGAGGAGTGCC
>CAZLUZ010000251.1:0-5055 GCA_964562825.1 uncultured Akkermansia sp.
GAATAGCCGTCTCCGAAAGCGAGCGCGATCATCCCCACGCAGGTGATCAGGGAATATGAGATGCTGGTTGGCAGGGAGTTCACCCGAATATAGTTTGACCCCCGAAACCCGGAGTCAACGTTCAACGGAAAGGAACTCGCGGCGAACAAGGAAGCCCCGAGATCTCCCCCTGCGGTAGCGATTCAGAGAATCAGGCGGGAGAAGATACCAGGAAAAGAGAGAACCGCTGATGCCGCACACCAAAAAGCAAACACTATTTTTATAATTTCCATAATTTAGTTCGACTCTTGCGCCAATGTTGCGTAGCTTTCGCCTTGAGTTCCCTCCCCCCCAACACCTTCCCCCGCGATGCACCCATCTGTTGCTCTTGGCATCCTCTGTGTGTTCTGCGCTCCCGCGGCATCGTCCGGTGAAGGCGGCGGATTTACCATGGCGGGTCTGACGGGCTTATATTATCCCACACCCGATCTCGGCGGTGATCCTTCCTTCCAGCGGCGCGACATCAGGCTCGATTTCGACTGGGGCACCGACCGGCCGATTGGCGGTTCCGTGGCGGAACCCTATGCCTCGTTCCCCCAGGACGACTTCTCCGTGCGCTGGGAGGGACAACTGATCCCCGCCTTTTCCGAGGTCTACACCTTCCGAATCCTCGCCGACGACGGAGCCCGCCTCCACCTCCGGCAGGCCGGAACGGAGGACTGGATTCCCCTGATCGACGCCTGGTCCGATGAATCCGGGAACTGGGTCGAGGGAGTCTGGGAGATGACGCGCGGCGTCGCCTACGATATTCGCGTGGAGTATCGGGAACTCTCCGGAATTGCCGCGCTGCACCTCTGGTGGGAGGCCGCCTCCTTCCCCCCGGAACCGGTCGAAACACTCGCCGAAATCGGGTGGAACGGCACCCACTGGGATCAGGCTTTCGCCGACATGGTCAAGTCCGCGCGCAACTCCTGGGTGCCGTATTATGGCATGACCCCGGGCATGGACGCGGAGGGCTGGCCCACCACCGATTTCCAGTATGTCTTCCAGGAGAGTCTCAACATGGGACTCGACGTCGATCCCATCACCCGAGGAACCGCGGGCTTCCGCTTCCAGGGACGCGGCGAGGTCAGTCTGTTCGGAAACGTCGATCGGAATTCCCTCGTCTCCTCCTACGACGGGGATTCGAACACCACCTCCGGCACGTTCCGCATCACCGAACGCGGCAGCAACGCCTCCTATTTTCGGGTGCTGAATTCCGACCGCGACGGCGATTTCGGACCCGACGGGCTCCCGGACCGCGACGGAGTGACCGATCTGCGGCTGATGATTCCTTCGGCGCCCGACTCCGCAACCCCTTCCCCTTTCGATGCCCTTTTCGTGCCGCAGCTTCGCCAGGCCTACGAGTATTGCACTGTCCTGCGCGTGGACCTGAACAATGGGAACCAGGAGCGCTTCTGGACCGACCGCACCCGACCCGGCTTTTTCAACCAGAACCAGGGTGCCACCCTCGAACGCATCTACTCCACCGGGTCCCCCAAGGCGAACGGCGCTTCCTGGGAACACCGGATCATGCTCTGCAACGAGACAGGCCGCGATCTCTACATCAACGTGCCCCATCTGGCCACGGGTTGGGATACCGCCGACACGGAGAGCTACGTCTATAAACTGGCCCTGTTGATCCGCCACGGGTCCGATGGCGTGGAGCCCTATGAAACCCCGGTAGCCGCCCCGGTCTACCCGCCCCTGAACCCGAATCTGCGAGTGTATGTGGAGTATTCCAACGAGGTATGGAACTATGGCAGTGACGCCTTTCGACAATACTGGGATATCGATGCCCTGGTGAAGGCCGACGCCGATGCCTACCTCGATGGCGATGCGACCGATCCGCTGGCACGCCCCCAGGATTTCCCCGTGATCAACTACGACAACCTCAGCACCGCCGAGACAAACGGGCGCTACCATCATCTGGGAACATGGCGCTATCGCAAGGTGATGCTGCGCACCATCCAGATCAGCGAAATCTTCCGTCACGTCTTCGGCGACGCGGCGATGCATACCCGGATTCGCCCCGTCTACGAGTGGCAGTACGCCAACATCAATGGCACGGCGCGCATCGGGCTGGAGTTTGCCGAGGCATACTTCAACAATGGCGGCGGCAACGAACACGTGGCCATACCCCGGCCGGTAAACTACTATCTCTGGGGCGGAGGCGGGGCTTCCTACTACGGATCGAGTAACGGCTGGGCGGTCACGGATATCCTGCCAGACCCCGGTTTCGAGGGGGTCTCCCTGCCTCCGGGCTATCACGAGGGCCCCGCGATGGACTCCTGGACCTTCTCCGGCGATGCGGGGATCGCGGTCGACGAGGGCACCGGCGATGACATCCCGCCTCCCTGGGAAGGCCAACAGATGGCCTATCTCCGGGGCAACGGCGAGATCTCCATCGAGGTGACTTTCCCCACCGAGATACGGTCGAGGTTTTTCGGAGTCGGCTTCAAGGCGGTGAACCGGGAACGGGGCGGCATTTCCGACGGTCACAAGGTGCGGGTCCTGTTCGACGGGGCATCGATCGATGCCCGATCCTTCAGTCAATCCAACGGCTACACGCCGCAGCCGTACGATCCCGGACGTCCCTGGTATGCGAAAGTCGTCTACTGGACCGACTCGGACTACTACTCCACGACAGCATTCGAGGTCGAGCCCGGCAGCACCCACACCATCACCTTCCGAGGGGAGGGCGACGCCGACGATGCCCTCTTTCTTGAGGATGTCCGCATCACCCACACCGATGCCATCTTTGACGGCGAGATGCCAGCGGGCGGGGACGCATCGGGACAGATCAACAGTTCCACCTACCAGTCCGGCCTCAACGTCCAGAATGACTGGGCCACGGCCTACGGACTCCACCACATCACCTACGAGGGGGGATGGTCACTCGGCGGTGACACCGGAGGCTCGGCGGTGCAGAATCTGGCCAAATACCGCTCTGAGGAAGCCAGACTGATCAACGCGCGGGCGCTCGACATGTTCCACCAAGCCGGCGGCGCGGTAAACACGCTCGGGACCTACGCCCACTGGCCCCTGTGGAGCGACAACATCTCCGTAGAGGGGCTCCTCGAATTGGAAAGCAATCCCCTGCTGCTGGGCCAACGGGACGTCCTGAACAAACTACCGGTGGCCCCCACCAACGGCACCGGCATCCCCAACCGCTTGCTGCCCGCCGACATCCACCTCTCCCTCGACGCACACCTCAGTGGGACAACGGCATCCATCGACGAACCCGGCGAATGGCTTTTCTGGAATCTGCTGGCGCCGGCCTCTGGCGAATACACTTGCGAGATCACCGCCACGGGTTCGGCGGCTTTTGTCGTCGAGGTCGATGGCGAGGTCGTCGCCACTTTCCCCGACGCCGCATCTCTTCCGCCCTTCACCCTGGATCTGCGCGCCGGTCAGCGCGGCTTTCGCCTTCGTCAGAGCGGAACGGGCGACCTCGCCGTCGAGAGCGTGTTGATCTCGAATCCCGCCTACGCCTCCGCCCCCGCTTTCACTCCCCGGGGGGGGAGCTTCGAGTATCCCGTCACCGTTTCGCTATCGTCCGAATCGCCGGATGCTACCATCCTCTACACCCTGGATGGCTCGGAGCCCTCCCCGGAGCACGGAAGGCTCTACACGGAGCCCTTTCTGGTTTCCACCCCGACCACGGTTCGGGCCGCGGCCTACGAGAACGGTCGCTACCCCAGCGCGGTACGTTCGGAATTTTACGATCCGTCGGGTAACGGCGAACTGTTCGCCGTCTGGGATTTCGACGGCAACGAGGACAACAACCCGGTCGCACCGGTATTCCGCGCCGTAGCAGACCCCTCCATCCTGGCGCAAGTGGGCCCCGGACTCCTCGTCGGCGACTACCTGGGCAACGGCCTCTCCGCCTATGCCGCCACCTCGAACACCTTGGCCGAGGCGATCGCCGGTGAAGAATACTTCTCTATTTCCATCGCGGCAGGCGGGGAGGACTACTCGCTTACTGCCGCGGAATTTCGCCCATTCTCGCAAAACCGCACCCGCACCTTCACCCTGTTCTCCAGCCTTTCCGGGTTCGCCGAGGAGAACGCCATCGGTTCCTTCGACTACCTCAGCGAATTCGGCCCGAACCACACCTTCCGGATCGATCTCACCGGTCATACCGGTCTCGCGGAGCCCGTCGAATTGCGAGTCTACATTCACGGCGCCGACAACTTCTACGAAAGCGTGGGCTTCGGCAATGCAAACGGCTCGGACCTCTACATCCACGGCTCCCTCGATCCTCCGGCACCCTCCGCGAGGGAAACCTGGGCGACTTCCCATGGCTTGGCCTGGGACCCGCTGAACGACGACGATCGCGATGGCGAACCGTTAATCGCGGAATACGCGCGTAACGGCGACCCGAAATTGGCCGACGGGCCTGCCGAGTTCCCTTTGACGATCGACGAGGCGGGAGTGACCTTCACCTTTTTCCGCTTTGCCGACCGGACCGATCTGGTCTATTCCATCGCCGCATCCTCCGACCTGAAAACTTGGACTGACATCGCCCGGAGCAGCGGAGGTGAAATCACCATGCCCCTGTCACCCGGGGTGAGCGTCGCAGAAAACGGAACACTGCCGGTGCAGGTTTCCCTGATCCTGAACGAGCCGGGGAATTGCCTCTTCCTGAGACAGCACTACGCGATTCTGGCGGACTGAGGAGAGGAAACGGACCTCAGGCGCGCTGCCGTCGCCGCCGTCCGAAAAAGACGGTGACCATGCCGATTCCTCCGATCACCAGAGCGGTAGAGGGTTCTGGAATCGCCGTGATCCTCATCGCATTCACATAGGCGAAGCCTCCGCTGTTCACTTCCATGCCGATGGAGATGGTGCCACCCACCGGAGTCAGGCCACTGAAAACGACGGTGTTGGCGACATTATGGTTCACCCCAGATCCGCCGAGGTCGGTCCCCGAGGTCTGAAGGGTTAACGTCGTTGCCCCAATCGTGTAATCGGTGAACCGGTCGCCAGTCGCATCGCGAGAGCCGAAAATTTCGATGTTGTAGGTGAGAGAAT
>CAZLUZ010000252.1:0-4973 GCA_964562825.1 uncultured Akkermansia sp.
TCCGCTCTCATCGGCATCATCGTGTACAACGCGATCCTTCTCATCGACTAGATGGTCCGGCAGGGCGCCGGGGGCGCCGAACTTTTCGAGGCGATCGTGGATGCGGCGCGATCGCGGCTCCGACCCATCATCATGACCACGCTGACCACCATCATCGGCCTGCTCCCTCTGGCTCTGGGGGGAGGCGGCATGTGGAGTTCCATGGCATTCGCCATGATGTTCGGACTCGGCTTCGCCACCCTCCTCACCCTCTTTCTCTGTCCGGTCCTCTATTTCCTCTTTTTCGGCAAATCATTCTCCGATTCCTGAAAACGGTTTGCGCAACATGTTCACTCTCCTCCGCACCGACACCAAAACAGCCGCCCGCCGCGGACGGCTCGAATTGGCCCACGGAACGGTGGAAACCCCGGTATTCATGCCCGTGGGCACCCGGGGAACGGTGAAGTCGGTTCATCCCGCCGAGTTGACCCTCCCGGAGCTGGATTGCCGCATCATCCTGGGGAACACCTATCACCTCTATCTCCGCCCCGGGACCGGGGTCCTCGACGAATTCGGGGGACTCCATCCCTTCATGCGGTGGGATCGGCCCATCCTCACCGATTCCGGGGGCTATCAGGTTTTCTCCCTGGCCAAACTGCGCCGGATCGATCCGGACGGAGTCCGGTTCCAGAGCCACCTCGACGGCTCGCCCATCCAACTCACCCCGGAATCCGTGCTCGAAATCCAGCGCTCCATCGGCAGCGACATCTGCATGCTTCTCGACGAGTGCCCCCCCTATCCCTGCGACCGGGACTACGCCACGGCCTCCCTCGCCCTGACCCAGGACTGGGCGGTGCGAGCCCGACGCTGGATCGACCGACACGCCTCGGACCACCAGCGTTACTTCGGCATCGTGCAGGGCAGTTCTTACCTCGATCTCCGGGAAAAGGCGGCGCGCGACCTGGTCGACCTCGACTTCGACGGCTACGCCATCGGCGGCCTCTCCGTGGGGGAACCGGTTCCGGAAATGTTGCGCGCTGTCGCAGCCACCGCCCCCCTGCTGCCGGAGGACCGCCCGCGCTACGCCATGGGCCTCGGACAGCCGGACCAACTCCTCGAACTGATCAGCCTCGGCGTCGACATGTTCGACTGCGTGCTGCCCACCCGAGTGGCACGCAACGGAACCGCCTACACCGACGACGGCACGATCAATCTGAAAAACCAACAATGGGAGAGATCGGATCTGCCCCTCGCGCCACCCGGCGAAACCCATCCTCTCTGCGACGGTTTCAGCCGCGGCTACATCCGACACCTCATCAAAAATGACGAGATCCTCGGTCTCCGACTTCTCACCCTCCACAATGTCTTCTTTTATCTCCACTTGATGAAGCGGGTGAGGGATGCTATGGACACCGGCGCGTTCGGCGAGTTCAAGGAGGATTTCATCCCGCGCTACCGGGCGGCCTCCGCCGCATCCTGATCCGCCGCGCCATTTTATTCTCTCCAGTCTTCAGATACTCATGACATCGCTACCCTTGATCCTCGCGCAGGACGCCGCTCCCGCCGGCCCCAACCTCTTCAGCACTTTTCTTCCCCTGATCGCGATCATGGGTATCTTTTATTTTCTCCTCATCCGCCCGCAGCGGCAGCAGCAGAAAAAGCAGGATGAGATGCGCAAAAACCTCTCCCGCAACGATCGCGTCGTCACCATCGGTGGGATCCACGGTGTCGTATCGGGCCTGACCGAGACGACCGCGACGGTGAGGGTGGACGAAGGTGTCAGCATGAAGTTCGACCGCTCGGCGATCGCCCGAGTGCTCTCGGAGAAGTCGGAAAAGACCGGAAAAGAAGAGGAAAAAGCGACGGAAGACGACGCAAATTGAACATTTCATCGCCGGGAAGACCTAACCCACCGGCGGAGGCCCCGGGCGATGCCTGAACCGCCCGAAATTCACCCTTCGAGTCATGCCAGAGCCCAACGAATTCGTCGTCGAATCCACCGCAACTCCGGAAGCGACCCCACCTGCACCTGTTGCCAGCGAGATCAGCGCGGAGTCGGCGCCGGAGAATGCCACGGCTCCCGGAACCGATCCCGAGACCGCTCCCCCCGCCTCCGAGACGCCTTCGCCCGAGAGCGCGGGGGAAACGACCCCGGCCGATGGCGCAGCCGATCCCGGCGAGGTCTCCCCGGCACCCGATGAGCAGATCAGCAGTGCTCCGGCTCCCGACGCCGGAGAAGCTGCGACTCCCCCGGAAGAGATGGCGGAGACAGCTCCCGACATCCCCGCTCCCGAGGCGGCGCTCCCGGGCGAGGGAGTCGATCCTGCGGGCATGGAAATCACCAGCTCGGTGGAAGCCGCCGCCAATCTCGCGGAGAAAGCCGCCGAGATCCAGCAGGTGTCACCCCACTGGATTTTTCTTCTCGGTCTCGGGCTGCTCAGCCTCTTCGTCTGGTATTTCGCCGCCGAGGACAAGAAACGGAAACGCCTCGTCGGGACGATTCTCTCGATCGTGGTCGCCGGTCTGGCCGCCTTCTTTTTCCAGACCTACAGCGTTGAACAGGGCATCGAACTGAAGGGCGGCGTCTCCATGGAAATCCTCATCAAGGAGGTGCCCGGTCGAACCATCACTCCCGAAACCCAGCAGCAGGTCATCAAGATCCTGAACAAACGTCTCAATGCTCTCGGGGCCAGGGAAGTGATCCTGGCGCCGTCGGGCAAGGACGGTGTCTTTCTCCAAGTGCCCGGAGCAAAGCCGGAACAGGTGGAGGAGATGACCGAGGTGTTGGAGAAAGTGGCCAAGCTGGAGTTCTCCATCGTGCATCCGGAGAGCCGGTTCGCCGCCCGCCTCGTCGCTGAGGGCGACCAGGTGATTCCCGGCTTCGAGGCCCTGCCCTACAGGCTCTCGGACCAGGAGAAAGAGGAGAATCTCGAGGCGGGACTCGCCGAAGACACCCCGAACCGGTGGGAACTGGTGAAAATCAAACGCGACATGTCCGGGAAAAACGTCCAGTCGGCCGGTTACTACTACGGCCAGGAGGGCCACGCCATCTCGGTGAGCTTCACCTCGGCGGGAGCGGGTATCATGGGTCCGCTGACGTTGGAGAACAAAGGTCAGCAACTCGCCATCATCCTGGACAATGAAATCGTTTCGGCCCCGGTCATCAATGAACCTTTCTCCTCGGGCTGTTCGATCACCGGGGACTTCACCGAAGTCGAGGCCAAGGAACTCGTGGCGGCCCTGGAGAACCCGCTGGAAAACCCCATCGAGATCGCCTACTCCAACTACATCTCTCCCACCATGGGTAAACTGACGGTGCAGCAGGGCATCTTTGCCGGGGTGGCGGGACTGGTGCTCACCCTGATCTTCATCATCTTCTACTACCGTTTCGCCGGGGTGCTCGCCCTGATCGGTCTCTGCCTCAATATCGCCATCATCTTCGGCGTGCTCGCCCTGTTCCGCTTCACCCTCACCCTCCCGGGGATTGCCGGAATCATCCTGACCATCGGTGTGGCCATCGACGCGAACGTCCTCATCTACGAGCGTCTCCGCGAGGAGCTGCAGGAGGGCAAATCGCTCAAGGCTGCCATCGACACGGCCTACGACAAGGCTTTCTCCGCGATTATCGACGCCAACATCACCACCCTGATCACGGCGCTGATTCTTTTCTTCCTCGCCACCGGCACGGTCAAAGGCTTCGCCATCACCCTCATCATCGGCATCGCCGCCTCCCTCTTCTCCGCCCTGCTCGTCACCCGGATCTGCTTCAGCTGGGCGACGGACAGTTTCCTTCGGAAATTGGCTTTCATGAACATCATCCCCGATCGGGTGATCGATTTTCTCGGCTACCAGAAACCCGCCGCGATCGCCTCGATCACGCTCCTGGTCTTTTCCCTCATCATCGTGCCGATCATGGACCCGCGCGGTGTGGAACTGAAAGGGGGGGACGCCGTCACCATCCAGTCCGGTGCGGGACTGACCAAACAGGACGTCATCGACTCGCTCTCCGACGTCAATTTCGGGGCGAAACCCATCGTCCAGGTGCAGTCACCCGTGGGGGGCCAGGGAGAGTTCTTCCTCGTCCGGGTGCCCGACGACAAGGCTTCCCTGGTCCAGAATGAGGTAGTCAAAGACCTCGACGTCGACATCAACAACACGGAGGTCCGTTCGGTGGGTTCCACCATCGGCAAGAGCATGCTGTTCGCCTCGGTGCGGGCCCTGCTCGTCGGCCTCGTGATCATCCTCCTCTACGTCACGTTTCGCTTCGAGTTCGCCTTCGCCCTGGGCGCGGTGGCGGCCCTGTTTCACGACCTCATTCTCACGGCGGGCATCACCACGCTGCTGGGGCAGGAGATGTCGCTCATCACGGTGGGCGCCCTGCTCACCATCGCGGGATACTCGATCAATGACACCATCGTCGTCTTCGACCGGGTGCGCGAGGGCCTGGCGACGAAGCGGGGCAACGTGCGGGACATCATGAATTACTGCCTGAACCGCACCCTGGCGCGGACCATCCTGACCAGTGCGACTACCCTGCTCATCGTGGTGGTGCTCTTTCTCTTCGGCGGCCCCGGCATGAGAAATTTCGCGCTCACCCTTATCGTGGGGGTCGTCGTGGGCACCTACTCCTCGATCTTCGTGGCGTCGCCCATCGTGCTCTGGTGGGCCAAACGGTCCGGCACCAACCTGCGTCGTGCGGTGCTGGAGACGGAGCAGGGCAAGATCGATCCGCTCGCCAATCAGGGAACCGCCTAGTGTCGACGGCCATCCGCGAATCCCGGAAAACGACAGGGCCCGGCGCATCCCGGCGGGCCCTTTCGGCCGGGCGGTCGTTCACCGGGGAAAGACTCTTTCAGAGGTAGAGCGGCGCCATCCGGCGCCAGGAATACCCATCGTGGGCTCTCCCTTCCCACTCGTGGAGTTGGTGGGCGATTCCCTTGCTCCAGAGGGTGCGGCTGATGTGGCGTTTGTCCTCGAGAATGGGGTGGTGCGTT
>CAZLUZ010000253.1:0-4859 GCA_964562825.1 uncultured Akkermansia sp.
CCCCTCGTCTACACGTGCCGACAGGTCAAATCGGACATTGAGATCGACCTGATCCAGCGAGCCTGCGCCATCACCGGAGCAGGCTTTCGCCGCGTCCTCAGCTACGTGCGACCGGGAGTCACGGAATACGAGATCGAAGCCGAGTGGATTCACGAGTTCGTCCGCCGCGGTTCCAGGGGATTCGCCTACGAGCCCATCGTGGCCGCCGGAAAGAACGGCTGCGTGCTCCATTACCTGAAAAACGACAGCGTCTGCCGGGACGGCGACCTGCTCCTCATGGACGTCGCCGCGGAGTATGCCAACTACAACTCCGACCTGACTCGCACCATCCCGGTGAACGGCTCCTACACCCCGAGGCAGCGAGAAGTCTACGACGCCGTCCTGCGCGTCTTCAGGCTCTGTGTGGAATCGTTGATCGTGCCCGGAAAGAAACTGAAGACGGAGTACCAACCCGAGGTGGGCCGGGCCATGGAGGAGGAACTGATGCGGCTGGGACTGCTCGAACGCGGTGAAGTCGAGAAGGAACGGGCCAAGGGAGAGGAAGTGAAAGAGGAGAAGAAACTCTACCGCAAATACTTCATGCACGGCACCTCGCACAGTCTCGGTATCGACGTTCACGACGTGACCTCGGCCGAGGCGGTATTTGTTGAAAACATGGTCGTGACCGTGGAACCCGGCATCTACCTCCCCGAAGAGGGGTTCGGTATCCGTCTGGAGAACGACATACTGGTCGGGGCGCAGGGAAATACCGATTTGATGGCCGATATACCGATCGAAGCCGAAGCGATCGAAGACATCATGCGAACCGAAAATTGATCCCCAAAGACAAGAAAATTCTGTCCCGATGCCCGTTACAAAAAAGGTTTCGCGTTGGAATTGATTGTCGGCGGCAGCCTGCTAGCATTTCGGCATGGATTTGATGACCATTCTCATCTGGATAGCCCTCGGCCTTGTTGCCGGTATGTTGGCAAAGTTCATCCTACCCGGCCGTCAGGGCGGGGGGTTCATTCTCACCACCATCCTCGGGATCGCGGGAGCCTTCCTCGGAGGCTGGTTGGGTCAAAAGGTGCTGGGCATCGGAGTCACCGGTGGCTTTACCTGGCAGAGCATTCTCACCGCGGTGGTTGGCGCCTTGGTGATCCTCATTATCTTCAGTTTCCTGAACAAGCTGCGCAAGTAGCCGTCGCCCTTGCGGGTTGGCGAAACCCTGTCTCTATATCAAGAAACCGGAACGGGGGAGGCGATCTGTCCTCCCCCGTTTCTTTTTACCCATTTTCCGGCATCGCCGGTTCCACCGCGACGCCTTCCCCATCGACCGGATAGAGCGCCCCGTGACGCTCGAGCTGCTCTATCAGTCCCTCCATCATCCGTGAGAGTTCTTCCCGCTTCGAATCGGAGAGGTCACGCTGCTCGAAGGGATCGGAGGCGAGATCGAACAACTGGTAGTGTCCGTCGGACTGGATACTGTTTTCCTTCGCCGGGATTTCGGGAAAGGTGTGGTAGATCACCTTCCAGTCGCCGTCCCGCCACGTGGTGAAGTAACTGCTGCGGTGCGGGCCGTGGGGATAGTGCATGAGAAACTGTTCCTCGCGCGTATCATCCCGGGCTCCCGTCAGCAGGGTGCGCAGGGTAGACCCGTCGACCACGTGGCCCGCGGGATTCTCCGCGCCGGACAGTTCCAGGAGAGTGGGAAAGAGGTCGCACACCGAGGCGACCTGTTCCTGGATTGTTCCCGCCGGGATCGTCCAGGTTTGCTGCAGCGGATTCGCCTCGTCGCGAGACGCCCATGCCGCAATGAAGGGAACCCTCATGCCGCCCTCGTAGTGGGATCCCTTCTTCCCCCGCAGGGGCGCGGCACAAGCGACCTCGTGCTGGTGGCCGAGCGGCGCGTCGGAACCGTTGTCACCCAGGAAGATCACCAGGGTCTCTTCGGCGATCTCCAAGGACTCGAAAAGGTCGAGCATGTCGCCAAGCGATTTGTCCATGCCCTCGATCAGCGTGGCGAAAGCCTTGGCCGGGCCCGGCTTGTCCGAATCCTCATAGTTCGCGGCGAATCGGGGATCGGAATCGAAGGGCGAATGCACCGCGTAGTGAGCAAAATGCAGAAAGAAGGGTTTGTCCTCGCGCACCGCGGACTCCACCGCCTTTTTCGCCTCCAGGGTCAATGCCTCGGAGAGAAAGGTCTCGCTCCCATGGTAGGCATCCAGGTGCGGCACCGCATGGTGCTTCCGCCGGGTCAGCGCGCCGTAGCCCTTTTCCCCATAGTAGCTGCCGGGGGCTCCGAAGGCGGCTCCCGCGATGTTGGTATCGAATCCCAGTTGGGCGGGGTCGGAGCCCTCCGTGCCGGTGGGCCCGAAATGAGCCTTGCCCACGTGGATCGTTCGATAACCCGCATCCCGCAGCACGCCCGGCAGGGTCACGTCACCCCCGGACAAGCCCTCCCAATCCCAGTCCTTCGGGCCGAAGGACCCGGCATTGTCCGAGCGGGGATTGATCCAATTCGTCGCCCCATGACGCGCCGCGTTCTGGCCGGTCATGATGGATATCCGCGTTGGGGAACACACGCTCATGGCATAGAACTGGTTGAACCGAACCCCCTGAGCCGCCAGCCTCTCCATCGCGGGGGTGCGGTAGAAATCGTTCAGCGGGTAGCGCTTCGGCTCGCCGTCTTCCCCGGTGAGAAAGGGCACCGAGGTGTCCATGATCCCCATGTCGTCGATGAGGAAGACCATGATGTTGGGCTGTTTCGGCTCGGCCGAAGCCGGCAGGGCTGCGGCGAGGAGAAGGAAAATCAGGGTAGTTAGGTTGGTTTTCATAGCGATAGCGCCGCATCGTCACACGCCCCGGCTCCCTTCGTCAACCTCCGGTGGGTGGCGCGAAGCCCCTTGGCCTAACCGAGAAGGTGGGCGGCGGAGGGGTAGAGCTTCTTCAGGCAGTCGCGGAGAACTTCGCGGATGATGTTTCCGACCTCGCGATCAAGCTTGTTCGCGTCGCCGTCGGCTCCCCCCCGTTTCCACAGCCGCTTCAGCCCATCCTCGTGTTCCTGGACGCGAGCTTCGGTGACGTGTTCCCAGTGAGAGGGGTTCTTTTCCGGGTCCTGCCAGGCTCCGCGCCCTCTCCCGAAATGGGCCACCGCGAGGTAGAGCATGAGGATGAATTTCACCTGGCTCTTGAACTGGGCTTCGGTCCAGCGCACCTCGTTGACTCCGGTCTGGGTCAGATTGTATCCCTTGGCCAGGGCGAAGGAGGTACCAGCTCCCAGGAGCATCCCGATGACCGCTCCCCCTCCAAAAGTCGCGCCCCCGGCGATGAGATCGGCGGACAGTCCTCCGACCAGGCCGGAGACCGAGCCTCCCACGGCGGCAACGAGCGACTCCTCGACTTTTCGTTTGTGGGTAAACTCCTCCCGCGAGGATTCCGCCAGCTGCCTGGCCGTGTGGCCGTCGATCCCGTGGTGCGAGATGAGCCGGTTCACCGTCTCCTCGGTGCGTTCGGCGAGCCGGCGGTACATGGCCTTCTGCACTTTTTCGATCTCCAGGTCCTTTTTGTTTCGCCCGATCAGCGATCTCAGTTTGTCGACGATCCGGGTATCCGGAAGCTTCTCCGTATCGAGCAGGGCGAAGACGAGCAGGTCGGTGATCTCCTGGACGGATTTCTCGAAGACCCCGAGATTGCGCTCTTTCCACGCCTCCGCCAGCATCGCGGCCGTCTTCGCCTTCTCCTTGTCGAGATGGCGCGCGGCCAGTTCGAGGATGACGTGTTCCTGCACCCAGCAGCGGGTAAAGGCGTCGAGGGTGGCCACTCCCTTGACGATGTCGATCTTTTCCAGGTGGGCTCTCCACTCCGCCTCTTCCCGCGCGATGCGCTCGGGTTCGGGGCGACCCGTCTGATTGAGAAAGACGAGCACGGGTTTTCCGATCCAGCCCAGGATCTCCATCTCCAGATCGACGTAGCCGATGGTTTCTGGGGACTGGCTGGCGTCCACCAGGTAGAGGACGAGGTCGGCGTCGTTTCTGATATTTCGGATGGCCGCCTGGCTGCACCACAGGGATTCGTCCCTGATGCGATCCCACACCTTGTGGAGAATCCACCCGACGGGATTGTCGCTGTTGCGCAAGCGCTTGGCCAGCTTGGCCAGATTGGAGCCGAACCCGGGGGTGTCCCAGAGTTTCGCCCGGCACCCTTTGCTCTCGATCAGGGTGTAGGCCTCCGACACCACGGTGACGTGGGCCCGATCCGCCACCTCGCCGACATCGCGCCGCAGCAGGGTGCGGGCCAGCGCCGTCTTGCCCACATTGGTGTGTGAAATGAGACTGAGAACGATCTCCCGAACCGGTTCCGGAGACTCGGGCGGGGACTCATCGATTGGGTTTGTCATTGGCGGGAAAATCGCGGTCGGAGATCACGTGGATGGGACAATTCTCCCCGTCGAAGAGCTTTTTCCAGGCCTCCAGCCGCGTCCTGCGGCGTTCCCCGGCATCGTTGAAGCTCTCCGCCTTGCGGTCGAAAGCCGCGGCGTCGAGGATGACGTGGAAGTTGCGGGGCTGGTCTTCCTGCCCCTCCTTGAGTTGCCGGTAGAGGGCGAGGTGGGTTTCCTTCTCGGGAGTGGACGCGAGGTTGAAAAGAATCATGGGAATGACGTCTTTGCCCAGACGGAATTCGGCCTCCTCCTCCTCGCCGAAGGAGACGGTTTTCTCCCACTGCACGGACACGGGGCGCCCGAAATGCAATTCCAGATAGGATCGGAGGTTCCGCACCACGGCCTCCCCGGGTTCATGGGCATAGGGCACGATCGAGACAGGCAGGCTCTGGCCCGTGGAGACGGCGAGAAGGTGATCGTAATACCCGGGGGATATCTC
>CAZLUZ010000254.1:0-4775 GCA_964562825.1 uncultured Akkermansia sp.
TTCAGGCCTTCTCTCGGGCTGGTCCATTCGACCCGGTTGCGGCGGTCGCCGTCGAGAAAGGCCCGGACGTTGCGCACCACCTCGTCGACGAGTCTATGCCGGGATTCCACCGCGGTCCACGCGGTGTGGGGGGTGACGATAAGTCCGGGCAGGTCGGTGCGGAGCAGGGGATGATCGCGGGCTGGCGGTTCGGACGAGAGCACGTCGAGCCCGGCTCCCGCGATCTCTCCCCGGCGCAGGGCCTCGGCCAGGTCTTCCTCGTGGACGAGATCGCCCCGACCCGTGTTGATGAGAAAGGCGCTGTTCTTCATCAGGGACAGCGTGTCGCGGTTGATGAGGTGCCGGGTTTCCGGGGTGAGCGGGCAGTGCAGGGAAATCACGTCGCAGGTCGAGAAAAAAGCCTCCTGGGGGAGCCGTTCCCACGAGCCGTGGGTCGTTCCAGCGGAACCCTCGCGCTGCAGCGCCACCACCCGCATGCCGAAGGCGGCGCCGATGTCGGCCACGGTTCCTCCGATGTCGCCGAGTCCCACGATTCCCAGCGTCTTACCGCGGAGCTCGACGACGGGGTAATCGAGGCGGGTGAAGATCGGAGAGTCCGCCCATCGGGCGCGGGTGGCCTCGAAGCGATGGACGTTGCCCACCAGATTGAGGAGCAGGGCGAACACGTGCTGGGCCACGCCCGGGGTGCTGTATCCGCGCACGTTGCAGACGGCGATCCCGCGCTCCCTGGCCGCGGGCAGATCGACGTTGTTGACTCCGGTGGCAACCACCTGGATCAGAGCGAGGTCGGGGGCGGCATCCATGGCCGCGCTGTCGAGAACCACCTTGTTGGTCAGGGCGATCTGGCACCCGCCGAGCCTGAGAGCTGTTTCCTCCGGGTTGGTTCGGTCGAAGGAGGTCACCGATCCGAGGTCCTCCAGTGCCGAGAGGTCGAGGTCCCCCGCGTCGGTGGTGGAGCGGTCCAGGAAAACGATGCGGGGACTCATGGGGGACGGCGTGGGATCAGAGGGAATCGATCACCCGGATCATCTCGATGGCCGCCTCGGCCGCTTCCCGGCCCCGGTTCATCGCGTCGCCCCGGGTGCGATGGCGGGCCTGCTCGGGGGTATCCACCAGCAGCACCTCGTGGATGACCGGGACGAGGTGATGCAGACTGGTCCGATGCAGGGAATGGGTGATGGATTCCGCGATGAGATCGGCGTGCGCCGTGGCCCCCCGGATGATGACGCCCAGCGCGATGATGGCCCGGGGCGGTTCGGGCTCGGAGCGGGCGAGCTTTTCCACCACAAGCGGGATCTCGAAGGCGCCGGGCACGCGCACGATCCGAAGTGCGGCGTCGGGGCAATGCTCGTTCAGCAGCGATTCGGCGGACTCGACCAGGGCGTCGGTGAAATCGGCGTTGTAGCGCGAAGCGACGATGGCGATGGAACCGGTGATCTCGGTTCCGGAAGCGAGCGGTTGGGGAGGCGTTTTTTCCATATCCGGTTCCAGGGGTCGTGTCGGTCTTGGTGGAATTGGGGTGTCATCCTGCGGCGGGGATCGTTCCCACCAGCGCGAGGTCTCCACCTTATCGCGGACTGGCTTGGTATCTTTCCGCCGCCTGATTGAACGCGAGGGTGGCGGCGATGCCGCCGAGGAAGTTGGCCGCGAGGTAGTACCCCAGTTCGACGGCGCCCAGTTTTCCCATGACGAACAGAGCCAGGGTGACCGCCGGATTGAAGGACGCCAGGGAGATGGCGCCCACGGTATAGGCACCCCCCAGGACGACCAGTCCGATGGCGGCCCCATAGTAGGGGTTGCCATCGGCGGCGCGGTTGGCGCCCACCCCGAGGATGGTCCAGACGAGGGCGAAGGTGAAGAGGAATTCCGCGGTAAAGGCTGCCAGCGGCTCCGGGGCGAGAGGATCGATGCCGGTGCCGCCGGCGAAGATGCCGGTGGTGACGAAGGAGGCGAGCAGGGCGCCGAGGATCTGGGCGGCGAGGTAACCGCCGATTTCGCGCGCCGAATAGGGAAGCCCCCGGATGCGGAAGGCGACCGTCACGGCCGGGTTGTAGTGGGCCTTGGAGATGGGCCCCCCCGCGTAGATCATGGCGGTGAGCACCCCGGCCACCGCGATGGGGGCGTAGGGACCGGCGACACCGAGCACGGCCGCGATCCCGATGGAGAGCACCAGGAAAAAGGTCCCCACAAACTCGACGAGGTACTTCGGCATGATGCGGGAACAAAGAACGAAATCCGCGTTTGGACACGGGAATTTCCACTTTTTCCCGTCTATTTTTCCTTGAAGCAATTGAACCGATCGAGGGTTTCGTTTCGCTCCGCGGCGTGATCGACCATGGGCGTGGGATAGTCGGGGTGGAGGGGTTCCTCCGCCGGCTTGCGCAGACGTTTCGGGTCGACTTCCTCCAGTTCCGGTACCCAGCGGCGGATGTATTCGCCGCGGGGATCGAAGCGCTCGGTCTGGGTCCACGGGTTCTGGATGCGGAAGTAGGGAGCCGCATCCGCCCCGGTGCCGGCGGACCACTGCCAGCCGCCGTTGTTGTTCGCGATTTCACCGTCGAGAAGATGCCTCAGGAAATGGGCCTCGCCGTGACGCCAGTGGATGTGGAGGTCCTTGGTCAGGAACATGGCGGTGATCATGCGGACCCGGTTGTGCATGTAGCCGGTGCGCTCCAGCTGCCTCATGCCGGCGTCGACGATGGGAAAGCCGGTCCGACCCTGCTGCCAGCGCTCGAAGCGGTCGTCGGCATCGGGATCGTCCCAGGGCAGGCCGCGCCATTTTTCGTTGAAGTCGGTCTCGATGACCTCGGGGTAGTGCCCCAGGATCGCGATGAAGAATTCGCGCCAGGCGAGTTGTTTCTGGAAACTGAAAATCGAGCGGCGTTCTCCCTGCTTGCTGGTCTGCCCCATGAGCCTGGTGCTCTCCGCATAGACCTGGCGGGGCGAGATGGTGCCCCAGCGCAGGTGGGGCCCCAGCCCGCTGGTGGCGTTCGCCGCGGGATCGTTGCGACGGTCGGCGTAGGCGGTGAGGATGCCCTCCTCGATGGATTGTTTCAACTGATCGTGAGCCGCCCGCTCCCCGGCCCGCGGGAGGTCGAGTCCGGGGTCGTCCAGGTCCCAGTGGGCCAGGGTGGGCAGATCGAGACTGCGCAGTTTCGCCAATCTCTCGCCGCCTTCAAGCCGCTTCACCCGGGGCAGGACTTCCTCTTTTTCCTGGTCCATCCAGGTTCGGGAGAAGGGGGTGTAGACCCGGTAGGGAGAACCGTCGTTGGTGAGCACTTCGTCGGGCTCGTGCATGACCGCATCTTTGCAGGTGATGAAGTCGATCCCGATGGATCGGCAGACTTCGCGGAGCCGGTCTTCCTGTTCCCTGCCGAAGGGATCGGGATCGCGGTTGCAGGTCACGGCGTCGGCCTCGCACTCCCGGATCAGCGCCTCCAGCTCCTCGACGGCGTCGCCGCTTCGCAGGATCAGCCGGCTGCCCACGGCATCGAGATTTTTTGCCAGCGACTCCAGGCACCCGCAGAGAAACAGTTGCCGGCCCGGCCCCGTCCAGTGGTGTCGCTTTTTCCAGGTGCTCAGGATATAGACCGGGACCACCTCCTCGCCCGAGCGGGAGGCCTGGTGCAGGGCGGTATTGTCCGAGAGCCGGAGATCGCGGCGGAACCAATGGATGACGCGACGGTACTGTTTTGCCATGTGCAGAGTTACGATCGGGGGAATGACACGCGACGTGCGGGGCGGCATTCGGACGACCTCGCCGGGCAGGGCGGCGCCGAGGCCGGGGCGATGGGGTCAGGCCTCGGGGAGGTCGGCGTATTCGAGGGCGCGACTCACCGCATCGCCGTCGATGGGGGCGACGCCGGATTCGATCCGGGCAAAGAACCGGGCCCAGTCGTCCCGCCCCCGCCGGGCCGCGCCCCGGGCGAGGATGCGGGCCCGTCGGCGGAGCCCCTCCCCGGCTACCTGCTCCTGCCGGGGAGTGAGGCTCCCGGAGGCGACGAGTTTCAGCAGGGCGGCGAGCCGATGGCGGTCGAGGGCGGGAACGGATGTGCTCAACTGGTCGGGTGCGCCGCCGCGTTTCTCCACGAGAGGGTCACCGGGAACCCTCCCCACCGGGTATTTTGCGGTGATGCGGAGCCAGAGTTCATAATCCTCGCAGACCCGGAATCGTTCGTCGAATCCTCCCATCGCGGTCCAGAGATCCGCGGCGAGAGCGACGCAGGAGGGACCGATGGCGCAGCGTTGCACCGACTCGGCAAAGCAATCGCCGGAAGCTTGTTCCAGGTGATTCGGCTTGGCGCAGGGCTGGCCCTGGCGGGTCCAGGATTCCTCGACCTGGGAGATTTTCATCTCGGGGTGTTCTTCGTGCCAGCGCATCTGGCGGGACAGCTTTTCGGGGTGCCACAGGTCGTCCGAGTCGAGAAAGGTGATCCAGGCGTGTTCGGCGGCCTCCCGGCAGCCGGCGTTGCGCGCCGCGGCGGGTCCGCGGTTTTCCGGCAGGCGGATCCAGCGGTGGCCGGATTCTTCCACCAACTGTCGGGCTTCCCATAGCGGGGTGGGGGAGGCGTCGTCCACCACGATCAGGCCGCAATCAGTCCACGTCTGGCTGAGGACGGACTCGATGGCCTGACGCAGGGCTTGCGGCCGCCCGAAGGCGGGAATGATCACGGCGACGCTTGGGTTCAAGAAAAAAAGCGATTGAGTTTCCCCCGGCTCCACCTAACAGCCTGTTGAAGAATGGGAGTTTTCCCTGAACATCCACATCCTCAGTA
>CAZLUZ010000255.1:0-4750 GCA_964562825.1 uncultured Akkermansia sp.
AGTCGCAGGCAACCCTTGGTCCGGGGCATGGGCCAGACGGCTCCCGCGTGGAATCCGTAACCCGGTTTGAATTCCACCCAGTGCGGCATGGGGTAGCCGACATAGCGGTAACCCGAGGGCATGGCGGACCGCTTTCCCGGACGGATCTCCGCGCCCTTCACCCAGAAGCCATAGGTGTTGGACCTTTTCCGCGGCAATTTGTTGTAGGCCTTGAAGTTTCCCTTCGGCGTCGGGCTGTCCGGCTTTCCGATGGCGACGGCGGCCACGAACCGGGGCTGGTCGCCCTCGTAGAGATAGACGGCACGATTCGACAGGCTCACCCGGACCCGGACCTTTCCTTTGTCCGCCACCTCCCCCATGCGCAAGGCGAGTTGTTGCGCTCCCTGGTTCGGCCGGGTCACGCAGGCGGAGAAAAACAAGCTGCAAATCAGGAGAGAGAAAAGGGCGAGGCCGGGAAATGCGGGTCGATTCATGGGTCGCGGGATGCCGAACACTAGCATCCGACGTCAGCTTCATCCAATTCCTTGGCTTTGTTCGGAAAAAAAACGAATTCATCGAAAATTAATAGTTGACCTTTCTTAAGCATCAGGTAAGGTGGCTCCAGTTACTTCTCGGTAACTGTCTGTTTGTGTTTCGTGTTTCGGGACCGCCCGGCTTCGGCCGGGCGGTTTCTGTTTTGGGGGACGGGACTTTTGGGGATGGACCTGCCCAGGGGAATCCCGGCCACTCGCGCCAGTTGCGAGAAGGTGTTTTCCGGACCATCCCATGGGCATGAGGACCGTGTTGCAGAGAGTGGCGGAGGCATCGGTTGTGGTGGACGGCACCGCGATATCCCGGATCGGGCCGGGCATCCTGGTATTGCTTGGAATCGAGGATGCCGACACCGCTGAAGATATCGATTGGCTGGTGAAGAAAATGACTTCTCTCCGCATCTTCGAGGATGCCGAGGGGAAAATGAACGAATCCATCGCCGAGGCCGGCGGCGAGTGGCTTGTCGTCTCCCAGTTCACTCTTCATGCCCGGGTGCGCAAGGGGACCCGGCCGAGCTTCGAGCGGGCGGCACGATCCGAGGTCGCGGTGCCGCTCTACGAGTGCTTCGTCGAGACGCTCCGCCGGGGATCGGGGCTGCCCGTGGCCACCGGCCGTTTCGGAGCCATGATGAAGGTCTCGTTGATCAACGACGGACCGGTCACCATCTGGATCGACACGAGGAACCGGGAGTGAGGCGGCCTCAGGGGGCGAAGGCGCGGAGCGTCACCGAGATCCGCCGACCGCAGTGGCGGCGGAACCGCGGAATTTCGTGGGTCCAGTGGCGGTTGGCGGTCCACGAGAGCACGACAAAGTCGCCGTGTTCGAGCGAAAGGTCGATGCGCGGGTTCCCCACCCGATAGGGGCGGAGGCGGAAGATCCTTTCTTCGCCCAGGGACACCGTCACGATCGGGGCTCCGGGGATGAGGCCGCGAATTTCGTCGCGATGGGGACCATGCCGGTGGCCCAGGCTGCCATCGTGCCAGTTGACCAGCAGGCCGTTGAGACGCTCGTCGAGCTGTTCCCGCCCCCACAGAAGAAAGGGGCGCAGAACGGCCGGCGCCGGTTCGGCGCGGGCCAGTTGATTGGAATAGGCATAATCCCGTTCGTAGGCCCTGACCCAGCGCGGCAGATTCACCGTCCTACCGTGAATGACCGCCCGGTTGTATCGCTCGGGATGGAGATCCCAGATCTCGGCAAAAGTGTTCTCCCCGGGCCGAATCTGCTCCGGTATCGTTCCCGACGTCACGGTCGATCCGATCTCATCCAGTTGAAGCGTTTTCATCACGTTTTCCGCGCCGGCGGAAGAGGGGTTCAGCCCGGTTTCGGGCGCGTCAGAATGGCACTCTGATTTCCCGTTGACGTCAAATCATTGTGCAGTTTAACTCTGGGCACGTCCGCCATTTGGGTGGCGTTATCAGCCCCGGTAGTAATGCCGGGTCGACGATCAGGTTCACACATAACCTATTGAGTAACCAGAATGGCAAATTACGGAATTAACGGATTCGGACGCATCGGGCGCATGGTCTTGCGCGCCATGACCGACGAACAGCGCAGGAAGGTGGTCGCGATCAATGATCTGACCGACAATGAGACGCTCGCCCACCTCCTCAAATACGACTCCACTCAAGGTCGCTTCGATGGCGAGGTGACCTTCGATGACGAGTCGATCACGGTGAACGGACATCGCATCTTCGCCACCGCCGAGCGGGATCCGGCGAATCTCGGCTGGGGAAACCGGGGAGTCGACGTCGTCCTCGAATCTACGGGCTTTTTCGTGGATCGGGCCGGTGCGGGCAAGCACCTTGAAGCGGGCGCGAAGAAGGTCATCATCTCCGCCCCGGCGAAGGAACCGGACCTCACTTTCTGCATTGGCATCAACAGCGAGTTGTATGACGCGCAGCAGCACCACATCATCTCCAATGCCTCCTGCACGACCAACTGCCTCGCTCCGATGGTGAAGGTCCTTCACGACCATTTTGGCGTGGAGCAGGGCTTCATGAGCACGATCCACTCCTACACCGGGGACCAGCGTCTGCTCGATGCTCCGCACAAGGACCTCCGTCGGGCGCGTTCCGCCGCCGAGAACATCGTGCCCTCTTCGACCGGTGCGGCGAAGGCGATCGGCTTGGTGATTCCCGACCTGAACGGCAAACTGCACGGAGGCGCCTTCCGGGTCCCGACCCCGACCGGTTCCGTCACGGATTTCACCGCCAATCTGGCCAAATCGGCCTCGGTCGAAGAGATCAACGCCGCCTACAAGGCTGCAGCCGAAGGCCCGCTCAAAGGCATTCTCGAGTACACCGAGGACCCCATCGTGCTGACCGACGTGGTGGGCAACCCCCACTCCTGTATTCTCGACGGACAGATCACCATGTCCCAGGGGAACTTCGTCAAGGTTGTCGGCTGGTACGACAACGAATGGGGCTACTCCAAGCGCTCCGTTGATGCCATGGAGTTGATCGGCAGCCGGATCTGATTCCGGCGCTTCTCTCCAGCAAAGCCAAGCTTTCTGCAAAGCCTCCGGGACCCTCGGGCCCGGAGGCTTTTTCTTTTCGGGTGTCGTCCAGCGACAACCGAGTGCGGGGGGGATCCAATTCGGTTGATTCTTCGCCTCGCCATGGTAGGGGAAGAGTCGAAATGACTCATCGCATCGGTGTCCTGGGATTGCACCACGACCACGTCTGGGGAAATCTGGAGGAACTGCAACGCACCGGACGAGCCGAGTTGATCGGCGCCGCCGACCCCTACGAAGACCTCAGGGACAAATACCGGGGAATCCATGGCGGGGCCGTGTGCGAGGATTACCGGGAGATTCTCGATCGCGATGACTTGGATGCCGTCTACATCTTCGCGAGCAACCGGGCGAGCGAGGACCTCGCCGTCGAAGCCTGCCGCCGGGGCCTCCACTGCCTCGTGGAAAAACCGATGGCCTCCACCTTCGAGGGGGCCAAACGGATGCTCGCCGCTTCCCGCGAGGCCGGCGTGCGGCTGGTGATCAATTATCCCTTCGCCTGGTGGCCTCAGCTCCGGCGGGCCATCGAGATCGCGCTATCCGGTGAGATCGGTGATCTCTGGGAGGTGCGTTACCGGGCCGCCCATCAGGGGCCGGTGGAATTGGGCTGCAGCTCCCATTTCTGCCGGTGGCTCTACGACCGGGAATTGAATGGGGCGGGTGCCCTGATGGACTACTGTTGCTACGGAGCCCTGCTCTGTCGCATCCTCCTGGGCAATCCCGAAGCCGTCCGCGGCCTCAGCGTGAGGACCGGCCTCAAGGCGGACCTGGAACTCGAGGACAACGCCGTCCTGCTGCTCAAATATCCCCGGGCCATCGGCCTCACCGAAGCCAGTTGGACCCAGATCGGCAACCTGACCTCCTACCAGACGGTGATCTACGGGGCGACCGGGACTCTTCTGGTGGAACCAGAGCGAGGCGGGCGACTTCTCCGCGCCACGGCCGACTGCCCCGGAGGCGAAGCGGTCGGAGTGCCGGGATCGCCGGACCACCTCGAAAACGCCAGCCTCCATTTTCTGGCCCTCATGGAAGACCCGCAGTTGCCAGTCCACCCGCTGTGCGATCCCGTGCACAGTTGCGAGACCCAAGCGATCCTTCAGGCTGGCGTTTCTCTCTAGCGACCGGGGCTCCCGATCAAGCCCCCACCGGCTGCAGGTTGCCGGGCATTTCGCCGTCTTCTTCGTCGGATCTTCCCTTGTCCGCCTCGGGAGATGTCTCCTCCTCGGGCAGGTCCGGAGGGGTGGGACGGGTCGGTGGATTTACGATGTGGCCGTAATCCATGATCTCTCTCATGTGGCTGCCGTCGATCGTTTCGTACTTGAGGAGCGCCTGGGCAATGGCCTCCAACTTGTCCAGATTGGCCCGGATCAATTCGGTGGCCTTCTCGTGAGCCTCGTCGGTGATCCGCTTCACTTCCGCGTCGATCTTCTGCGCGGTGGCCTCGCTGTAGTTTCGGGGGCTCGAGATATCCCGGGCCAGGAAAATCTGTTCGTGTCCCTCTCCGTATTCCACCATGCCCAGTTCCTCGCTCATGCCCCAGTTGCAGACCATCTTGCGCGCCATGTTCGTCGCCATGCGGATGTCTCCGGACGCCCCGTTGGTGATGTCCTGAAAGACCAGTTCCTCGGCGACCCGTCCGCCCATGATGAGAATGAGCCAGTCGTCGCAGTATTTTTTCTTGAAGGAATGCTTGTCCTCCTCCGGCAG
>CAZLUZ010000256.1:0-4400 GCA_964562825.1 uncultured Akkermansia sp.
AGGGGCTGGTGCAGGGGCTGCGGCTGGGGCTGGTCGACACGGGTGACCTCGTCATAGTAATCCTTTGCTGGCGAGGGTGGATTCGGGGCGGCCGCGAGGTTGCCCGACTGGTTGGAGGCGGTGGTCTGGGGGAGACCGGCGAAGGGATCATCAAATCCCAGGGACTTGGAGTCCTGGTAGTAGCGGTGTGCCTCCCTTCGTATGTCCTCGTAGGCCTGAAGCTGTTTTCGGAACTGCTCCTGTTCGAGTTGGCGGGGCTTCTTCGACAGGGTGAACGGGGAATCCATGAACTCCTCGAAGTGGACCCGCATGTCGTAGGTGCCAGGCACAGAGAAAAACTTGACCACCAGCGGGATGGTATCGATCAGGGTGAAGAGCCCGGTGAGCACGATGTAGACGGCGAGGGCGAAATGCCCGCCTCCCTCCGGGTTGTGGAAGAGTTCGTGCAGAACCATGGTCTGCGTCATCAGGTCGGCGCGGCGCTCCGTCTTCAGCTTGGACAACTGATCCTGGGTGTCGATGGAGAGTTGGCGGGCGTCGGCGCGCAGGCGGTCCAACTCCGCCGAAGCCGAATCGATCTGGCCACGAATCACAGCGAGCAGGTCCTCCTGTTGATCGGCGAACATGTCCAGCTTCTGCTTCTCCAGTGCCTTGCGCTTCGACTCGATCTCGGCGTTGGCCTGGGCGTTCTGTTCGAAGAGGCGTGAACTGATCTCGGTGCGCCGCGTCGTCAAGTCACTGATGACCCCGTTGAGGCGCATGATTTCCTCCTGGCGCCAAGCCAGTTGATCCCGCTCAATGGCCCGGGCCGCCGGCCCGATGCCGGGGGTGCCGCTGCGAACGCCGCTCACCTCGTCATCATAGACCTTCTGCCAATAGGCCAGGTCCTCGTTCAGCTTGTTTCGCTCCTCCTTGTACTCGGAGATCTGTTTGTCCAGGTCGTCGAACTGGGAGTTGGTCTGCGTCGCTGCGGCAGCGTTCTGGTCCGGACTCCGCTCGATGAAGTCGGCGCCGATGGTTTCCTCGTAGCGCTTCTGCTGAGTAGCAAGGTTTTCCGCGGCCTGCTGGATGCGCTCTTCCAACTCCAGCTTTTTCGTGTCGGATCTTTCCCGGATGGCGAACATCTCCTCGTTCCGCTTCTTCTCCACTTCGCTCGCGATGGTGTCGCGGAAGAGGAGCAGCGTCAGCGGGTGAGACACGGTGAGCCCCATGAGCACCGCCACCGTGATGCGCATGACGAACTGAAGCAGCTTCTTGCCCGGCGAGGCAAAGGCGCGGTAGGTCGAGAGCAGGACGCGGTCGATCGTGAGAATGATGAACCCCCAAATCAGGGAGAAACCGAGGATGATGTACCAGTTCGAGGTCAGGGTGGATACCGCGTAAGAGGACGCGATCATTCCGAAACAGACCGGCACGAGTACCGAGGCTCCGAAGGCCTCATACTTCCTCTTCTCCCACCTGGGACAGCCGAGGAGAAGGTTGCCGTCCGATCCCGAGAGCCAGATGAGGAAGGCCTCGAGTGGATGGAGGGAAGTCTTCTTGTCGCGCTTGTTGGTTTTGCGCGAGTTGTCGTGGTCACTCATGACAGGGAAAGTAAAGGGGGTAAGGGGACCTGGCGGTATCCGGTCGGGACGTTATAATCGGTTTGATGGGGTGACAAACGGGATATGGGGGGATTCCGGGTGAGACGAATCGGCATCGTGAATTTTACAGGAATTCTCGCGTTCCGTTCCGCGCGCGTCCGTGCACGCAGGGAAAATGATTCCGACAGAGTGGCGACATCGGAGGCAGAGCGGTCATTCCCGAGGGAATTGCGGTGGTAAACTTCCTGGTTTGTCTTCTAAGAGGGCAAAATGAGAGGATTTCTTAGACTTTTCTCATGGCGAAACAGGTTGTTGAGGAAATGCGGGACAAAAGGGGGTAGGGTACGAGCGTTGTCCGAATCACCAAAATCGACGTCAAGTCCGCCCACGGAAGCGGCTGAGACCCGTCTCCTCGTGCAGCATGGTTTCGAGTTGGCGCGCGAGTTGGGCATCTCGAAGGTGCTCGTTTACGCGGAACTGGTGATCGATCAGCGGCTGGTGGAGAAGCACCGCATCGACGAGGAGTTGATCTGGGTGACCTCCGAAAAAAAACCGGAGAACCAGCGCAAACACGAATTTTTCGTCGAGGTGCCGGGCAAGACGGCAAACCGGATCGCCCAAGTCAATATGGGGGTGATCATGGCGGTGTTCCACGGAGTCGTGGACGTCGGGGAGTCGGTGCTCTGTCTGACGGGGCTGGCCGGTTCCAAAAGGCTGGACAATCTGCTCGTGGTCAATCCGAAGCGCGATTTTCCCTGGTTCTCACGCCATGCGGTGGAGAGCGTCACCCAGTTTACCAGCCTGCGCGAACTGGTCCAGGTCCTGACGATCGCCCTCCGTTTCGCTTCCGAGGGAAGAGAGGGAAAGCCGATTGGAACCATTTTCGTGCTCGGGGAGATCGGCGATCTGGAACCTCACCTGCGCCCCCTCATCCTGAACCCGCTGAAGGGTCACAACCGGCGGTCGAGAAACATCCACGATTCGGGATTCTGGGAAACGCTCCGTGAGCTGGCATCGATCGATGGAGCCTTCGTCATCAGCCCAAAAGGAATCGTGGAATATGCCGGGGTGTATCTGGACGCTCCCCTGACAAAAAAGGTGGATATTGCCAAAGGCCTGGGATCGAGGCACCTCGCCGCGGCGGCGGTCACGGCGGTCACCGATTCGCTGGCTGTCGTCATCTCGGAGTCGTCGGGCAAAATCACGGTTTTTTGCCGGGGTCAGGAGGTCATGTCCCTCGACGGCAACGCCGGCTGAATCGCCGCCACCGCGCCGTGTCGCGATCGACAGTTGACAGGCCGGCGAAGTTTTCGACACTACGTATCGGTTTCCATCCTCAAATGAATGTCATATCCATCCTGATCGGTCTCTGTTGTTTTGTCCTGATGGCCTTCGGGCTGATCCCTTTGCTCGGCTGGATCCAGTGGATCACCATGGCGGCGGCAATCGTGGGCATCCTTTTTGGGGCGTTGGCGCGGGACAACAAGGCGGGACTTTACATCAACGTTTCGGTTCTGGTGGTCGCGATCATCAGGACGATGATGGGAGGCGGGATCATCTGATTCTTCGAACCGTTTTCCGGCAAAAACCAGCGCCACCCCGGGGTGTTCCGTCGTCTCCGACTACTGGCCTCGATCCCTCTCGCGGCGTTTGCCGTCGGTGTCGCCGTCTTTTATCTGCTGGATCGTCCCCGCGCTGAGGCGCTGGAAGCCGCCCGCTTCGCCCTGTCGAACCGCGGTATCGATCCGGATTCGGTTGAACACCTCGCCGTCGTCGATTTTTCCCTGCCGTCATTCTTCCGGCGGATGACGGTCTACAAGAAAGACATGGCCGTTCTGCGTTGTCTCGTCGCCCACGGCCGGGAGTCGGGAGGAGTTTTCGCGCGGGAGTTCTCCAACGATCGGGGATCGGATCAGACCAGCCTGGGCTTGTTCCGGGTGGGGGAGGAATATACGGGGAGTCATGGCCCGTCGCGGAGACTGGAAGGTCTCGATCGGGGGGTGAATCACCTCGCGAGATCCAGGGCCATCGTGCTCCACGGAGCGGACTATGTCAGCTATGGGGCGGTGTGGCACAACCTTCTGCGGGGGAGGGGACCAAGGCTGGGGCGGAGCCAGGGGTGCCCCGCTGTTCCGCACGCGGTTCTTCCCGAAATCCTCGAAGCCCTGCCTGCGGGCAGCTACCTTTTTCATTTCGTGGAGAAGTAGGCTGACGCGGTCTCCCGGAAATCGATGGTTCCTCGGGCCTGCACGGCATTGTAGCCGCGCTCGCCAGAGAGTGGAGCGCCTCGCCCCGGCCACCTTCTGGCGAAGGCGGCGACATTTTACGGCGCACATGGCGGATCTCCCAGGCCGCGTTCTCGTGAGATTGGGGATGCACCGTAGCCGCGCTCGCCAGAGCGTGGAGCGTCTCGCAGCGGCCACCTTCTGGCGAAGGCGGCTACATCCAACGTGCTCTCGATGGCCCACTTCCCGTGGAGCCCCACGACTTTCGTAGCCGCGCTCGCCAGAGCGTGGAGCGTCTCGCCCCGGCCACCTTCTGGCGAAGGCGGCGACATTTTACGGCGCACATGGCGGATCTCCCAGGCCGCGTTCTCGTGAGATTGGGGATGCACCGTAGCCGCGCTCGCCAGAGCGTGGAGCGTCTCGCAGCGGCCACCTTCTGGCGAAGGCGGCGACATCCAACGTGCTCTCGATGGCCCACTTCTCGTGGAGCCCCACGACGTCCGTCGCCGCGCTCGCCAGAGCGTGGAGCGTCTCGCCCGGCCACCTTCTGGCGAAGGCGGCGACATCCAACGTGCTCTCGATGGCCCACTTC
>CAZLUZ010000256.1:4500-4713 GCA_964562825.1 uncultured Akkermansia sp.
TCGTGGAGCCCCACGACGTCCGTCGCCGCGCTCGCCAGAGCGTGGAGCATGGAGCGTCTTGCAAAGGCTCTTTTTCTCACGAAGGCGGCTGCGTCGCCACGATCATGACAAGCGTGACCGGAGGAATCCGAAGGCATCGAAAAAACAAAAAGCCGTTCCCCGGGTGGGGAACGGCTTTTTCTTATAACCTGGCGGCGACCTACTCTCACATGG
>CAZLUZ010000257.1:0-1347 GCA_964562825.1 uncultured Akkermansia sp.
CATCCGACGCTCTGGAGAAGCTCCGTCACCTCCAGCTCACCGAGAAGGAGATCTTCGACGACCATCTGCCCCTCGAAATTCACATCCACACCGACGAGGAGGCGAAGACCTTCACCATCACCGACTACGGCATCGGGATGACCCGCGAGGAACTCCACGAGAACCTCGGGACCATTGCCCATTCCGGTTCCCGGCAATTCTTCAAGGCGATGGAGGAGCAGGCGAAGAAGGAGAGCGCCTTGATCGGGCAGTTTGGGGTGGGCTTTTACTCCGCCTTCATGGTGTCCCGGAAAGTCGAGGTTTTCACCCACCACTGGCGGCCGGACGCGGAGCATCTCCGATGGACCAGCGACGGGCGTTCGAGCTACGAGATCGACGAAGACCCGGGCCAGCGGCGCGGCACCAAGGTGGTGGTCTACCTCGCCGAGGAGCACGAGAAATTCAGCCAGGGATCCGTCATCAAAGGACTCCTGGAGAACTACTCCGCCTTCGTCGCTTTCCCCCTCCATCTCAACGGAGAAAAGGTCAACACGGTCGAGGCGATCTGGCGGAAACAGAAATCGGAGATTTCCGAGGAGGAATACACCGAATTCTACAAGTTCACCTCGCGGGCCTTCGACGAGCCGCAGTATCGGATGCACTTTTCCGCCGACGCTCCCATCGAGTTGAACGCCCTCGTCTTTGTGCCCTCGGAGAACACGGAGCTGTTTGGATTCGGCCAGATGGAGCCGGGGGTGTCGCTCTACTGCAAAAACGTGCTCATCGACGACAAGCCGGAGGGGCTTCTTCCCGAGTGGGCGCGATTTCTGCGGGGCGTCATCGATTCCGGAGATCTGCCGCTGAACATCAGCCGCGAATCCATGCAGGACAGTGCCCTGGTGAGAAAGTTGAACCGGGTCGTGATCAAGCGCTTCCTCAAGTTCCTCGACACCGAGGCGAGGGATGCCCCCGAGAAGTTCGCCAAATTTTATCGAAAATTCTCCCGCTTCATCAAGGAGGGGGTGGTGACGGACTTTGAGCACCGGGAAAATCTGGCGAAGCTGGTTCGGGTCGAGACCTCGATGACGGAGCCCGGTGAAACCTGTGGCCTGGAGGATTATCTGACTCGTGCGAAGGAAGGCCAGGAGAAGATCTACTACCTGATCACCCCGAATCGCGAGACGGCGGAGGCGGGGCCTTACCTCGAGGCCTTCAAGGCACGCGGGATCGAGGTGGTTTTCTTTTTCGACTCGGTCGACGAATACCTGGTTCAACACCTTCACCAGTTTCAGGAGAAAGACCTCGTCTCGATCGACCGGGCCGATCTGGAATTGGAGGATCACGTCGAAACCCAGGGCGAGCCGCTGG
>CAZLUZ010000257.1:1357-4711 GCA_964562825.1 uncultured Akkermansia sp.
CCGGGGCTCACGGCCCAGGGGATGCGCGACGCGCTGGAGCAGACCGCCCTGGACTCGCTCTGCACCTTCCTCCGGGAACATCTCGGAGACAGGGTGAAAATAGTGGCGGCGGGCAATCGACTGATCGCGAGCCCCGTGGCGGCGTTGACCCCGGAACACGGCATGTCGCCTCAGATGCGGCAGATGATGAGAGCCATGCAACCCGACGAGACGCCCCCCCCGCTCGAGGTCGAGTTCGAGATCAATCCGCGACATGATCTGATCAAACTTCTCGCCGGAGCGAGAGAATCGAATCCGGAGCTGGCCGGGCTGGTCGCGGACCAACTCTTCGACGGCGCTCTCCTCGCGGCCGGGCTGCTCGAAGACCGGAGGCATCTCGTGTCCCGCAACCATCAACTCATCGAGGCCCTCCTGAAAAAAGCGTGATTTCCCTTTTTTTCTTCGCAACCCGGGAAAAATCGCGGTGTTGAAATCAGGTTGGCGGTCTCGAAACCGCCTGCTCAATCAAAGACTCAACCAACATAGAATGAAAAAAATCGTGATCTGTTCCCTGGCGTTTGCCGCTCTCTGCACCGCCGGTCTCGCCCAGAGTGATGACAAGCCGAAAGGCAAGGGCAAGGGGGATCCGGCCAAGCGTGCCGCGGCCATGCTGAAAAAACTCGACACGGACAACAGCGGAACCCTCTCCCAGGATGAGTTTCTCGCCAGTCCGGCTGCCCAGAAGATGAAGGAAGATGGCAAGGACCCGGTCAAGCTCTTCACCGCCAAAGACAAAAACAAGGACGGCGAACTCGACCAGGAAGAACTTGCCGCTCAGCCCAAGGGCAAAGGAAAAGGCAAGGGCAAGAAAGACGCCGAGTAAACCGGCGGGTTTCGTCCCCGTTTCCCCCCGTCCAACCATCAAATGAAACTCGGGCGCCGCAGTCGCTGCGGCGCCTTTTTCGTTGCCTCGGCTCCCGGGCTGGGACCGTGCAATGCTCCCGGGTGTTACCAGGCGCTTCTTCCCGCCCCGGAAAGCGCCTTTTCTTTTTCCGGTGTTTTCTGTTTTGTTGTCGATGAGATGGATATGAAGAGACGTGATTTTCTGGTTTCCGCCACGGCGGGGGTGGCGTCCGCGGGAGTTGCTCCGCTGATTCGCGGCGCCGACAAGTCGGGGAAGCGATACCGGACAGCCCTGATCGGTAGCGGTTGGTGGGGAATGAACATCCTCCGCGTGGCCCTTGCCGACGGGCGCTGCCGGGTCGATGCGCTGTGCGATGTCGATGCCCACGAACTGGAGGTCTCTGCCGATGAGGTGGAGGGTCTCACGGGAACCATGCCCCGCGCCTATCGGGATTTCCGGGAACTGTTGGAGAAAGAGCGACCCGAGATCGTCATCGTGGCCACTCCGGACCATTGGCATGCCCTCCAGACCATCGCCGCCGTCGAGGCTGGGGCGCACGTCTTCGTGGAGAAGCCGACCGGGCACACCATCGGGGAGAGCCGGGCCATGGTGGTGGGGGCGCGCGCCGCCGACCGGGTGGTTCAGGTGGGGCTGCACCGCCGGATCGGGCCCCACCACCTCAGCGGGATGGATTTTCTCCGCCGCGGCGGCGCCGGTGAGATCGGGTTGGTCAAGGCCTACGTTCACAGCAGCGGAGGTCGGGAAACGCCCACTCCCAACAGCCCGGTGCCGGAAACCATGGACTGGGACCTCTATTGCGGTCCCGCGCCGCTGCGGCCGTTCAACAAGAGAATCCACCCGGGCGGCTTCCGCAATTTCCTCGATTTCGCCAACGGCACTCTCGGAGACTGGGGAGTGCACTGGCTCGATCAGATCCTCTGGTGGAGCGAGGAGACCGCGCCCCGAACCGTCCACTGCTCGGGGGGGCGCCCCGTCCGGGGCCCCGCCGTGTGCAACGACCGTGAACAGACCACCGACGCGCCCGATCACCAGGTGGCGACCTACGAGTTCGATGGGTTCACCGCCATCTGGGAGCACCGGCGCTTCGGCGGTCAGGGTGGAGCCGGCAGCCGGGTCGGCTGCGATTTCTACGGATCGGAGGGAATCTTCCACCTGGGCTGGCGGGACGGCTGGACCTTCCACCCGGCGAAGGGAGGGACGAGCGTTCACGAGCCCCCGCAATTCGATGACGAGAAGGATGGTCACAACGTGCCTCCGCTCTGGGCTGACTTCATCGAGTCCATCGAGCAGAAGCGCCGCCCCGTGGCCGACGTGGATATCGCCCACCGCTCGACCAATCTCTGCCTGCTCGGCATGATCAGTTGGAAACTGGGCCGCAGCATCGCGTGGGATGGCGATCGAGAGCGCATTCTCGGAGACGACGAGGCCAACGGACTGCTCCGGAGAGAGTATCGGGGCGAGTGGCGGTACCCCGATCGGGGTGTCGGGTGATCTCGATTCGTGGCATGCTGGGCATCTACATCGCTCTCGCCGGCCTGTTCCTCATCGGTTTCGGGGCACTCGAGATCTGGCGGAGGCGACTGCGGGTGGTCGGGGATTTCCCCGAGGCCTGGGACCGCTACCTGCGGGGGACCTTCGCCGTCTATCGGTGTCTGCCCGATCCGCACCGGGCCGAGCTGCAGCGGCGCATTCTGGAGTTCGTTCACCGGAAGAACTTCGAGGCCTGCGGTGGACTGCCCCGGGTCCGGGAAAAGATGCAGGTTCTCATCGCCGCCCAGGCGTGTCTGCTCCTCGTGGGACGGCCCGGGGACAGGCTCTTTCCCGGCCTTCACTCCATCCTGCTCTATCCCGGCGCCTTCCGGGACACCCGGCCCCGGGTGTTCTCCATCGACGAGGATGACGACGACCCCACCGAAGTTCGCCTGGGCGAATCCTGGAGCACCGGTTCGGTCGTGCTGGCCTGGGACAGCGTCCGGGACGGAGCGGCGCGGCGGAGCGACGGAATGAACGTGGTGCTCCACGAGTTTGCCCACCAGCTCGACCACGCCGACGGCTCGACCGACGGCGCCCCGATTCTCGATTCCCGCGACGAATACGTCGATTGGGCCGCGGTGATGCGGCGAGAATTCGAGGGGCTCAAACGTGCCGCAAAATCCGGGCGCGAGCCCCTGCTCGATCCCTACGGAGCCGAGGACCCGGCCGAGTTCTTCGCCGTGGCCACGGAAACCTTTTTCGAACGACCGGAAGAGCTGGCCGAGGAGCACGAGGAACTCTACGGGGAACTGCGCGATTACTATCGTGTCGATCCCGCCCGTTGGCGTGGCGACCTCTCCCCACGCCACGACAACGCTTGACGCCATCCCCCGGCGTGACGTAACCGTCTCCCCATGCACCCGACGCTCGAGGCCCTGTTGGCGACGCTCTCGTCGGCCTTGAAGGGGGCCGAAGCG
>CAZLUZ010000258.1:0-4686 GCA_964562825.1 uncultured Akkermansia sp.
GCCCGGCGTGGCGGGCAAGACGGTGATCGTTCAGGGCCTGGGTAACGTCGGCTATCATTCGGACCGGTTACTCGAAGGGATTGGTGGGGCGATAATCGTCGGTCTGGCCGAATACGAGGGAGCGATATACGACGAGGACGGCCTCGATCTGGAGTCGGTCGTGGAGCACCGACGGGAGACGGGGTCGATCCTCGATTTCCCCGGGGCGATCAACGTGCCCGATTCGGCGAAGCTGCTCGAGGCCGATTGCGACATCCTCGTCCCCGCGGCCCTGGAGGATCAGATCAACGGCGAGAACGCGTCGCGGATTCGGGCAAAGGTCATCGCGGAGGCCGCCAACGGTCCCGTCACCGCCGAAGCGCAGAAGATTTTGCGGAAGAAAGGTGTGCTGATGATCCCGGATGTCTACCTGAATGCGGGCGGAGTCACCGTCTCCTACTTCGAGTGGTTGAAGAATCTCTCCCACGTCGGCTTCGAGCGGATGAGTTCCGGTTATGAGAGGGAGGCCAATCTGCGGATTCTAGGAACGATCGAGTCGCTCACCGGACGCCGGGCGAGTGCCGAGCAGCGCCACTTCCTCACGGCGGGCCACCGCGAACTGGACCTGGTCCGCGCGGCTCTCGGCGAAACGATGGCCAATGCGGCGGCGGACCTTTACGAAACCTGGCGGAGCGAGGACCTGCCCGACCTGAGAGTCGCGGCCTTCAAGTTCGCCATCGACAAGGTGGCGAAGTCGTATCTGGAGTTGGGGATCTTTCCCTAGGAGAGGCGAGGCGCCGGCAGTGCGCCTGAAATTCCTCCCTGGGGCGTCCAACCACCAGAGTGAAGTGGAACCGGGCAAGTGGCCCGAGTCCGCGTCCACCGGCACCCGGACGGTTCTCCAGGGGAATCGTCCGGGGGCAAAGGGGGAGATCACTTCCCGGTTCTGGCGAGATAATCCGCGGTGCTCTCGTGGTTGGCCTCCATCGCCTGCTCTCCGAGGGACCAATCCATCGGGCACACTTCGCCGTGCTGCTCGAAGTGCTGCAGTGCATCGACCATACGAAGGGTTTCCTTCACCGATCGCCCGAGGGGCAGGTTGTTGACCACCTGGTGCTGGACCACGCCCTCTTTGTCGATGAGGAAGAGCCCGCGGTAGGCGATCAACTCGCCTTCGGCACGGAGGTTGCCCTCCTCGCAGAGCTGCAGGCTACCGACCAGGACATCATAGGCGGCCGAGATGGTTTTGTTCGTGTCGGCCACGATGGGGTAGGTGACCCCGGCGATACCGCCCTTGGCCCGATCGACCTGCAGCCAGCCCCAATGCGACATCTCCGTGTCGGTGGAGCATCCCACGACCTGGACGTTGCGATCCTCGAACTCCTTGATGGAATCCTGGAAAGCGTGCAATTCGGTGGGACAGACAAAAGTGAAATCCTTCGGGTAGAAGAAGAAAACGACATATTTCTGGCCCCGATAGCGATCGAGAGAGAAATGGTCAACGATCTTGCCGTTGACGACTGCCTTGGCCTCGAAACTGGGCGCCTGTTTTCCTACTAAGACTGACATGGGTTCGCTTGCTGGTTTGGATTCGGGAGGAGTCTACGTTTCGACGGGGAAACCCGGCAATGTCAACGCGAATTTGGGGGGGGACAGGCTTCGGGTCGGCCCCAAAAAAGGCGAAGGCCGAAGAAGCGACGCCCGGGCCAGGATCGATCCGGGAGATGGCGGGCGGCGAGGAGTGGGCCGTGAGAGTGGACAGACTGGGACTCGAACCCAGGACCAATTGGTTAAAAGCCAACTGCTCTACCGACTGAGCTATCTGTCCTCAATTGAGGGGGGGCAGGGTATTCAGTAATGAGTTCGGCGCAAGCGAAACTTTTCCACGATATCTCCCAGGGTGCCACCGTTTTTTCCCACCAGATGGCAGGCCATGCCCGCGGAGCGAGCCCCTTCACCATCGCGCACCGGATCATCACCCACGTGGAGGATACGATCCGGCGGCAGTCCGATCCGCCGGATGGCTTCATCGAAGATCGCCCGGTTCGGCTTGGCCGAGCGAACCTCCGCCGAGAGGATGATCCAGCGGAAGGCTTCAATCATGTTCAGATCGGAGAGGATGGCCCGCAGGCGGTCGTCGAAGTTTGAAATAATGGCGAGGGGAATGCGCCGCGATCGCAGTTCTTCCAGAAGGGACCGGCTCCCCGGCACGGCCTCCCAGACCCCCGGCCTGGCGAAATGCGAGAAAAGATCCTCGAACATCTCGTCGAAAAGGTCGGGTGAAGGCAGCTCCGCGAGGGAGATGCGGAAAACCTCCCGGACCAGACTCCTCCACCAGTCCTTCTCCGTGGCGTTATCGTCCGGGGAAGCAAAGGGGGGCAGTGCTGTTTTCCACGCGGCACGAAAGGCCTCCTCCAAGTCTCGGGGAGAAGCCATCACCCCGTGCCGGCGAGCCACTTGCGAATAGGTGGTCCCCACCGGCTCGCGGAGACGAATCAGCGTTCCGGCGGCGTCGAAGGTGATGGCCTCGAATGTCGGTCTCATGGGGGGTGGGCTGGGGCTGAGGCTGCTTTGCGCGGTTATTTCCACCTTGCTTAATCCTCTTGCCTCATTATCTTACCCTTCGCAAAGCTGAGATTGGGCGTTTCTCCAGGGAGACGAAAAGAAATCGAAAGTGGGCCTGACCTCCCGCTTTTTTTTGTCTCAATTTCAGGCGGTTACAGAAATGACAAACGAGCTACTCTCACTCTTTGAATACTACGAGGTGGAGAAGGGGATCAAGCGTGAAACGATGGTCGAAGCGCTGGAGACCGCCCTGCAGTCCGCCCTGCGCAAAAAAATCGGCCCCGCCCGGGAGTTGAGAATCCAGGTCGACCCGGAGAAGGGTGACATCCGCGCGTACGCCACCCTCATCGTGCGGGATCGGGTGGAGAATCCCTACGACGAAATCGATATCTTTACCGCCCGTCGCCTGTCTCCTGGGATCGACGTGGACGCGGAACTCGAGGTGGACATCACCCCGGGGGATTTCGGGCGAATCGCCGCCCAGACGGCCAAGCAGACCATGCTCCAGCGTCTCCGCCAGGCCGAGAAAGAGATGATCTACGACGAGTTCAAGGATCGCGCGGGAGACATCGTCAGCGGAACGGTGCGCCGCTTCGAGCGCGGAGACGTCTGGATCGACCTGGGTAAGTTCGAGGGAATCATGCCCCAGAGAGAACGGGTTTCGACCGAGGAATACAACGCCGGCGACCGTATCCGCGTCTATGTCGTCGCCGTCGAGAACGGAGCCCGGGGACCCGAGATCATTCTCTCGCGGAGTCACCCCAACTTCGTGCGGCGCCTTTTCGAGTCGGAGGTGAGCGAGATCGCCGATCGAACCGTCGAGATACGAGCCCTGGCCCGCGAGGCGGGATACCGAACCAAGGTGGCGGTATACAGCGAGGACGAGAAGGTCGATCCGGTAGGCGCCTGCGTTGGTCTGCGGGGGGCGCGGGTGAAGAACATCGTCCGCGAACTCAACAACGAAAAGGTGGACATCATCCGCTACAGCGATGATCTCCGCGCCTTTGTCGAGGATGCGCTGAAGCCGGCGGCGATCAAGTCGATCCAGATCGACGAGGACAAGCAGTCGATCCGAGTTTTTGTCGACGAAGAGGAATTGTCCAAGGCGATCGGGCGTCGTGGCCAGAACGTGCGGCTGACTACCCGCCTGGTGGGTTGGGATGTCCAGGTGCAGAAAGACGAATCGGCTCACGAAGCCTTTGAGGCCAAGATCGCGGAGGCGGCCCAGGAGATCGCTGCTGCCGGCATCGGACTGGACCAGGCCACCGAACTGGTTCGCGGAGGAGTCAACACTCTGACCATGCTGGCCCACGATGTCGACGAGGTCGACATCGCCGACATCCTCGAGATCGGAGTGGACGAGGCGAAGCTCATCTCCGTGAAGGCTCGCGCCGCCATGGGTGAGGGCGAGGAGGAGGACGTCGGCGACGAAGCGAGCCCCGCCGAGGCGTGACGAAACCAGGCAGAGCGATTGACAACCTTTCGAGAGATCCCATGATAATCCCTTACACCGCCGCGCTGCAGTCGCGACGGCCCTAGTTGAAAACGAATTTATGTCGGAAAAAGCCAAGAGTCCCCCACGGAAACAGTCCAAGTCCCTCGATGATCAGAAGGCGGAAGCCCTCAATCTCTTCGAGGAGGACAAGCCCAAGAAAAAGGCCCGGAAAAAAGTAGAGGCCGAGGAAGGCTCCGTGTTCGGACATCTGGGCAAGGAGGGGCCCAAACCCGCGATCAAGGAACCGGAGAAAAAGGCCGAGGAACCCGAGGAGGAAAAGCGGGTCGAGGAGGTCGACGGGCAGAAAGTGGTGCACATCAAGTCGCCCATCGTGGTGAGTGAACTGGCGGATTTGATGGGGCTGAAGCCCTTCAAGCTGATCAAGGAGTTGATGGCGATGGACGTGTTCGCCAGTGCCGACCAGACCATCGAGCCGGCGATCGCGGCGAAGGTCTGCGAGAACAATGGGTTCGTCCTCGAGCAGGAGAAGCGGGAAAAGGGTGCCGGCGTTCACAAGGTCGAGGAGATCATCGAGGAACCCGAGATTCCCGATCCGGAAGAGATCGAGGCGGACAAGCTCATCGAGCGTCCTCCCGTCGTCACCTTCATGGGGCACGTCGATCACGGGAAGACGTCGCTGCTCGACT
>CAZLUZ010000259.1:0-4576 GCA_964562825.1 uncultured Akkermansia sp.
GGTTTCGCCCCCTCAACAGGGTTGCATCCCCCGCCCCACCCTGTTGAGTAAGCGGTCTCGCCCTCTCCGGTCCGTCGCCAAACCCCGTCGATCCGGCCGGGCCGGCAAAAAAACATCATGACGACTGGAGAATTCGGCTTTCACTGGATCGACTGGGCTGTGGTGGCCGGGTACCTCGGTCTGACAACCCTGGTGGGACACGCCCTGCGGGGCAAACAGGCCTCGATCCGGGATTTCTTCCTCGGCGGCAAGTCCCTCCCCTGGCCGGCCGTCAGCGGCTCCATCATCGCCACGGAGATCTCCGGAGTCACTTTCATCGGCGTTCCCGGCATCCTCTTCGCCCTCAACGGCGATTTCACCTACCTGCAGTGGGCCATCGGCTCCATCATCGCCCGGATCCTGGTGGGACTCTACTTCGTCCGGGTCTACTACGAAAAGGAGATCTACAGCCCCTACGATTACATGGGCATGCGCCTGGGGGATTCGGCCAAGACGCTGACCACCGTGCTTTTCACCGTGGGCAGCATCCTCGCCCAGAGCGTGCGCGTTCTCGTCGCCGCCATCCCGCTCGTCATCGCCACCGGGATGCCGCTCTGGGCCTGCATCATCGCCATCGGCGTCTTCGCCATCGCCTGGACCCTCATGGGAGGCATGCGCACCGTCATCTGGACGGACGTGATGCAGTTCCTCCTCTTCTTCGTGGGCGGATTCATCGCCCTCATCGCCCTGGTCTCCGGAATCGATGGCGGCTTCGGCGGCATGTGGCAGACCGCCGACGAATTTGGCCGCAGCCGCATTCTCGACACCCGGGTCCAGGCAGACCTGCAGTTCACTCTCTGGGTCGCCCTCTTCGCCGTGCCCTTCCAGAATCTGGGCATCTTCGGCACCGATCAACTCATGGCCCAGCGCATGTTCTGCTGTCGGAACTCCCGCGAAGCGTCAAAGGCGATCATTTTCAGCTCCGTGGGTCAGATCATCACCCTGCTGATGCTCGTGGTGGGACTCGCCTTGTTCGTCCACTACGAGAACCGGGGCTTCACCCCGGAGGAGGCCGCCGTCATCATGGACGTTCAGGTCGAGGAGGGAGAACCGCTGCAACCGGCGATCGACGAGGCAATGGCCTCCGCTCCCCGCATCCTCGAAGAGGACGGGACCGCCGCGGGAGTGCCCGTGCCCGCCAAACCGGACTACATTTTTCCCATCTGGATCGTCACTGCCCTGCCGGTGGGGCTCAGCGGGCTGATCCTCGCCGGGGTCTTCGCCGCCGCCATCTCGAGCCTGGATTCCATCCTCGCGGCCCTGAGCCAGACGACGATGTCCCTCATCCATCATCCGGAGAAAGGCCAGGTCAAGATCAGCGACAAACAACTGCTCCGGGAGTCCCATCTCCTCGTCATCATGTGGGGCATCGCTCTGGTCGCCTTCACCTTCGTCATCGAGATCGCCCGGGACAACATCCCCATCCTGCCGCTCGCTTTCGGCATGACGGCCTACACCGTCGGGCCGATCCTGGCGATTTTTCTCTGCGCCATGCTGGGCCGCGGCGGCATGCGCGGCCTCATCGTGGGTGCCGCCATCTCCATGCTCCTCACCCTCTTCGTTCGGACCGATATCTGGGTGCTGGTGGAGAAAGCGGGCGCGGACATCACCTGGCTGGCCCAACTGCCCACTTACGAACTCACCACCGGCGGAGACTCCGTCGCACCCACCCTGAGCTACGTGTGGATGTGGCCGCTGAGCTGCCTGCTCACCCTCGCTTGCGGGCTCGGCATACCCTCGGCCCGCCCGGGTCAGACCGAGGCACCACAGAGACACCATTGAGCCTTTCCCGAGGCCGTGCTTCTCCCAAATTTTCAGGAAAGTTCAGCTTTCTTTACTATCTGTATTCATTGATTTCTTGGGCTAACACTATACGAATCCTCTGATTTTCCGACCTCGGCATGGGAGCCGATTCGAGGGCGAAAAAAAGGTCGGCAAGGGAAGAAATTCGCGAGTCCGAAGCATTTTTTAGTTGGCAAAAACCCAAGCCGTGGTTAGGGGTAAAACTCGCGAAAGTCAGACCCGAACCAGAAGAAATACCTGCCGTAATTCTGTCTATTTAGTGTTTAACTAAACTGGTCCGGGACTTGCTTTTCGCACGCCAGCCAGTGGGGTTGAATCCGACACAGGGTAGATACCTGCGCCCATTCGACACCACCGCTGCACCTACAACTCACTGATTATCAGTGAACCGCATGACAACCACCACAGCGTTCGGAGAATCCACTCAACTCCTCCGGGCAATCGACCACCGCACACCACCATGCCTGCCGAAAGCGCGATCCCGTCCGACCAGCCACTGAGTTCCGCACAACTCCAAACGGTATGGGAACGTGTTTCCGGAGACCTTCGATCCGCACTTGGCGAGCCGACCTTTGACCTCTGGTTCAGTCATACTCGCCTCGTGCAGGTCGAGGGTCGCCAGGCCCTCATTTCCGTCCCCGGATCCATGTATGCGATTTGGATCGAAGAAAATTTCCGGGACCTGCTGAAATCCAGCCTCGACAAACATCTAGGAAGTCTTAACAGCTTTTCCTTCGATTTCAGCCGGGCCGAGGAGACCCCGATACCGCGGGCCAATTTGTTTCCCGACTTTCCCGAAACGGTGCCGGCGACCGATGAGCCGGCCCGTCGCAAGCCCGCGCGAAAGCGCCGTCCCCTGACCCGCGAGGAGATTCTCGAAAAGGGGCGAGCGGCCGGTCTCACGGATGTCCATTCCTTCGACAACTTCGTCGTGGGCGAAAATTCAGCCATGGCGGTGGCCGCGGCGCGGGCCGTGGTGGACAAGCCCGGCAGCACCTACCAACCGCTCTTTTTCCACTCCGCCTCCGGCCTGGGCAAGACCCACCTGCTCCACGCCATCGGTTGGGCCTTCCTGGAAAAGCGCCCCCACGCCCGCGTCCTTTTCGTGGGAGCGGAGAAGTTTGCCAACGACTACATCGACGCCATCCGCAACTCCTCGGAGACGGCCTTCCGGAAAAAGTTCCGCGAGGTGGACCTCCTCCTCATCGACGACGTGCAGTTCCTCGGCGGAAAGTCCGGCTTTCAGCGGGAGTTTTTCCACACCTTCAACTCGCTGGTCAACGCCCAGAACCAGATCGTGATGACCAGCGATTGCCTCGCCTCGGAGATTTCCGAGTTGGAGGAGCGGCTGGTCTCCCGGATGCAGTGGGGTCTCACCGTAGAGATCGGTTCGCCCGACGACGAAACCTGCGAGGCGATCCTGCGGCGAAAGCGGGACGAATGGCGGCTGGAGGTTTCGGACCAGGCCATCGCGCGCATCTCGGGCCGAGTCTCCCACAACGTGCGCCAACTCGAGGGTGCCCTCATCCGCACCGCCCTGGTCACGACCATGGGGGAGAAGGAACTCGATGACGACCGCATGGAGGATCTGCTCTCCGACATGGTCGACCTGGAGCGTGACCGGCCCATCAGCCTGGAGGAGATCAAGCGGGTCGTGGCCGATTACTTCAACCTGGCGGTCCGCGATCTCGAGGGCACCAGCCGGACGGCGGAGGTGACCAAGGCGCGCCACGTGGCCATGGCTCTCTGCCGAGACCTGACGAACCACTCGCTCAAGGAGGTGGCGGCGAGTTTCGGCAAGGACCATACCTCTATCCTGTATGCGACCAAGGCGGTGAAGGCGAAATGCCAGAAGTCGGAATCCCTGCGCCACTCGATCGGTCTGATCCGGCGGCGTATCGCCCGCAGTGAACCCCTCGCCAGGACAGAGAAGCCGCGCCCGGGGAGACCGTCGAAATCCCACGACAACCGGCCCGGAGAACGACTCCAGCCCCCCGAATGGGAGGCCGTTTTTCCCGGCTCGGGGGATGAACCATTTTTGCGTTAGACAGTCTCTGAAATCGCGTTCACACTCTACCGGTTCATGAAGTTTCAGATCGATCGAGACGTTTTTCAGGATGCCCTGACGCAGGTCCAGCACGTGGTTGGGACCAAGACGACCCTCCCGATTCTCTCGAATGTTCTCATCCAGGCGGACGAATTGGGCCTGGAACTTTCCACCACCAACCTGGATGTCGCCATCACCGTGCGGGTGCCCGCCGACATCGAAGAGCCTGGCCGGACGACCCTGCCCGCCCGCCGTCTCGGCAGCATCGTTCGCGAACTTCCCGGCGAACGGGTTTCGGTATCGGTCGACGACGGGAATACCGCTTCGCTGAGCAGTGGTCCCAGTTTTTTCAAGATTCTGGGGCTCAGTGAATCGGAGTTTCCCAAGATCGGAGAGTTTGCCGACGCCCGGGGGTACGTGCTCGACCAGAAGATCCTTTTCGACGCCCTGCGCAAGACCGCCTATGCCATCTCCACCGACGAGACGCGCTATGTGCTGAACGGTGTCAATTTCACCCTCGGTGATGGCAAAATCACCCTGGTCGCCACCGACGGCCGACGGCTCGCCATGGTGGAGCAGGACCTCGAGCTACCCGAGGGTCAGGAATCCACCGTCATCATCCCGACCAAGGCCGTCATGGAACTGCAACGACTCCTCCGGGACGAGGGGGAGATGACCGTGAAACTG
>CAZLUZ010000260.1:0-4502 GCA_964562825.1 uncultured Akkermansia sp.
CCGTGTCCCGTGACCCCTCTCCCGTGTACCGTCTCCCGTCTCCCAGTCAAGAAATCGAGTTCCTGAAAGCGTCGACTGCTTCCCCTAAGTTCCGTGCTCTAAGGGTGGTCCGGGAGTCCGGAAAAGAACCGTCATTTCCGGCTTCTCCTGTGCCGAGGAGGACGGAATGGATTCCCGCTCGATTCGCCATCTCGATATCGCGTGTGGAATCCCCGATCATCCAGGATCGGGAGAGGTCGAGATGGTGGTCCTCGGCGGCCTGTTGGAGCATGGCCGTGCCCGGTTTGCGGCAGTCGCAGTCCCTCTTCAATTCGGGCCTTTCCCCTTCAAAACCGGAATCGGGATGATGAGGACAGTAGTAGATGGCGTCGACAAAAGCTCCCTGGAGACCGAGTTCCCATTCCAGTTTGCGGTGGATGGCGGCGAGGTCAGCCTCGGTGGCTTCACCCCGGGCGATGACGGGTTGATTGGTCAAAACGATGAGACGATAGCCGGATTCGCGAAGTCGGCGGAGGGCTTCGGGAGCGCCCTCGATGAGGTGAAGGTCCTCCGGTCTCCTCACGTAGCCGTTCCACTCATTAAGGGTGCCGTCGCGGTCGAAGAAAATGGCGGGCTGGAGGCGACCGGATGCGATCGACTGAATCGTTCCGAATTCCCAGGCCCGGTTGACTTTCTCCAGCCGTTCCGGCGTCCCCATGTCCTTGATGTATTCGTTGGAGTGGTAGGCGAGCAGCCGGGAATTCGAATCGAGAAGCAGGGGGAAGACGTCCTTGGCAAAATCCCGTTTGCACGGAACGCCGGCAAGAGCACGGAGCGCTTCTCTTCGAACCACGTAGAGCGCGGCGCTGACCAGATTGCGAAAACAGGCATCTTCCGGATGGGGGTAGGGATGGAGCGCGGTGATCCAACTTCCTTCATCGGTCTCAACCAGGTCGGAATCGTGGGGGTGATCGTTCGGGTGGACCAGCGCAGTGATGTCGGCTCCCTGTTCGAGGTGGTGGTCGGCCATACGCCGGAGGTTGACGGCCATCATGGTGTCACCATAGAGAACCGCGAACTGATCGGGCAGAGAATCGAGGGCGTTGATTACGCATCCGGCAGTTCCCAGCGGTTCGGATTCAATTTCCAACTGAACCGCCATTCCGTTGGGGGCATTTCGGGAAACGTAGTCTTCGATCTGCTCTGCGAGATGACCGGCGAAGATTCTGACATCGTCAAAGCCATGATTCGCGAGAAGTTCCAGTTGGTGTCCCAGGACGGGCTTGCCTCCCACCGGCACGAGTGCCTTGGGAATGTCGCCATGGATGGCGGCAAGCCGGGTGCCTTTCCCTCCGGCGAGTATGATGGCGCAGTTGATCAAATCTGTGGTGTCCCCTTGAAAACTTGGGTGTCGGGTCGTACGCCCGAGGGAGAACTTGACGATGGGGGCGTCCCCCCTCGGGCTAGAACCCGAGGTCTCTGGCCACGTCATCAATGGCGCGGAGGATTGCGCCATCCGAATCCAGTTGGGGTTTCCAGCCCAGTTGGCGCAGTTTTTCGGTGCTGTAGGAGAACCGGGGCACATCGCCCACCCAGCCGCGATCCCCGCCCGTGTAATTGATGGGAGTTCCAGGGGCCATTCGGTCGATGGAAGACTCTGCCATGAAAGACACCTGGGTGCCCGGTCCCTCGGGGCCAATGAGGTAGAGATTTCTGCGTTCTTCGGCGTGTTTGACGATAAACCTCATGGCCTCGATCAGTTCCGATACGTGCAGATAGGGTTTTTGCTGAGTGCCATCTCCGAGTACCTTGAGGGAATCCGGTCGCTTGGCGAGTCGATGGGCGAAATCGTGAATGGCACCATGGGTGGATCGGGGGCCGACGACGTTGGGAAACCTGAAGATCCAGAGTCGGTCCAGACTTGTTTCCGCTGCCGCGCTGAGGAGGGCTTCGCTGGCGAGTTTGGTGGCTCCGTAGTTGGAAATGGGGAGTAGGGGGGCAGACTCTTCCGTCAAGGTTCCCTGCAGTTCGCCATAAACCGCTGAAGTTGAGGCGAAGGCGATTCGTTTGACTCCAATGGTTTTACCGGCTTGAGCGGTGGCAAAAGTGGTTTGAAGAGTTCGCTCGAAGTCGATTGTCGGATCGGCGACTCCGGCTGAGATATCGCTGTTGGCCGCAAGGTGCCACGCGAGTGAAATGTCGCCAAGGGTCTCGGTGGCCGCCTGCAGACTTTCCGTCATGATGCGGGCATCCCGCGCATCGCCCCGGATCAGCTTGAAGCAGTTTGACCGACTGGCGAGGGCGAGATTTTCCTCGCGTCCCAGGGAAAAGTCATCGATCCCGGAGACGTGACAGCCATCGGCGAGAAGTGCGTCGGCGAGGTGGCTTCCGATGAAACCAGCAACTCCGGTGATGAAATGGTGTTCGGGCATTCAGGGGCCAGGGGCCAGGGGACAGGGGACAGGAGACAGGAGACAGGAGACAGGGGCGTTTTAAATCAGATCAGCGAAAGATTTTTCCGTCTTGCGAAATTGGCGGATTCCGAAATATAGGAATAAGACGGTGATCCCGATGGAAAGGGCAAAACCCGGCCAATAGATGGTGCTCTCGCCTCCGAGGAGGCACCAGCGAAAGCCGTCGATGACTCCCACCATGGGATTGAGGCTGTAGAGGAGTCGCCACTGATCGGGTATGACCGCGCTGGAAAAGCCCACCGGTGAGATGTAGAGACCAAATTGAACGAAAAAGGGGATGACGTAACGGAAATCCCGATACTTGACATTGAGAGCCGTGATCCAGAGTCCGGGGCCGAGCGCAGCGAGGAACCCGATCAGGACAAAGATGGGAAGGAGGAGGATGTTCCAGTCGGGGAGGAATTGATACCAGACCATCATTCCGACCATGATTACAAAGCTGATAGCGAAATCGACAAATGCGACGACCACGGTTGCAGTGGGCACGATGAGGCGAGGGAAGTAGACCTTTGAAATCAGGTTGGCGTTGGCGACCAGGCTGTTGGAAGACTCCGAGAGGGCGGTGGAGAAAAAGGTCCAGGGAAGCATCCCGGCGAAGACGAGGAGAGGATAGGGGGTGGCCCCGTCCGAGGGGAGTTTGGCGACTTTTCCGAAGATCACCGTAAAAACGATCATGGTGAGAAAGGGGCGAATCACCGCCCAAGCGATTCCGATGATGGTCTGCTTGTAGCGAACGGAAATATCCCGCCGTGCGAGGACCTCGAAGAGTTCGCGATAACGCCAGAGATCGCGCCAGTAGTTCTTCTCGGCGCGGCCGGGTTCGATGATGGTGGTGTGCGAATCGATGGGGAGTAGTCGTGGTTGGCGATGGAGCGGTAACGGCTACGCTCTGGCCAGGCGGGTGTCCTCGGGTGCCATGGCAGGGTCTAGTCGGGCAAGTTTCGGCGGTGAGAGCGATTCAACGGGTCGAACGAAAGAAGACGGGCGGAGTCTCAGCGGTCAAATTGTGGGGTGAAGTGGCGTCTTCAAGAATTGTCCAGGTCTGGAGATTGGAGCTGCGTTGCAAAGTCCCAGTGAAGTTGAGCTGGTTTTTGTCGATGCGACCATAGGGCTCCCAGAGCACCTTGGTCCGGTGATCTTCTGTGAAGGTATACCATATCACCTCCCTGACAAAAGTCCTGAGTGGGTTGGGGGGCATGGTGGAGTAAGGAACGAAACTCAAGGTGCGCACATCTTTTTCAAGAATCGCTGTGAGCAAAGACAGAACGGCGAGGTGTCGTCCTTCACCATTGATGTGGGTGTTATCCCGGTAAAAGTCATAGGCGTTTGTGAAGCCTTCGATAGGTTCCTCCCGGAGTTTCTGGTCAAGGATGTCCAACACCCTTCCCGTTGGGAGGGTGCGAATGTCAAGAAGGGGGTGAAGTTCTTTGATGCCGATGTAGAGGTAGTCTAGAAATGCGGCGACTCTGGGGGGAGGTTGCGTTGGGTCGTCGTATGGCGTGTTGTAGATTTCGGAGTAGGTGTCTGTTCCGATTTGTGGCCATCCGACGAAGACAAAGATCCTGCAACTTGTGTTTCTGCCGCCCTTGGTCAACTCTTGAATCATCGTTGATAGGGCCGCCAACTCGCTTTGACCCGTCGAGCCTTGGCCCGCAAACATCTGGAAGGTCACAACGTCCCAATCGTAGTTCGCGAGTGCCTCCGGCCACCATCCATAGGGTTGGGGCACGGGGACGCAGGTGTCTTCCGGGTTTGCCAGGATGTGGGTGAGGCTTTTACCGCATGTGATGTTGTATCCCTGATCAACGGTGTGCCCGTTGATCTCAAGGACTTCGCGGACAAGCCCCGGGGAACTGTCCCAGGTCAGGCTCGCGCCGATGTGGTAGAGCCGAAAATGATCGGCGGAGAGGGCGGTCGGAAATAGGAATAGGAGGAGAAGGATTCTCATAAAGTCAAGTTTCCAAAAGTCAGTTGCCGGGGGGGGCTGGTATAGAGCTACTAAGACGTGCAAAAATGTCCCGATGTGTTAAGTATATGCATGTCACCTGA
>CAZLUZ010000261.1:0-4436 GCA_964562825.1 uncultured Akkermansia sp.
ATCGTCGTGAGGATACGTTGCAGGGTGGCCGGCTTATGGATGAAATTATCGCCCAAATTAAGAACAAGTTACCTGCCGGCCACCTCGGGACTGTAGCCGCTCATGAACAGCACCTTCAGGTCCGGGTCCTCCTTTCTCAGCCGCTTGGAAAGTTCGAAGCCGTCGATCCCACCGGGCATCACGATGTCGGTGAGGAGGAGGTGGAACCGGGAGGTTCTCTCCCGCCAGATCTGAAGGGCTTCGGCCCCGTCGTTGGCATCGACGACCCGGTATCCGGCTCGCTCCAGGAGGAGCCGAATCAAGACCCGCACGGGTTTCTCGTCCTCCACAAGGAGCACGGTCTCCCACACGCCCCTCTCATCGCCGGGGTGGAAACTGGGGTCATCCCCATCCCACTCCAGTTCGGTGGATTCGGGGAAAAGGACGGTGAAGGTGGTGCCGACCCCGACCTTGGACTCCACCCGGATCTTTCCCCGGTGCTGCTCCACGATGCCGAACACGGTGGATAGCCCCAGACCGGTTCCCTTGCCCTGCTCCTTGGTGGTGAAAAAGGGGTCGAAAATCTTCTCCAGATTCTTCTCCGAAATGCCCCCTCCGTCGTCGCTGACCCGAAAGAAGACATGCGGGGCTCCCCGCTCGTCGTCTCCCATCCCGGCTTCGCACAGGGTCCCCGTGGAGATCCTGAGTCGTCCACCTCCGGGCATGGCGTCCCGCGAGTTGATCACCAAGTTCATCAGGATCTGATCGATCATTCCCGCGTCGGCCTGGACGAGACCTTTTTCGGGAAACAGGTCGATCTCCATCGACACATCCTCGCCCACCAACCGCCCGAGGAGCTTGGTAATATTGGCGATGTTTCGGTTGAGATCGAAAACCCGCGTCTGCATGACCTGGCGCCGGCTGAAGGCGAGAAGCTGCTGGGTCAGGTTTCCCGCGCGCTCCGCCGCGTCCACAATCTCTCGGATGGCGTGCCGGACCTCATCGGAGAACCAGTCCTCCTCCATCCGGAGGAGCGAGCCGTAGCCCTGGATGATGGTGAGGATGTTGTTGAAATCGTGCGCGACACCACCGGCGAGACGCCCCACCGCCTCGAGTTTTTGGGACTGCCGAAGCTCTTCGCCCAGTCGGAGTTGCTCGCTGACATCTCGATAATTCAGCACGATGGCGCGAACCGCCTCATCCCGCAGCAGGTTGGTGGCGATGCCCTCGAGATGGATCCACTTGCCATCGCGATGCCGGTTTCTCCAGGCGATCGGTATCCGCTTGCCCGGGTTGCCGTGAATGCGAAACAACCGGTCGGTGACACTCTCGCGGTCGTCCGGATGACAGTCAGCGAAGGCATCTCTGCCGATCTTCCGGGTCTGCGCGATACCGAGAGTATCGAAAACCGAGGGACTCGCATAGGTGGTGTGGTGTTCCTCGTCGATCAGTTCGATACACGACGGATTGTTCTCGATGAGGGCTCGAAATCGGCGGTCCACGCTCTTGATCCGTTCGTCGGCCTCGACGCGGTCGGTGATATCGGTGAGGATCCCGCGAAGGCGCCTCGATCCGTCCGCCAGGTGAACCACCGTGACGAAATCACTGATCCAGACGGCGGAACCGTTCGCTGCGATCATGCGGTAGGAGAGATCGAAATGACGCGTGCTCCTCGCCTTCTCGCTACAGAAGCGAGTAACGTACTCGCGATCCTCGGGGTGCAGTTTGTTGACCCAAAAGTTCTTTTCTTCGAGCCACTGTCTCACCGGATAACCGAGCAATTCCTCGGCACGCGAGCTGACAAAGGTGAACTGTTTCGTGATGGGGTTCACTTCCCAGACAATTCCATCGATGGAGTCAATCAGGGCGGCAAGGTAGCTCTTGCTTTCCTGCAGTTCGATCTCGGCCCGTTTGCGTCGGGTCGACTCGGCGACAACCCCGCGCAGGATCCGGCCTCGGCCGGAGGCATCCGCCTCGAACCCTCCGCTGGTAAGAATCCAGGCGACCCCGTCCGGCCGGATGATGCGGAACTCGTGTTCCCAATCCGCCGCCGTAGCCGCGCATTCCTCCAGCGATGAGATCACGTCCTCGCGGTCGTCCGGGTGGATGACTCGCAAAAACCCCTCGAGGTTGCCATCGAAATCTGCCTCCCGGTAGCCCCACAGCCTGAGGTGCCCTTCGTCCCACTCGATCGAGCCGGTCTCGATATGCCAAACATAGGTCCCCATGCGGGCGGCCTCGAGGGCATGGATGCGCTCGGTGTTCCGGGATTGGTGTCCCAGGCCAGCCGCATTCCTCGAGTCGGGCAAACGAGCGACCCGATAATCCGCGTCGAAACTCATGGCAGAATCAAACCGTAAGCCACCAATTTCGTATAATTTTATTAATTATCAATACCTGAAAGCAAATTTTTATAAAATCCATCCATCAACCTGTGGTGACATTCGGGAACCGTTTCGCCGATTCGGTTGCCCTTGGCTGGTCCGGAGTTGTGTTGACGGAATCCTGGCAAATTCCGGCTTCGAGAGAAGGCGGCCCCTTCCGTGCAGTTTGGAGCGAGTCGGAGCGGGTCGAAACGGTAACCGCGCTTGCCTACCGGGACCCGTCCTTGGGCACGATGCCGAGGAAATTTCTCACCCGGGAAAATTCGGGACGATAGACCACGTTTCCGTCGCTCTGCTTCAGGTAGAATCCCGTGGACCTTCCCCCGTCCAGGTTGATGGCACGATCCACCGTCATTTCCGTGATAACCCGGGGAGAGTTCAGTATCTCGGCGAGAGCGGCCAGACTTACCGAAGAACTCGTGCCCAGCATCCAGTCCCCTCTCCAGTTGGTCAGAACGAAAGTGCGCGGTCGCCATTGGTCCCCTGACAGGCCCGGGACCACCCTCCCGCCGGAGACCAGCATGGGCCCTGTCTGGATCGCCTGATCCACCCCGGGACCGGGGCTGAAAAACTGCCGGCGCACAATATGGATGCCACCGGTTCCGGACCAGAGCACCCCACTGGCCAATCCCCCGCGGTTCGAGTTCACGTAGGGAGAGACCTTCTCCCCGTCTTCGACCACGGCGCCCAGCGCCTGAAAATCCTGCCCGTAAAATCCCCCGTTCACCCCGGCGACACATCCGTTTTTCTCCATCGCCTCCTGGAGATTGGCGTATCGTCGACCGCGCTGATCATCTCCCTGGTCGACCACTTTCAGGGTGTAATCCCGGGTGTGGAACAAACAGAGGTTCAGACTGACCTTGCGCCCCTCGCCATTCAGCACCGTTTTCCGAATCCAGACAGGAGTGGCCTCGGTCTTTTCGCTCTCGAGCAGGCGCCACTCCTCTGCCGCAACCCGCCCGGCCCACGGCAGAATTGCCAGGCACAGGAGAAATGACGGTAAAAACCTCATGTGGTATCGAAACGGCCACGATCGGGCCCGGATTAGGAAGGGAGGGGGAAAATCTCCCGCACGGCTCCCCCTGCGGCTCAACCCATGAGCCGGTCGATCAACGCGTTCAGGGATTCGCTGGGACGCATTGCCGCGTCGGCCAGAGCATCGGAGGGCTGATAGTACCCCCCGAGGTCGACCGGTGCTCCCTGCACCCCGTTCAGCTCGGCCACGATCTTCTCCTCGGCCTTCTCCAGCTCCGCCGCCACGGGGGCGAAACGGGCCTTCAACTCTGCATCGTCGTCCTGCCGGGCGAGAGCGTCGGCCCAGTAAAGGGCCAGGTAAAAATGCGAACCTCGGTTATCCAGTTCTCCACACTTCCGCGAAGGCGATTTGTCGTTCAGCAGATAGGAAGCGGTGGCCTCGTCCAGGGTCCGCGCGAGAACCGCGGCTTTCCCGTTGCCATGCTTCTCCGCCAGATGTTCCAGCGAGACGGCCAGGGCGAGGAATTCACCCAACGAATCCCAGCGCAGGTGGTTCTCCTTGACGAACTGTTGCACGTGCTTGGGTGCCGACCCGCCCGCTCCGGTCTCGAAGAGTCCTCCCCCTTGCATCAGCGGAACGATGGAAAGCATTTTCGCGCTGGTGCCGAGTTCGAGGATGGGAAAGAGGTCCGTGAGGTAATCCCGGAGCACGTTCCCGGTCACGGAAATGGTGTCGAGCCCCTCCTTCAAACGGGCCAGGGTGAATTTGGTCGCCTCGGTGGGCCGCAGGATGTGAAACTCGAGCCCCTCGAGGTCATGGTCCTCCAGGTACTTCTCCACCTTGCCAATGAGTTCGCGATCGTGGGGCCGCATGCGGTCGAGCCAGAAGACCGCCGGCGTCTCCGTGGCCCGGGCCCGGTTCACCGCGAGTTTGACCCAGTCGCGCACCGCCGCGTCCTTGACCTGGCACATCCGCCAGATATCTCCCTCGTCCACGTCGTGCTCGAAGAAGAGGTTTCCCACGGTGTCAACCACGCGGATCTTGCCCACACCGGGACACTCGAACGTCTTCTCGTGCGAGCCGTATTCCTCGGCTAT
>CAZLUZ010000262.1:0-4407 GCA_964562825.1 uncultured Akkermansia sp.
CACCTGCCCCGGGCTCGGGAAATTTTGGAGCACACCCGCAAAATGGCTGGAAATTTGTACGGTGAGATCCTAGTATCCGATTCCTGAAAACTGCGAAAATTCCTCCGGATGCGAAGATAAGTTCGCACCCGCGAGAAGCGCCCCCCTCAGTAATCTGTAACTTTTTCGTCAAAGAATGTGGAATGACCGACTCTCCGATTCGCCGAAGCGACACCCTGCCGAGGGCAGAGCGACAGGACGCGGTGGGTTCGGTGTCACGGCCGGGATTTTTGCCGCTGTCCTGACCTCGAGCGGAGCCGTTCCCTGTCCGGCGCCGGACTTCAAGGTCCCGTCGTTTCCCCAGTTCTTCAAGCGCGGCCCGGACACGCTTCAGGAGGTTGACCACGCTCCCACGGGTCCGGGTGGACTCTGTCAGCTGCCCAATGGCGACTACATCATCTCGTGCCACCAGTTCTTCGGCCACGAATACCGGGTGATGCGCAAGACCCGCGATTCCTGGGAGCCCTTCCCCAATCGCGAGATGAACGTTCCCGGCAGCGGGGCGCCGGTCGAACTCGACTCCGTGCTCGGAGTCGTCAACGACGGGCATATCGTCTGGATGATGGACAACGGGCGCCGCGGCGAAACCATCCCCAAACTGGTGGCCTGGGATACCAAGCTGGACAGCCTTCATCGCATCATTCCGATCACTACGGTGAAACGCACCTCGATCCTGAACAACCTCGCCCTGGACCCGAATCATCCCTTCATCTATATCTCCGATCCGGCGGACGGGGTCGATTCGGCCATTATCGTGGTCAATCTGGAAACCGGCTTGCCTCGGCGAGTGCTGGACGGCCACAGCTCGGTGCAACACGACCCGGAGATCCACATCGTGCTCGACGGCAAGCCGCTGGAGGCGCGGCGGGCGGACGGACAGATCGCGAGCCCCCTCTCCGGCGTCAGCCCCTTCGCGGTCGACCGGCGGGGAGAATGGCTCTACTACGGCCCGCGCAACAGCACCACCCTCTACCGGATCAAGACCGAGTTGCTGCGCCGCTCCGATCTGGCCCCCGCCACCCTGAACGCCAACGTGAAGGGCTTCTGCCCCAAACCGGTTTGCGACAGTATCGTGATCGATTCCCGGGACCGCATCTATTTCTCCGACATCGGCAACAGCGCCGTCTCCTACGTGACACCCGAGGACGATTACCTGACCATCCGGCCCCTGGTCAAGGACCCCCGCATGGTGTGGCCGGGTGGACTGCTCTTCGGTACCGATGGCCAACTCCATTTTTTCTGCAATCAGCTCAACCGGGCACCGATTTTCAACGCAGGGAAGAACGAGACCGCCTCGCCCTACTATCTTTTCAAGATCAAGCCGCTGCCGGTCAAGCGGTTCAAGCGCCTGCCCTAGGCGCCCGCGCACCGGATTCCGGCAAACGATGGCGACTGTTCTGGACACCCTGCAAAAAGGCACCGGCTATCTCGAGAAACACGGGGTGGAGGACGCTCGCCTCAACATGCAGCATCTGATCGCGCACACGCTGAAGTGCGACCGGATGCAGGTCTACGTGAATTTCGACCGCGATCTCTCCGAAACCCAACTGGAGATCCTGCGGGATCTGACCCGTCGCCGGGCGCGGGGAGAGCCCCTGCAACATCTGCTCGGTGACGTCCCCTTCTGCGGTTTCACCTTCCGCTCCGATCGCCGGGCGCTGATTCCGCGTCAGGAGACCGAAGAATTGACGGAACGTTGCGCCCGTCTCGATCTTCCCCTCGGAGCCCGTATCCTTGACCTGGGCTGCGGCTGCGGGGTGATCGGCCTCTCTCTGGCCGGGTTGCTCGCGCCAAAGAACCCCGAGGTCACCCTCTCCGACATCTCTCCCGAGGCGCTTTCCCTCGCCGAGGAAAATCGCGACAGCCTGGGGCTGACCGATCGTGTCGCTCTGGTCCAGTCCGACCTGTTTTCATCCATTACGGGCCGCTTCCACCTGATCGTCTCGAATCCGCCTTACATTTCCCGGTCGGAGGAGACCTCCCTGAGCCGGGAAGTTCGCAACGATCCGGAGATCGCACTCTACGGCGGAGAGAGCGGCACCGAGATCATCGCGGCCCTTCTCGCCTCCGCCGGTCAACACCTCGAGCCGGGCGGCCTGATCGCCCTCGAATTCGGCATCGGACAGGATGAAACCGTGGCCGGCCTCGCCGGAGATGCCGGATTCGAGAAAATCCGGGTTGAACCCGATCTCTGCGGGGTCAAACGTTTCCTCTTCGCGATCTGGGGTTCCTGAGCGATCGCCCCTCTTCAGCCCCCTTTTTCGCGAGCCCACCGGAATCAGACTCTACCGACAGAATGGAAAAATTCATCGTTACAGGCGGCAGCCCCCTATCTGGCAGCATCAACATCAGCGGATCAAAGAACGCCTCCCTGCCCATCCTCGCCGCCACCCTGCTGACTCGGGAACCCTGCGTGATCCGGCGGGTCCCCGACGTGAGTGACACCAACTACATGCTGCAGATCCTGCACAATCTCGGCGCCGAGGTCGAGCGCGCCAGCGGGACGGTGACGATCCGGTGCGGCAAGCTGAATTCTCACGAGGCACCCTATGATCTGGTCCGCAAGATGCGGGCTTCGGTCTGTGTGATGGGGCCCCTGCTGGCCCGTCAGAATCGGGCCTCGGTTTCGCTTCCGGGCGGCTGTGTCATCGGCGACCGCCCCATCGACCTGCACCTTCGCGGACTGGAGGCCCTGGGTGCCGACGTTTCGGTGGAGGGGGGTAACGTGCATCTCGAGGCGCGTTACGGACTGACCGGTGCCAGGGTCAACATGCAGGGAACCCACGGCACCACCGTCCTGGGCACAGACAACGTGATGATGGCCGCCGTTCTGGCCAAGGGCACCACCGTGATCGAGGGCGCTGCCTGCGAGCCCGAGGTGGTCGATCTGGCCAACATGCTCAACGCCATGGGAGCCCGCATCGCCGGAGCGGGCACCACCCGGATCGAGGTGGAAGGTGTCACCGAACTCGGAGGCGTGGAGCACAGCGTGATTCCCGACCGGATCGAGACCGGGACCTTTCTCGTCGCCGGGGCCATCGCGGCGGAGCCTGCCATCACGGTCAAGCGGGCCGAACCGGAGCACCTCACCGCAGTGCTCGAGATACTCGACCAGTGCGGCTGCGCCCTCAGCCTGGACGGAGACAGCATTACCATCGGCAGGGCGGAAACCCCCGTCGGAGCCAATGTGACCACCGATCCCTATCCCGGTTTTCCCACCGACATGCAGGCCCAGATGTGCGCCCTGTTTGCCACCACCCCCGGCATCAGCGTGGTCAAGGACACCATTTTTCCCCAGCGTTTCATGCACTGTTCCGAGATGAAACGAATGGGAGCGGACATCGTGGTCAGCGACGGTTCCTCCGTCATCACCGGAGTCAAACAACTCAGTGCGGCACCGGTGATGGCGAGCGATCTGAGAGCCTCTGCCGCCCTGGTGCTGGCCGCCCTCACCGCCCGAGGCAGCACCGAAATCAATCGCGTCTACCACATCGATCGGGGCTACGAGCACATCGACGACAAACTCCTCGCCCTGGGAGCGGACATTCGGCGGGTGCCCGCTTAGGCTCGGAGGGACCCTAGAACTCCGGCGGGCTCTCGAAGGCCAGCTTTTCGCCGGTGGTGGGATGACGAAAGGTCAGCGCGGCGGCGTGGAGCTTCATCTCCCCGGGGCCCCTGCCCCTGCCGTAGAGCGGATCGCCTGCGATGGGAATGCCGAGGCCCTTCTCGTGCGCCGCGTGAACCCGCAACTGGTGGGTCCGGCCCGTCACCGGGTGAAACTCGACCCGGGTCACCGATCCCTCGATGCCCAGACGACGCCAGTGAGTCGTGCCCAACTTCCCGTGGACCTCGTCGTAGATCTGGTAGGGGCGGTTCTCGATGTCGAGGCGAAACGGCAGCTCGATGGTTCCCTCGGTGGTCGACAGGATACCGTCGAGGAGGGCGATGTAGCGTTTGCCCGTTTGACGGTTCTGAAACTGCAGGGAGAGGTCTCGGTGCGCCTCCGCGGTGCGTGCCACCACGAGCAGACCGGAGGTATCCATGTCGAGACGATGCACCGCGGGTTGGTCGATGCAGCCGGGGAACGCCCGTTTGACCCGCTCCGACACGCAGTCCTTTTTGTCCGGTCCGATGCCCGGCACCGAGAGGAAGCCGCTGACCTTGCAGACCACGACAAAATCCGGGTCGATATGGAGGATCTCGATCGGTTCGTCCTTCATCCTTCGTCGAGACCACAGAGCATGAATCCGAGGATGGGGCGGCACTTGTCCTCACAGGCGGGAAAAAACTTGCCCTGACGCTTGTTTCCGGAAAGATTGCTTCCCCCCCAGAAGAACTCGGCCACGCTGACGGGTCGCAGCCCCCGCT
>CAZLUZ010000263.1:0-4400 GCA_964562825.1 uncultured Akkermansia sp.
AATATATATTTTTTTTTTAAAATAGCCATAAGAATGTAGAATGGCCCTACCCCAATCTTATAATCGAAGATATGGCAGCTAGATATAGTGAAGAAGAGAAGCAGAAAGTGGTCGATTTCGTTGTGGAATACGACCGCGAAAACGGTCGAGGCGGCCAAGCCGCGGCCAAGAAAGAATTTGGTATCAACCCCATCTCGATCAAAAAGTGGCTTGTCGAAGCTGGGCACGAAACCCCCTCGAAGCGCAAGCGGAAGGCCAGTCGTAAGACGGGAAGGCGGAAAAACGGCTCTACCGCGGTCGCCGCGAGGAGCGCAGCTTCCCCCGTCAAAGGTGGTTCTACCACGATGGTGCTGCAGCGCATGGCGAAGATCCAGGAGGAGATCGATGGTCTCCAGGTGGAGTTCGAGCAACTGAAGCAGCAACTGTGATAAGCCTCTGAGGCAAGAATTTGGGGACCGCCGGGGAAGTTTCTCCCCGGCGGTTTTTTTGTGTCGAGCTTCGGCGGTGACAGTCCGTAAGGTAGGGGAATGCGATATCTGATTGCTCTGATTCTTGTTTTGGCTTGGTCGGAAAAGACAATCTCCGAGGAGGTGAAAGCCGGTTCGTTTGCCCTATGGGATGACGGTTTGCAGAAGACCGTGCGGGAAGGCAACGCCCGCGAGAAACGCCAGGTGGCCAGTCTGACCAAGGTGGCGACAGCCCTGGTCATCTACCGTCTCGTCGACGATCCGGGCAAACCCGGGCTCGATGACATGGCCGAGGTCCCGCACGGCGCGCTGCTCGGTGGAGTGAATCCGCTGGGTCTGGTCCAGGGTGATCGTCTGAGCGTGGCCGCAGCCCTCCAGGGGGCTCTCATGGCTTCGGACAATGTGTCGGCCCATACCTTGGCGGAGCACTTCGGAAAGGGCATCAGCCCCGCCGATCCGGTCGGGGCTTTCGTCGGTGAGATGAATCGACTGGCCCAAACGTTGGGAATGGAGGATACGCGGTTTGCCAATCCCCACGGGCTCGATCTGCCCGGCGAAATCGGAGAGTCGACTGCTGCTGACATGGTCCTGCTGGCTCGGGCTGCGGTCGCCGAAATCCGGATGATGAGGATTTGCGGGCAACGCGAGGTTTCGATTCGCGTGATCCGGCGGGGGCGGGAAATCTCCATCAAAATTAACAACACCAATGCCATGCTGGGCGAGATGGGGATCGACGGATTGAAGACGGGTATGACCAGGAGGGCGGGATTCTGCTTCATCGGCACGGCGCGGCGGGGGGAAAAACGTCTCATCAGCGTGGTGCTCGACTCTCCCGATCGATTTGGAGAGACGAAACACCTGCTTGGCCTGGGCTTCGCCGCGGCTGAGTAAACCGATCTTGCGCTTTGCGGGATTCTGGCGGTTGGTTGCGGTCGATGAGAATCGGACTGCTCAACGGGGGCGGAGACTGTCCCGGGCTCAACGCCGTTACCTACGGTGTGGTCGGGGCCGCGTCGAATCTGGGCTGGGAAGTGGTGGCCTTTATCGATGGCTTTGAGGGTCTGCTCCGGTCTGGAGATCATCGCTTCCTCACCCCTTCGGATGTGTTTGGCATCCAGAAACTGGGAGGCACCGTGATAGGCACGACAAACCGGGGGGAGTTCTCCAGCAAAGTTGGCGAGGGCGGAGTGCGGCGCGTTCCGGAGCCGTTGATGAACGAGGCTCTGGAGACCTTGGGAGAACTCGGGGTCGATGCCCTGATCTGTGTGGGAGGCGACGGGACTCTGACCACCGCCCTGCAGTTCGCCGACGTGAATTTTCCGGTGATCGGAGTGCCCAAGACGATCGACAACGACATCAATGCCACCGCGATCTCTTTCGGGTTCGATTCCGCCACCCGCATGGTGATCGATGCTTTGGACCGTCTGCATACCACCGCGACCAGTCACCGGAGGGTGATGGTTCTGGAAGTGATGGGCCGCCACTCGGGCTGGATTGCCCTCTACGGGGGCTTCGGCGGTGGCGCCGAGGTGATCCTGATTCCCGAGATTCCGTTCAGCTACGAGAAGGTTGCCGAGACGATTGTCCGCCAGGAGAGCCTGGGCAAGCGGAGCACCCTGATCGTCGTGGCCGAGGGGGCCAGGGAGAAGGGTAAGGGGCCGGTCTTCGAGGAACGCAGCGCCATGGGCGAGTATCGGCTCGGCGGCATCGGGGAGATGGCCGCCCACGAGATCTCCAGATTGTCGGGTCGAGACACCCGCTCGGTGACCCTGGGCCATCTCCAGCGGGGCGGAAGTCCGACAAGCCTTGACCGGGTGTTGGCCACCAGATTCGGGGTGCAGGCAGTTAATCTGATAGAACAGAGGAAATTTGGACGTATGGTCAGCTACCAGCGCTACGAGGTTGGCGACGTCTCCATCGAAGAAGCGGTGGAGAAACCGAATCTGGTGGATCCCCAGGGGCAACTCGTCAAGTCGGCACGCTCCATCGGCATCTGTTTCGGGGACTGACCTCGCGCAACGTAACTCACTTGAACCATCATGGAAGCCATCCTGACCCTTTTGCAGAAGAACGCTCGAATCAGCACGGCGGAGATCGCCGACCGGTTGGACCTGGACGAGGACACGGTGAACGAGAAAATCCGGGAACTCGAGACGAGCGGAACCATCCTGGGTTACCACACCGTGATTGACCGGGAGCGTTCCGGGGACACCAAGGTATCGGCCCTCATCGAGGTGAAACTGACTCCCGAACGGGAGGGTGGATTTGACCGTCTCGCGGAACGGATTGCCAAATTCGATCAGGTGATCAGTTGTTATCTGATGAGCGGTGGTTATGACCTGGTGGTGATCGTCGAGGGGGTCGACCTCAACGAGGTAGCCCGGTTCGTCAGCGAAAAGTTGAGCACCATCGAGGGAGTCCTCGCGACCTCGACTCATTTCCAACTCAAGATTTACAAGCAGAGCGGATTCCTCGCCTCTGAGGGCTTCGAGGATCACCGGCTCCCCGTCACGCCGTGAGAGGACGTGGGTAGCGAAGAGGTGTCCCGGTTACACAATCGATGAAAGCACTTGAAGAACGCATCGCCTCGCAGGTCGCCGGCATCCCCCGTTCGGGAATCCGCGACTTCTTCGAGTTGGTCCAGGGGCGGGACGACGTCATTTCACTTGGCGTGGGAGAGCCCGATTTTTGTGCTCCCTGGCACATTCGCGAGGCGGCCATCTACTCTCTGGAGAAGGGACAGACGAGTTATACCTCGAATCTGGGTCTGCTCTCCCTGCGGACCGCCATCTCTGACTACGTTTCCGAGCACTTCGGGGTCCGTTATGACGCAAAGAAGGAGATTCTGGTGACCGTGGGGGTTTCCGAGGCTCTGGACATCGCCTGTCGCGCCCTGCTCAATCCCGGGGACGAGGTCATCTATCACGAACCGTGTTATGTGAGCTACAGTCCGAGTATCGTGATGGCCTACGGCAAGGCGGTCCCGGTGCAGACCCGATTGGAGGATCGGTTCGTTCTGCGTGCCGAGGATGTGACTCGACATCTCACGGAGCGGACCAAGGTGCTCCTCCTCAACTTTCCGACAAATCCAACTGGGGCGGTGGAGCCCCCCGAGGAGTTGGAGAAAATCGTCGAGATCGCCGTGGCAAACGACTTGATCGTGATTAGCGACGAGATCTACAGCGAGCTGGTTTACGGGGGGGAAAACGGCCTGGAACCGGGCGAACACCATTCCATAGCTTGTCTGCCCGGGATGAAGGAGCGAACCATCCTTCTGCATGGCTTTTCCAAGGCTTTCGCCATGACGGGCTTCCGCCTGGGTTATGCCTGTGCGCCCCATGTCTTGACCGAGGCGATGATGAAGATTCATCAGTATTCGATGCTCTGCGCACCCATCATGAGCCAGATGGCGGCGGTCGAAGCGCTGGAGAACGGTCATCATGAGGTGGAGAAGATGCGGCGTGCCTATGCCGAGCGGAGAAATTTGCTGTTGCGGAGGTTTCGCGAGATGGATATTCCCTGTTTTTCTCCGGGTGGTGCGTTTTATGCCTTTCCTGACATCCGGAGAACCGGCCTGAGTTCTATCGAGTTCGCCCATCGTCTTCTCGACGAGGAGTGTGTGGCGGTGGTTCCGGGCAATGCGTTTGGCTCGGCCGGTGAGGGATGTGTGCGCTGCTGTTATGCGACGGCTTACGATCAACTGACCGAGGCGATGGATCGCATCTCCCGTTTCGTGGGGAGGCTCTGAGCGCCGATTATTTGGGGCCGGATTGTTTCGGTCCGCTCCTCCGGCCTGGCTGATTCTTCGAATCCGTCGATCTGGCGAATGATCGCAGGGGAACGTAGCCGCCTTCGCCAGAAGGTGGCCGTGGCGAGATGCTCCACGCTCTGGCGAGCGCGGCTACGTAGGTGCCCGTCGCCGCCTTCGCCAGA
>CAZLUZ010000264.1:0-4389 GCA_964562825.1 uncultured Akkermansia sp.
GGGCGTGCTCGTGAGAGCGTGGAGCGATTCGACAGGGCCACCTTCTGGCGAAGGCGGCTACGTAGCCGCGCTCGCCAGAGCGTGGAGCGATTCGCATGGCCACCTTCTGGCGAAGGCAGCTACGGGGGCGTGCTCGTGAGAGCGTGGAGCGATTCGCCTTGGCCACCTTCTGGCGAAGGCAGCTACATTGCCGTGCTCGCCAAAGCGAGGAGCGATTCGCCGAGGCCACCTTCTGGCGAAGGCAGCTACGGGGGCGTGCCGCAACGGGGGCGGGACCCTGCCGGCCCGGCGCCGAAGGGAGAGCGGCCGGTAACCGCAAATCCCAAAGATTTTTTCTTTCGAGATGTCTCCCGGATTACCTATGCTCGCGCCATGATATCCGGTGTCCGTGTCTCTCTTCTTTCCCTTCTCGCGCTCCCCGTCCTGGCTGGCGGGGCCCCGGAGTTCGAGCGGCAGGTCATTGACGACAAGGTTCTCATCGGCTACGGGGTGGCCGTCGGCGACGTCGACGGAGACGGGCGCGAGGATATCCTCCTGGCGGACAAGCGGCACTTCTCCTGGTACGAGAATCCCGGCTGGGAGGAACACGTCCTGGCCCGGAACCTGTCTCTGAGAGACAACGTCTGCATCGCGGCGGAGGATATCGACGGTGACGGAAAAGTCGAGATCGCGGTGGGCGGTCGGTGGAACCCCGGCAATACCATCGAGCCCGAGGCATCGGGATCGGTTCACTACCTGGACCGACCCGCGAATCCGAGGATGCGGTGGAACCCGGTGGAACTCTACCACGATCCCACCGTCCACCGGATGCGCTGGGTGAGAGGGGGCGATGGCAGGTTCCGGCTGGTGGTGCTGCCCTTGCACGGTATCGGAAACATCCAGGGGAAAGGGGAGAACGGCGTGCGGGTTCGCACCTACCTCCCCGACCTGCGCTGGCCGGAGCAGAGCCGGGCCTGGAGCCACCGGGTGATCGAGCGGAATCTGCGCATGACGCACAACTTCGACGACAGCGACGGGACTCTCTACATCGGCGGAACTGAGGGCATCGTTCGCCGCCACGTCACCGACGACAGCGAGCGGGACGCCAGAATCATCACTCCGGAGAATTCGGAGCCTCCCACCCAGGGGGTGAGCGAGGTGCGCAAGGGCAGGGATTTTCTTGCCGCGATCGAACCCTTCCACGGCAACCAACTGGTCATCTACCGGGAGCGCGAGGGGGAGAGCAATCGCTGGCTTCGCACCGAATTGACCGGGGAGATGAACCAGGGGCACGCCCTGGCGGTGGCGGACCTTTTCGGAGACGAGCGCGAGGAGATCGTGGTGGGTTGGCGGGAACCCAACGAGGCGGGAGAGATGGGTATCAAGGTTTTCTACCGGGGAGACACTGGGGAATGGGAGAATTGGTGGATCGACCGAAACGGTATCGCCGCAGAGGATCTGCAAATCGCCGACCTCAACGGCGACGGCAAGCCGGATATCGTGGCATCGGGGAGAAAGAGCCAGAATCTGGTCATCTACTTCAATCCGTAGCCGGAGGCCCTCATCTCGCGAAGCCGGGCGAATACCGTCTCCGCACCCACCGCCTTCGTGTGGTAGACAAATTCCATCAGTTCGCCGAGCCGCCCCCGGGGGAATCCACCGTGCTGGTCGAACCAGCTGAGGTATTCGTAGGGCAACTGATCGATCGGAGAATCCCGGAACCGGCCGAAAGGCATTCGATAATGCAGCAGGTCGTCGAAGTAGTCGGCCAGATCCTGACGCAGTTGGCGTCCCATTGCTGCCGGATCGATGGGGCCTCCGTTTTCCTCCGGCGGAAACAGCCAATCGTCCGCCATCAGGGAAACCGGTGAAGGTGTTCCGGCCGAACCGAACCCGCTTGGTCGAAACCGATCCCCTCCGCGAGAAGCAGGCTCCGCTTCTGCTCGAGCCTCTCGCCACCGGTCTCGCCGTGGAAGCCCCCCAGCGTCCCATCGCTCCGGATCACGCGGTGGCAGGGAACCTCGGGAGCAAAGGGATTGCGCCTCAGCGCCTGGCCCACCGCCCGGGGCGACGCGCAACCGACCTGGCGGGCCACCTCCAGGTAGGTGGCCACCCGGCCCGCGGGTATGCGGCGGGCCACCTCGAATACCCGGTTCTCGAATTCCGTGGGAGGACGCTGGTGCAGCATGCCCGACCATAGCCCTCCCCGGGGCGGATTGCACGCACTCTTGACAAGCCCGGCGCCACCGCGACGGTCTCCTCTTTTGCCCGATGCTGCCCGCGCTCCAACCTCTTTTTCCCCAGGTCGACCTACAGGTCGTGGCGGTCTTTCTCATTCTTGTCGGGGTGGTGGTCGCTTTTTTCCGGGAGTGGGGTTCCCCTGACCTCGTTGCCATCGCCGCGCTGGGGGTCGTGCTCCTGCTCGGGATCGTGCCGCTCGAGGATGTGACCCGGGCAGACGGATCAGTCGATCGGGGCCTCCTCAGTGTTTTCAGCAACGGAGCACCCATCACCATAGCCTGCATGTTCGTGCTCAGCGCCGGATTGGAGCGCACCGGTGCCATTGAGGTGATGGGCCGTTTTTTCAGCCGGGTGGCCGGCCGGGGTGAGTTGAGGGTTCTCCTCGTGCTCCTGCTCACCGGGGCCATCCTCTCCGCCTTCGTCAACAACACCCCGGTCGTGGTGGTGTTTCTCCCCATCGTGCTGGCCCATGCCCGCGCCACCGGCCTCAAGGCCTCGAAGCTTCTCATCCCCCTCTCGTACGCTTCCATTCTCGGCGGCACCTGCACCCTTATCGGCACCTCGACGAATCTGATCATCGACGGCGTGGCGCAGGATTATGGGCAACCTGCCTTCGGCATGTTCGAGATGACCGGGCTCGGCATCGTCTACGCCCTCATCGGCTTCATCTACCTGCTCACCATGGGCCGCAATCTGCTTCCGGACCGGAGCACCCTCTCGGAACTGATCGACTCCGCATCGTCGCGCCAGTTCCTCACCCAGTTTCAGGTGGAGCCCGGTTCCTCCCTGGTGGGGAAACCCCTCACCGAGACGCTGCTGGTCAATTTCCCCAAGGCCCAGGTGCTCGAGGTGAAGCGGCGGGGGCGAGTCCTCCAGGATCCCCTGGACAGGCTCGATATCCGAGAGAGGGATCGCCTCCTCATCACCCTCCACGGCACGAGTTTCGAGCGGCTCCGGAAGACCGAGGGCATCGGCTTCGAGGAGCAGCAGGGGATGAAACTGAAGAAGTTGGAGGACCGCGAACTGACCCTGATCGAGGCCATCGTGGGCGCCCGCTCCTCCCTCATCGGGCGGACGGTGAAGGAGATCGGGTTCCGCCGGCATTACGGCATCAATGTGCTCGCCATGCACCGCCAGGGCGAGAACCTGGGTCGGGATCTGGGCTCCCTGAGGCTTCAGTTCGGCGACACCCTGCTGCTGGAAGGCTCCCCCGACGCCATCAGCGAGATCGAGGGCGAGGAACTGGTCACCCGCATGACCGATCCTCCCAAGGTCCGGGTAGACCCGGTCAAGGTCTGGTTCGCGGTCGGGATCGCCATCGCCTTTGTCCTCGGGGCATCGCTCAAGGTCATGGCCATACCGGCGCTCGCCATCCTCGCGGCCATCGGCATGATTCTGCTGCGCTGTCTCACCGCCCAGCAGGCCTACGAGGCCGTGCAATGGAACATCGTGTTTCTCATCTTCGGGATGCTTGCGCTCGGGCTGGCCATGGATCAGAGCGGGGCGGCGCGGCATCTCGTGGATGGGGTTCTCGCCGTGTTCGGCGGGTTTTCCCCTCTGGTGGTCCTCTCGGTGATCTACCTCCTGAGTTCGATATTGACCGAGATCATCAGCAACAACGCGGTGGCGGCCCTGCTCACTCCAATCGTGATCGGCATCGCGGCGCAGCTGGAGGTGGATGCGCGCCCCTTCATCGTGGCTCTGATGTTCGGTTGCAGTGCCAGTTTCGCCACACCGATCGGCTACCAGACCAATACCTACGTCTTCGGAGCAGGGGGGTATCGATTCTCCGACTTCCCGCGGGTGGGATTGCCGCTGAATCTGATACTCTGGGTCGTGGCGACCTGCTTGGTGCCCTTGCTCTGGCCATTTTATCCCGATGCCAGGTAGGTTGTGGCACGCGGGTGCTGAGCCTTTCCGGACGTTTTCCCCGCTATTCCGCCGTTGAAAATTCGGCGGCGTCGTTCAGGATTTCCGGCGATGAAACCTCCCTTCTTCTCCCTCGTCGTTGTCATCGGACTCGCCTTTTCCCAAGGGGGGGCGTCCGACTGGCCGAATTTTCAGGGGCCCAGCCTCACGGGTATCTCAAACGAAACCGGTTTGAACCTCTCCGACTGGGGCGACGGCCCTGAAGTGCTCTGGAGAAAGACTCTGAACGAGGGATTCGGG
>CAZLUZ010000265.1:0-4376 GCA_964562825.1 uncultured Akkermansia sp.
TGCCCGAGCGCGTCCAGATCGAATCAGCACAGATGCGATTCGCTGGGGCGAATCGCTGGCTTTACTTTTGCCGGCAGGCCCCCTAACGCTGGTCGTTTGCGGTGGGGGGCCAGACGGGTCGCCGTTATCCGCCGGCGGATAACGGCGCTCGATTCGCGACAGAATCCCCTCACGACCTCCCCCACCGGATTTGAACGGCAGCCTCTCTCAAAACGATTCCGGAAGGCGCCTGGAATTTGCCATCGTCGTCCCGGCTACGGGAAATGAGGGTTCCCGTATTCTCCTGTCTCACGCATGGTGGTCGAGAGAGATCCGACCGTTGGCGAAGGACGATATCCTCCCTGAAGCGGTGGACCTCATCTATCTTTTCCCAGAGAGACCGCCCTCCTCACTGGTCCGTTCGATCCACGATTCTTTTCGGTTTGAGAACCTCGAACGCTATTTCCGCAGCAACCGTGTGGAATCGTCGAATCTGTCCCCCGACGAAAATCACTACATTCGCGAACCCGAGGCGCCCCCGCCCAACGAACACGGTCTGAAGTCGGGGCCCAATAGCCTGTTCTACCACACCGTGGAAAAAATCGGTCCCGCCTACCATAGCATCATTCAGATGGAGACCGATTGCGTGCCGGTCCGCGAGGGGTGGCTGCGCAATCTCCGGGACGCCGTATTGGAGGGAGATGACACATGGGTCCTGGGCACTCGAAACCCCGGGGACACCTCTGCCCTGGCCGTGGACGGACCACCTCAACGGAAACGCGATCTACCGGACGGGTTCACTGGAATTCCAACGCTTTTTCCACGAGTTCTGGAAACCACGGCTTCGGTGGATGGTGAAGTACGCGAGACCGGAAATGGCCTTCGATTGTGTGTGGGAAGAGTATCGGCGGGCGGGTAAGAGAACCTCTTGCCCTCGTGTGGATAGGACGATCGCGCAATTCGACCGCCGGTTTCGCGAAACCAACATTATCGTGAACCTGGCGACCGGGGCCGATTTTCCCTGGCCGGGAGTATCGCTGCCGGACCTCCTCCGGAAATGGCCGGAAGCATCGATTCTTCACGGTTCTTGGATCCTGCCCCTGGTGCGGGAGATTCTGGGGGAGGATCTGTTCGTCGAGGAAGCAGCACCCCGTACTCCTGTAACTCTGCCCTTGGGAAAGTGGGTCTGGATTCGCGACTTTCGTGCACAGGGATCGGCCTGGATCGATCACGAAGGATTCCATTTGCCGGGAAATGGTGATTTTCTGGAATGGAAGTTCGGCCTGCCCTTTCCTTCGACGATCGAGGTGCGCGTCGACACGAAAAACAGGGTGGAACTCTGCCTGGGACAGGCGCGCCCCTCCCGCTTCGCCAGGCTTTGGAAAAGCCTTCGTCGGCGGACCAATCGATCTTTGTTGAGCAAACCGGTCCTACTTCGGCTCCGGCGGGTTCTTAGCGGGCTCTTCTACCGGCTGTCCCGCTCTTCTCTCAATCGTCTCGACGCCAGCAACTGGACCCGGGTGCAATCCATCCGGCAGGGAACCCACTCGATCGATCTGAGCCCCTTCCGCGAGGCGGCCGGAGACATCGTTGCGTTGCGGCTTCGAAATCCTGACAAGGAACCGGCAGAGGGAGCTGTCGATTTTCGCCCATCCCCCGGAGATACCGGCGAGGCAGAAATCCGGTGAGCCGTGTCCCTCGCTGCAACAATGGTAGCCGCCTTCGTGAGAAGGTGGCCCTGGCGAGTCGGGGCCACACTCCAAAGACCGCGGCCACCGGCCGCCACATCACGACTCCGCCGCCGCTGCGGGTTCTTCCCCGATCAATTGATCTCGCGGATGCAGGGCGGGAGCATTGGCCGGGTCGTAGTCCTCGGGTTGGCGCGCCAGGACGTAGGCAGTCACCTTCGCGATATCGGCCGCACTCAGCTGCGATTTCCATGCGATCATTCCCTTGGTCGGGTCCGGTGAACCCTCGGTGACCGTGGTCATGATCGCCAGGGGAGACCCCCCATAGAGCCACTCGGAATCGACCAGACTGACCCCGGGTAACTTCATCCCTCCCATCTGGGAGTCGAGATCGGGACCGTGGCAGGCCAGGCACTTTGCCTCGTAGATCACCTTTCCCGAGTCTACGTTCTCGCGTTTTGCGCTCATCGCCATGAGGGATTCGTTATCGATCGAAGCGATCATCTCCTTCAGTTGTTCCTCGCGGCGCTTTTCGATGAGAGCCACCTCATGGTCGATCCTTTCCCAGTCCGACCGGATACCGAGTGGCGTCTGGTAGTAGGCCACCCAGACCACAACGAAAAGCACGATGGTGATATAGAGGGTGAACAACCACCAGTTGGGGAGCTTCTGATCGAATTCCTCGATACCGTCGTAGGTGTGCTCCCGGAGGATGATTTCCGGCTCAGTTTTCTTTTTCATTTTCGGGTGCAGTAGAGATTGGGTTTCCGTCGTTCTTCAGCGGCATGGAGGCCATCTTTTCCACCTCGGACTTCTTCATTCGCAGCGCCCGGATCACGATCAGGAGAAAGGCCCCCGCGATCAGGGAAAAGGTGACGTAGGGCACGATCAACTGCCAGTCTTCGAGAATAACGCGTTTGAACATGGATTTGCTTGATGAGTTACTGGGTTTCGGCAGCCGCCTGCGTTGACGAGAATCCGGTCTCGTCCATTGGGGTCTCGTCTTTCTTCAACCGGAAATTGTCCGGGATTCCCGGGGTGGCGGGATGCGTGCCCCGAGTGGGCGGACCGTCGTCGGGAACCTCGTCATACTGGCCGAGTTTCTGCAGATACGAAATCAGAGCCACGATCTGGGAGCCGGCGAGCAGGTCGCGGGCCTCGAGTTCCGTGGCGGGCTCCCGACCCTTGGCGTCCGGGGGAATCGGCGCCTTTTCCTTGATCAACCCCTCGGCGATGCCGAGCGCCTGCTCCCGCGCCCTCTGCTCGATTTCCTCCGGTGTCATGATGGGGTAGGGGACTCCGAGCCGCTGTTGCACCGCGATCTTGGCGGGCAGTGCCTTGAAGTCGGTCTCCTTGTGGACCAGCCAGGGATAGTTTGGCATCCGCGAACCCGTTTGAATCGAACGGGGATCGATCAGGTGAGCATACTGCCAGAGATCGCTCCGCATGCCGCCTTCGCGGGCCAGGTCGGGACCGGTTCTTTTCGAGCCCCACTGGAAGGGATGATCATAGATGGATTCGCCGAGGCGGGAGTAATCCCCATAGCGCACCACGTCGGGTAGCAGGGTGCGAACCATCTGAGAGTGGCAGTTGTAGCACCCTTCGCTCACATAGATGTCCCTGCCGGCCAATTCCAGCGGAGTGTAGACCTTCTGCAGGCGGTCCTCCACGTTCATCGCCCGATTCACCGCGAGGGTGGGGATGATCTGGACGGCTCCGCCGATCGCCACGGCGATGAGAATCAGCACGCTGAAAGGCAGGTAATTCTCCGCCAGATTCTCGTACCAGTCGGTCCAGGACTTCGAATTTCGGCGATAACTGAGCACGGCGAAAACGCTGAACCCGAGCACGCAGACCAGGGCCATGTGGCTGGCTCCGGGAGGAAGGAAAAACCAGAGAATCATGAAGACCGTGGCCCAGAAAAGGTAGGCCACCGGATCGTTGCGGAAAGCCGCACCCCAGCTCATGCCGTCCTGCCCCGGCAGCGCTCGGGCGGGAACTTCGCGGGTTTCGACAACCGGTTTGGCTCCCCGGGCCGTCTGGTAGATATTGACCACGAGAAGGAGGAACCCGGTCAGGTAAAAAACGCCGCCGATGGCGCGGCAGAGCATCAAAAGATGGACCTTGTCCACGGTCTGGACGAACTCGTATTTGACGCTGGTTCCGGATGCATCCAGTTCGTTCAGCATGAGACCCTGAATGACCCCGGAAAACCACATCGAAGCCACGTAGAGTAGAATTCCGATGAGGCCGATCCAGAAATGGAAGTTCGCCAGGTTCTTCGACCAGAGCGGTCGACCCCAGAGCCGGGGTGCCAACCAGTAGAACATGCCCGCGGCCATGAATCCATTCCAGCCCAGGGTGCCGCTGTGGACGTGCCCGATGATCCAGTCCGTGTAGTGGGCCAGAGAGTTGACCGACCGTATCGAAAGGAGCGGACCTTCGAAGGTCGACATCCCGTAGAAGGTGACGCCCACGACGAAGAACTTGATCACCGGGTCGGTGCGGAGCAGGTGCCACGCCCCGCGCAACGTGAGCAGACCGTTGAGCATGCCGCCCCAGGACGGAGCCCACAGCATCAGGCTGAAGAACATGCCGAGGAGCTGCAGCCATTTGGGGAGAGCTGTGTTGAGGAGGTGGTGCGGGCCCGCCCAGATGTAGATGAAGACCAGCGACCAGAAATGCAGGATGGACAGCCGGTAGGAGTAG
>CAZLUZ010000266.1:0-4297 GCA_964562825.1 uncultured Akkermansia sp.
ATCGCCGCGCGTCAGGTAAGGGTCAGAAGGTCCAGTTTATCACGAACTGCATGCCATCTTCAAACGATACCTCGGGTCCACCGTCGGCCTGCACGTCCCAATTCACGTATTCGATGTAGAGGTCCATGTTGTCGAACAAGGCAATGACCGCTCCCGGGAGGAACAGGCTCTGTTCGCCGCCCGGGTTCTCGTATTCCCCTCTGGAGTAGACGGCCCGCCAGGTGACGGGGCCGGTGGCGTAGCTTGCTCCCATCCAGTAATTCGTAATCTCGTCGCTGGGTCCTCCGGTAACATAATGGGCCGGGTTAAGCGTGCCGTAGGACTGCAACACCTCGAAGAAGGTGCTGAAGTTGCCCTTGGTGTAGGTCATATCGATGGCCCACGCCGCGAAGGTCTCGTCATCTCCGATCCGACTGTTCAACTTGCCGACCGACCCCGACAGGCCCAGTGCGAAGCTGGCACCGTCATCGAAAGTCCAGGTGGGCACCACGCGAAGCACGCCCGTGTTCTCCTCGCGAATCGCCGAGGTGCTCTCCGGGTCCGCGCCCGCGATCGAACCGTTGATGCCGTCCTCCTCGATGAAAAACTGGGCGATGCTGTCGACGTGGAATCCGTCTCGCTCGACCAGTCTTCGCTCCCAGGACACGCCGAGGTCGGGGTCGAGTTTGAATCCGTCGAAGTAGGGGGTGTTGCCGTAGAAAACCCCATCCCAATCAAGGCCGAATCGCTTCCAGATTTGGCCGGCCTTGAAAACGCCCCACTTCGTGTCGGCGTAGATGTAGGTTTCCCAGGGCCAGATGAAATCGTCGATGAAAGGACGAAACCTTCCCTGTTCCCGGAGTCGCACGTCTGCGTGCAATCCGATCTCGTCGACCAGATCGCTGTTCAGCGTGATTTTGGGGTCGAAAAGGAGATACCAGTAGTAGGTGCCGCGAAGGCCGGGGATGCCGTATCCATCACCCGGAGGGTCTCCCGTTCCCACCCTCCACCAGTGCCAGGCCCCCAAGGAGATGGGTACGACCTCGTTCTTGCGCTCGGTCAGGGCTTCGGCGCCCTGTCCCAGCCAGGTGTAGCCGAACACCGTATCCCGGGGTGCAAGCGTCGGAATTTCTTCGGTGCTGTCACCAGCCCGAGTTGCCGGGCTCGCCATCGAGGCAAGCAAAATGCCCCAGATCGAGGCGCGAATCGATGAAACTTTCATCATGCAGGTCAATTTTTGCGTTAGGGGCCCCATTCGAGGCCCAAAGGGTTGATTCATGGAATGGAGGTTTTCTCCAGGTTTTGGGATGAGGGGAAAAATCCGTCGGCGCTATTGGGGTTTTCTATCCGAACAACTCCATGCCGCAGAGGAGCCGGCCCACGAATTCGTGGAGGTGGTCATTGGTCGGTGCCATCACGATGGCCGCGCGAGCGTCTCGGAAGGTGCGTTCGAGTCCCAGATGCTTGCTGAAGGCGGCGCCGCCGCAGGCGCGCATGGCGATATCGCTCACTTGCACGGCGGTTTCTCCCGAGTTTGCCTTCAGGGCCAGCAGGTGACGCATGGCGTCCTCGCTGTTGGACTCGACCTTCGCCAGGGTCGCGGAGAGATAGGCCCTCGCGCGGTCGACCTCGATCCGCATCTGGGCGATCCGGGCCCGTTGGTTGGGCAGGTCGCTCAGTTTCTCGCCGGTGTGTTCGAAGCGATTCGCCGTGATATGCCGGTGGGCCGCCTGGTAGGCCGCCTCGGCCAGGCCCACGCCGATGGCGCCCTGGCAGATGAGAAAGATGGGCAGAGCCTTGCCCAGCATGATGTCCGCGCCGGCGCCGTCCTCCCCGATCAGTCGGCTCGAATCCAGGGGCACGTCCTCGAGTTTCATCGGGTTGCTCTGGTTGCCCCGCATGCCGAGACTGCTCCATCCGCCGGAGATGGTGAGTCCGGGATCTCCTTTTTTCACCAGCCACACACTCGCTCCATTTCCGCCGCTGCCGCCGCTGCTGGCCACGATGCCGTCGGCGTATCCCGCGCTGGTGACCCAGCTTTTCTCCGCACTGAGACGATAGCCGCCATTGACGGCGGCCGCCTGGGAAACCGGCGCCCAGAAGTGGCTGCGGCTGCCTTTCTCAGAGAACGCCAGGGTGCTCAGGTGCTGGCCCTGCGCCGCGGCGATCAACTCCTGCTTGAACCGGTCGGGTGCGGCCAGATAGCAACTGACGCCGCAGAGGTGCATCATGTAGACCATCGCGGTCGAACCGCAACTCTGCGCGATCTGATCGACCACCGCCGCCGCCACCGTCGGGGAATGCCCCAAACCCCCGTACTCAGTGGGGATGAGCAGGCCGAAAAACTTGTTTTGCGCGAGAGCAGAGATCCCCTCGCTGGGGAATCGGCCCTCCGTATCGACCTGATCCGCCCAGGGCGCGATGGACTGGGCCGCGAGGCGTTGAGCGCAGGCGACAACCTCTTGCTGAAAAGTTTGGAGTTGGTACATAAGCCGTTGGTTTTGGGGTTGGAAATCGCAGGGGATTCAGAAGGCAATCTGAAAATTGAGGTCGAGGTTGACGGCGCGCCGCAGGGTTGTGACGAGGGGGGATCGAAGCAATGCCGCATCCCAGGTCTGCTGCATCTCCGCCTGGCTCACTCCCGTGCTCAGGTAGACCTTCAGTTCGAGAGACCGCAGGGAGGGATCTCCCTCTTCGCCCACCACTCCGAGGAACGTCAGCGCATTGTTCAACTCGCCCTGGGCAACCGCTTCGATCTCGTCGATCTGCTGGCGGCGCTCCCGCGCGACCCGGCGCAGGGTGGCGATGACGTCCGCTGCCACGGCCGCAGCGAGATACTCCATCCCGGAAACTCGGGAGTCTTCGCGATCGAAGGTGATCGGCTTACCCACCTCGAACTGGTGCCTCCTCGCCAGAGCGCTGTGCCGCTCGGCCGCAGGGGACTTAACTCGGACGCTGACCAGCGCCCAGGATTGGTGCGCTTCAGACATGCCGGGTCAGTCGGTCGGGGGGAAAATGCGGGGGCATCGAGGGGAGGGGCGAACCCTCCCAGGGTGTCGTTTGCTATCGATTTGTCAATGTGATTTTTGATTCTCAAAAGCGTTCAAAAGAACACTTTCGGCGAATTCACTTGCCATCGCACGGCAGGCCGATTATTCCTCAATTTCACCCGTTCTTGCTATGATGAATATCTTCAACCGATTCGGTTCTCCTCTTACCCTGGCTTTTGGCCTCTTCGTTTGCGCTTGCGGTCCCGTGGCGCAATCCTCACCCGACAAAGAAAAAAATGAAGTAAAAAGTGCCTACTTCGCCAGTGGTTGCTTCTGGTGCGTGGAGGGCGTGTATGAAAGCGTCCGCGGCGTCGATGAAGCCATCGCCGGCTACATCGGCGGAACCACCGAGGAGCCCACCTACGATACGGTGAAAACCGGAGAGACCGGCCATGCGCAGGGAGTTCGGGTCGATTACGATCCCGCGGTGATCAGTTTTGGAGAGTTGGTGGACGTCTATTTTGGTTCCCAAAATGTCACCCAGGTGAACGGGCAGGGGTCTGATGAAGGATCCCAATATCGATCATTGATTTTCTATCAATCGGACGAAGAGAAAAAGATTATCGAGGAAAAGATTGCCGCCCTCGAGGCGAACCTCGATGGAGAGAAAGTCGCTGCCGAGGTGAAGCCGTTCGACCAGTTCTGGAAGGCCGAGGATTCCCACCAGGACTACAAGGAAAACAATCCGGACGATGACTACGTCAAGTCCGTCTCGACGCCTCGGGTGAAGAAGTTCAAAGCCAAGTTTCCCGACCTTCTCAAGGATTCTTGAGGAGGCCCTCACGGCTCTGCCCGCCATTGCGGGCGGGGCTTGGCTCTCGGCTGGCTCTGCTGAGGCAGGCGCCTGACACGTCGTCTGATCGATCGGGTGGACCTCCCAGCGAATCGTCTCGACGGGTCGCAGGAGTCGAGTTTCGGACAGTCCGGGCCCCTCGCAGGTGAGGTTTCGCGGCCTCGCTTGGCTGGGGCAGCCCGTGTCCGGACAGTTGGCGCAACCTTTCGGTGGGGTGTTCTTCCCCCAAACGGCTGCCGTGCCACGGCGCCGTTGTCTTTCCCCCCGATTCGGGGTTTTTGCCGTTTTGACCGGGCAATCCTTTCGGCGAACTGCAGTTATCTGATATCGGAGTGATGATCCCGACGATCGATCGCCCCTGGCCCGTTCCAATCCACTGCTTCCTTCGACATGCCTACCCCATCCGCACCGAGTGCTCATTCTCCAGCTCCGACGGTTCTGCTTCTTTTCTTCCTCGCCTTGCTCTCGGGTGAAC
>CAZLUZ010000267.1:0-4241 GCA_964562825.1 uncultured Akkermansia sp.
CGAGGTCGACCCCATCTGCGCGCTGCAGGCTGCCATGGAGGGCTTCCGGGTTCTCACCATCGAGGACACTCTTGGTTGGGCTGATATCTATGTCACCACGACGGGCAACAAGGATATCATCCGCCTCGAGCACCTCACCCAGATGAAGGATCAGGCCATCGTCTGTAACATTGGTCACTTCGACAACGAGATCCAGGTGGCGGCGCTGAACCGCCTCGAGGGCATCAAGCGCGAGCAGATCAAGCCTCAGGTCGATCGCTACACCATGCCCGACGGTCGCCAGATGTTCCTCCTCGCCGAGGGCCGACTGGTCAACCTGGGCTGTGCCACCGGTCACCCCAGCTTCGTCATGTCGAACAGCTTCACCAACCAGACCCTGGCGCAGATGGACCTGTGGGCCAACCGGGACGTCTACGCGCCCGGCGTCTACGTGCTGCCGAAGAAGCTCGACGAGGAGGTGGCCAGGCTTCACCTCGAAAAGATTGGTGCGAAACTCACCGCCATGACGCAGGAGCAGGCGGATTACATCGGGGTGCCCCTCGAGGGCCCTTACAAGCCCGAGACCTACCGCTATTGATCGCGGTCATCTCTTTCTGACGAAGCGGGGAGGCCCAATGGGTCTCCCCGCTTTTTTTTCGAAAAGCCCGGCATCCATTCGCGGAAGCGGCGGCGTTACTTCTGGCGTCCTACGGGACGGCCGCTGACGTCGTGGTCATGCTCCACGGTTCCTCCAAACGCGGCGTCAGCGGCATCCCACCCCCGGGACTCCCCCGGGAGCATTGGCGTGTTGGGCAGGGGATGCCCGGAGCAGGGCGGCGAGCCGGTCGGTCCGCGGAGTGTCTCTTGCGAATCGCGGGATTTGGTTTAACAGAAACCTCCGCCCGCTTTGCGGTGACCCGAGCCATGGCTCTCTCTCGCTCCAGATCGAAGCCGTTTCCCTGTGCCCCGTCCCTCCGGTGGCGTCCGGTAGTATCCCGCTGACGATGAAATCCGCCGCCAAATTCTTCGTCGAGTACTGGCCTCTCGTCATCATCGAGGTCCTGATCCTCTGGGTCATCATCTATCAGACCTACCGCTATTTCAAGGCGACCCGTGGGGCGCGGATTTTCACCTCGCTGATTATCATCTACCTTCTCATGGCGCTGCTCTCCGAGTGGCTCAAGCTGGAGGTCATAGGGTGGCTGCTCCGCTACATTTCGGTCATCCTCACCATTGCCCTGGTGGTCATCTTCCAACCGGAGTTGCGCCGTGCCCTGGCCGAGTTGGGGAGCCACCGTTTTTTCTCCACGCTCAACGAACAGAGCCGCCAGCGGTTTATCGACCAGCTCGTCGAGATCCTCACCAGCCTGTCCCGCAAGCGGGTTGGGGCGCTCATCGCCATCGAACGGAGCATCGACCTGAAGCAATATCTGGAGACCGGTGTGGAAATGGATTGCCGGCTCTCTCCCGAGGTGGTGGGCACCATCTTTCAGCCGGGAACGATCCTCCACGACGGGGGGATGATCGTGCGCATGGCCGACGAGCGGATTGCGGGAGCCGGGTGTGTCTTTCCCCTCAACCAGCGGGAACTTCCCGACCGGAGCATCGGACTGCGCCATCGAGCCTCGATGGGGATCACCGAGGAGTCCGATGCGATCGCCCTGGTCGTCTCCGAGGAGACCGGGGCCATCTCCATCGGTTTCGAGGGCGAACTGGAGCGCAACCTCGAGGAAGAACAGATCCGGGAACGCTTGGGCGAGCTGCTGCTCAATGCTCCGGGAGAGGATGATGAAGACGAGGAAGAAGAAACCAAGGGTAATTGAGCGGCTGGTGCAGTCCCTCGCCGGAAACTGGGTGAGCAAACTGCTCTCCCTTCTCATTGCGATCGCAGTCTGGTTCACCATATTCACCCACCTGGACAAGAGCAAGCAGAGCCAGGAACCGCCCGTGCCCGGCACCGTGGAGCAGATACCGATCCCCAAAACCCCGGCGAATCCGGGCAACGGATTGATCGCTCCGCAGCCGGTCATACCGGGCAACTGAGTCCACTGCCATGACGACGACACGCAAACTTTTCGGAACGGACGGCATTCGGGGCCGGGCCGGTCTCTATCCGCTCGACGCGGCCACCGCACTGCAACTCGGCCGGGCCGCCGCGGAGGTGTTGGTGAATCATGGGGAGAAGGCGGGCTGGCCGACCGTGATCATGGGCAAGGATACCCGCCAGTCCGGCGACATGCTCGAGGCGGCCATCACGGCCGGCTTGAATTCCCGCGGAGTCGACGTGCGGCTCGCCGGCGTGGTTCCGACCCCGGCGGTGGCCTACCTGACCCGGGAACTCGGCGCGGCTTTCGGCGTGGTCATCTCCGCCTCGCACAACCCCTTCGAGGACAACGGGGTAAAGTTTTTCGGCTCCGACGGCTACAAACTCGACGACGACGTCGAGCTCGCCATCGAGCGGGCCCTTCTCGATTCCCGTGACAGCACGGAAACTGCGATTGGTCGAACCGCACGGCTGGAGGACGCCGCGGATCGTTACTGCCACTTCGTCTCCCACGGCCACGACCCCGATCTGCTCCGTGGTCTGACCATCGCGCTTGACGCGGCCAACGGTGCCGCCTGCCAGACCAGCGTCGCCGTGCTGGAATCGCTGGGTGCGGAAGTTCGCAGTTTCCACGTCGAACCGAATGGCCTCAATATCAACGCGAAGTGCGGGTGCACCTACCCCTCTGAGATCGAGACCGTCGTCGAGGAACTGGGTGCCGATGTCGGAATCGCCCATGACGGCGACGCCGACCGGGTGCTACTCTGCGACGAAAAGGGCAGCCTGGTCGATGGCGACGAATTCATGGCCATTGCGGGGCTCTCGCTCCTCGCCGAGGGCAACCTCAGGCAGAATACCCTGGTGGCCACGGTGATGAGCAACGCCGGTCTCGACGCTGCCCTCGAGGCCGCGGGCGGCCGGGTCGTGCGCACCCGGGTGGGGGATCGGTATGTGGTCGAGGAGATGAAGCGGGGTGATTTCAACTTCGGCGGGGAGCAGAGCGGTCACTTTGTCTTTCGCGACCGCAACACGACGGGTGACGGACTCGTCGCCGCGGTGGAATTGCTCGCCATCATGAGGAATAGCGGCAAACCTCTCAGCGAACTTCGCAGGATGATGCGCCGCTTTCCCCAGGTGCAGCGAAACATCCGGGTGACATCGAAGCCCGACCTCGAAACCGTGGAGTCCCTGCAGCGCCTGGTCGGGGAGACGGGGGCGGCCCTCGGCGACCGGGGACGGGTACTCCTCCGGTATTCCGGAACGGAACCCCTGCTGCGCCTGCTCGTCGAGGGGGAGGATGCGGATTACATCGAGCAGCAGATCGATCGGATGGCGGAGGCAGCCGGCGAAGCGATCGGTGAATAACTCATGGGACAGTCGATTTTTGTCACGGGAACCGATACCGGCGTGGGGAAGACCTACATCACCAGCGGTCTAATCCGGATGCTCCGCGAATTCGGCGTGGACGCCGTCGGGTTCAAGCCGGTGGAATGCGGCGGCCGCGGCGACAGCGAAAAGCTGAGGACCGCGTCCGGCGAGGGACACGGTCTGGACGAGATCAACCCCGTCTGGTTCTCCCAGCCCCTTTCTCCCATGGCGGCGGCGGATTCGCCCGAGGATTTTCGTTTCGACGATATTCGTGAGGCTCACCGGAAGCTGATGGATGCCCATCAGCTCGTGCTCGTCGAGGGCGCCGGCGGATGGCAGGTGCCCTTCACGCCCGACTATCGGGTGGCCGACCTCGCCTCCGAATTGAGCGAAGAAGTCATCATCGTGGCGGCAAACCGGCTCGGCGTGCTCAACCATCTCTTTCTCACCTACGAGGCGGTGCGACAAAGGGGGCTGGACTGCGCCCGGGTCGTCCTCAATCACCTCCCGGTTACTGGTGGCGATTCGACAGGGTACAGTCCGCTCCTGTACCCCGTCGAATCGTTCTCTGCGGCGGAAACCAACGACCTTTCGCTCGCGAGTAACGCCGATACGATCCAGCGGTGTCTGCCCGATATCTCACTGCTGGTCCTGCGCGACGAGTCGTCTTTCCCCGGCCTGGTCCGGGATTTCCTGGCCGATTGATATGGACGAGCCCGGCCATTCCTGGTTCGAGACGGTTCTTCCGGTTCGTCCGGACGACATCGATATGAACCGGCTTGTCCACAACACGCGTTACCTGGACTATGTCCTCGCCGCCCGCTTCGATCAGATGGAGCGCTGCTACAGG
>CAZLUZ010000268.1:0-4240 GCA_964562825.1 uncultured Akkermansia sp.
CCGGTCACGAACAGCACCGGACCGGGCTTGCGGCCGTGGATGACGCGGACGGCGACCGACCGCGGATCGTCCAGCATGCGGCGGACCTCCGCCCGCAAGACTTCCGGGGCCATCAGGGTGCCGTCCTCCGCGAGTGAACGCAGCCGCTCGTCGGGCAGGGTCGCCCAGAGGAAATAAGAGAGTCTCGCGGCGAGATCGTGAGGACCGAGGTCACCGCGGTCGCCCGCATCCGGTGCTTCCGGTTCGGCGAGGTAGAGGAAGGAGGGAGAACAGAGCACGGCTTTCAGCCCGTCTTTGAGGGCCTGCCTGGGCTCGTGTCCCGCTTTTTTCCGCGCGGTCACCACTGCCATGAGTCGATTCACTTCCTCTTCCGCTACGGGGCGGCGGTAGGCGCGTTCCGCGAAGCGCGCCAGGATCTCGCGTTCCCGGCCGGGCCGGAATCCCTCTTCCCCGAATACGAGACGCTGACTGCGGGGGGGCCAAGTCTCGTGGAAGGGGCCGCGGATGTTCACCTCGTGGATGCGGATGTGGGGCATGCGGCCGTGCTGCAGCACAATGCGGCGTGCCTCCACGATGCCGCCCTCGTAGGGATCGTCCTCGGGCCATTCATCCCGGTATTTTCGCGAGATTGTGCCAAATGCCTCGCGGCAGTTTTTCATGCCGTTGGGGAAGATGAACCGTGGCGTCTGTCCCGCCTCGAGCCAGACCCGCAGGGTGTACCATTGGGGTTCCCCGTCGGCGATGGCAGTCTCGTCCAACTGCGGCTCGATGGGCTGGGGGTGGTGCAGCTTCCCGATCTCCTTCCGCCCGGGCACCACGCCGAGCCGGAAGGGCTCGTCGAAATTCATGCCGAAAATCTCCGGATCGTAGTGCGTGTCGCGGTGCATCGCATGGGCCAGCACGCGAATCTCATAGGATCCGTCGGCATGCACCCCGTCCTCGAAATCCGAGATGGCGGCGTATCCCCCCTCGTGATTGACCGTGTTGGGCACCTCATAGACGCAGAGGTAGCGGTATTGGAAGACCCTCTTGTGCGAGTAGCTCAGCTCCTGGCCCTGATAAAAATCGCCCGCGAAAGACCACTCCTTCACCGCCGGCTGCCGCGCCGGTTCCAGGGCCTTCTCGACCACCGCGTCCGCCGCCTCGAGGTATTGATCGAGCAGGTAACCCGAGGTGACCAGCGCATCCCCGACGTTGTCCATGTGATGGACCTGATTCTCGCCCGGAAACTTGCTCGTGGGATCGAAGGAGCCGAAACTCCGGGCGAAAAGATCCTCCACCGTGTTGAGGTATTCCCGCCGGTTGAGACGCCGCAGCACGGTCCGGGCGCCGGTGCTGCGGATGGTGGCCCGGGCTCTCTCCGCCTCTTCGGTGAACAAGTCGATGGCGGCCATCAATTCGTCGGGGCTGGGCTGCTTCGCCTTGCTCGGCGGCATGTCTCCCAGAACGAGTTGATCCACGATGTCCTGCAGCTCGATCAAGCCCATCTCACCGGTGGCGGGCAGATCGAGGGTGTCGAAGCGATGGTCCCCTTTTTGCTCCTCGGGCCCGTGACAATCGATACAGTAGGTGCGCAGGAAGGCCCGGGCTTCCACCGGGTGAGCGGCGTCTTCGGCGGCCTTTCCCGCCCCAGCCGTCGCCGCGGCGAAGACGGCGATCGTGAGGAGGCGCATCGCTTTCACAGGAGGATTCCGGTGCTGTGCCCGAATCGGTCGTCTTCGACGCCGAATCGATGAAGCAGGCTGAGGTAGAGGTTGCACAGGGGGACCCGGCCCAGACCCTCGCGGGGCAATTCGCGGAATTCTCCGTGGGAGAGACCTCCTCCCGCCAGGATGATGGGCAGATTCTTGTTGGTGTGGGAGTTGGCGTTGGCCATGCCGCTGCCGAAGAGCACCGTCGATTGGTCCAACAGGGAGCCGTAGCCGTCGCGGACGGCATCCATCCTCTCAAGAAATCGGGCGAATTGCTTCATCTGGTATTCCTCGAGGACGAGGAGATCCCGGATCGCCTCCTCGCGCTGACCGTGGTGGGAGAGGGCGTGATACCCACTTTTGATCCCGAAATAGCGCGACTCGAAGTCGCCCCCGATCTCCAGCGTGGCGATGCGGGTCGAGTCGGTCTGCAGGGCGAGGATGATGAGGTCGTAGATCAGTGGCAGATCGTCGACCATGTTCGTGTTCTGCGGTTCGGGGAATGGCGGCTCCGGTTTGGGAACGTCGGCCCACTGCCGCTGCAGCTCCAGTTGCCGCTCGACGTCTCTCACCGAGGAGAAATACTCGTCCAGCTTCTCCCGATCTTCCCGGTCCACCCGACGTTCCAGGGAGCGGGCATCGTCGTGCACGGCGTCGAGGATGGAACCTTTCAGGTCGAAGCGATCGCGTTGTTTTTTCAGATTCGATGACGACTCGTTGACAAAGAGTTTGCGGAACAGTTCCCTCGGACCGGGGATGGGCGGCACCCGGGTCCCACTGCGGGTCCAGCACATCTGGCAGCCTCCGTGAATCCCGGTCTCGGAGCCGATCGTCAGCGATGGGAAGCGGGTCTTGCCCCCCACCGTTTCGGCGGCGCGTTGATCCAGGCTGATCATACCGTCGGGCATGCCCTTGGCGTCCATCTTGAGCACGCCGGTGAGAAAGGAATGCACCGCGAAGTGCCCGCCCTTCACGTCGTGGTCCAACCCGGAGTAGAGGGTGAACCGGTCACGATGCGGGGCCAGAGGTCGAAGTAGCCGGGGCATATCGTAATCGCGACCCGGGGAGCGGGGGAAAAACTCCGGCTGGTAGTAGCCCAGGAGGTTGCCGATGACGACCATGCGCGACGGGCTGGACGTATCGGTGCGGGTCGCGCCGAGAGCCAAACCCGACCCCAGGATTCCGGGCTTGAGGCTCTCCAGAGCGGGGAGACCGATGGTGGCGGCGGCGGATTTCAGAAAAAACCGTCGGCAGCGGAGGGGTGAAGCAAAGCGATCCTTCATCAATCTATCTTCGGGCATTGCCGTAAGGGGCGCAATTCCCCGAACGCGTTCCCCGGAACGCGAAATCGCGCGCGATCCGATATTTGGGGGAATAATTCGGGTTGCCGGATGCTCTTCCTCCCGGGGGGGATCGCGCCGCGGCAAAGGAACCAGACACGAAAAGAGGAGGGAGACATCGACGATCTCGAGAGCATTGTGGACGAGCATTACCCGAGCCTGTTTCGGTTCGCGTTGAGCCTGGCGAAGAATGAGGCCGAGGCCGCCGACCTGACGCAGCAGGCCTGTTACCGGCTCGTCGACCGGGGCGGGCAGATTCGGGATCGACGCCGGGTGAAATCCTGGCTGTTCACCACCCTGCGGAGGGAATTCCTCAAAACGCGACACCGAGGCGAAGTGTTCGTGTCCATGGATGGCGTGGAAGCGGCCGCCGCCGAGGAGGCCGGAACGGTGGAACCCGACGTGATCCGACGCGCCGACGCCCGGGCCGTGATGGAAGCACTCATGGCGGTCCCGGAGACCTTCCGGGAACCCCTGATCCTGTTCTACCTCGATGGCTTTCATTACCGCGAAATCGCCGAAGTGCTCGACGTGCCCGCCGGCACCGTGATGTCCCGCATCTCGCGGGGAAAACAGGATCTGAAAAAGAGACTCTCTCACGTCCTTTCCGAATCCGACGACTCGAAGAACGTCATCCCCTTTCGGCCTGGCGCGGGAGAATCGTGAGCGGCTCCATTTGCCTTGAACCCTTTTTCACCTTGAATCCCATGAATTCCGAAGAAGCAAAATTCGTTCTCTCGGCCATCCACCCCGACCGGATCGACGAATCCGATCCCAAGGTGGGGGAGGCGCTGGAGCAGGTTCATCGCGATCCCCACCTGCAGAGGTGGTGGGAGGCATCCCGCGCTTTCGATGCGGCGGTCACCGCGCAAATCGGAACGATCGCTCCCCCCGCCGACCTGAGAGCCTCCCTCTTCGCCGGTTTGGAGATTTCGCGGAGGAACCGAAGCCGGAGGAGACGAGGGATCGCTTGGGGTGCCGCCGCCGCCGCGGTTTTCGTGCTCGCCACCGTAGTCGCCATCGGGGCCGGCGGCGTCGGCTCCGGTGATACGGTAGCCGAGGTCTCCGCGTTCGAGCACTCCATGATCGCCGAACTCGGGCGGATCCGACAGCTCGGTCTGGGGTCCGCGGATTCGGACACGGTCAGGGAGTGGTTCCGCAGCAGGGACCTGCGGGTGGAGTTTTCCATCCCCGACGAGGCGGCGCAGC
>CAZLUZ010000269.1:0-4212 GCA_964562825.1 uncultured Akkermansia sp.
CTTCTGGCGAAGGCGGCGACGGGCACCTACGTAGCCGCGCTCGCCAGAGCGTGGACCGACTCGCCACGACCACCTTCTGGCGAAGGCGGCGACGGGCACCTACGTAGCCGCGCTCGCCAGAGCGTGGACCGACTCGCCACGACCACCTTCTGGCGAAGGCGGCGACGGGCACCTACGTAGCCGCGCTCGCCAGAGCGTGGAACATCTCGCCACGGCCACCTTCTCACGGAGGCGGCTACTTCACCGCACTTTACCCAGATCTAACCGGATAACTGCCCTGACCGAAAGTCAAAGGTGAGTGACCGGAGACGTCGTAGCAGTTCCGGATCGCGCTCGAACAATTCCTGGACCGCGGCGACGCGTTGGCCCAGGATCTTTCGGTCGGAGCTCGAAATCCTCGACCACCATTTGTTCCGGGTCCTTTCGCTGCTCCAACCGAGAAAACTCCGCACCGCGCAGGGCTCACGGAGTAGCCGGGAAACCACCGCCCGGTATTCCGCTCCGTTCCTCCAGTGCAGAACCACCGCCGCGACAGCAGCATCCGCTCCCGATACCTTCGCCGGTGCCTTGTCCAATTTCTGCAACGAAGCGACGATGCTGTCTTTCGCGGGCTCCAATTGGGCCCGACGCATTTTCGGCGAGAGAGACCACATCAGCCATCGCGCCGCGAACTCCAATTCCGAGCGGTCGATGCTCTTCACGCAGGGATTGCAGAAACGAACAAAATCCTCTCGGAAATAGGCCCATTCGCCAAAGCCCGCGTTGCCGTTGCGGGTAGAGGTGACCTCCTCCAGGGAAAAGACCCGGTTTCCCGCCCGGTAACCCAGCACGCCGTCGGACCGGATGACCAGCTCAGGGAACCAGCGCTGGGGATGAGCATAGCGGCATCGCCGCAGCTCCTCGTCCCGGATCAGGTGTTTCAACAGAGGAATCAGATCGTCGGGGGTATGGGCGGCCAGTTGCATGAACCCGACGGTCATTCCCGCGCGATCGAAGCCGTTTACGACAAGATAGTTCCCCTTGCCCTCGGCGATGACGGTGGGTTTCAGAAACCGCTGCCAATCCGCCTCCGCGCATTCGGGCTCGACCCGAAACCCCGGGACGTCCAGCGCGATGGCACCGTGCCGGCAGCGAAACTCGGAAGGAACGATGAAGTTGCGGGCGAATCCGCGCTCGCCTGTCCCCCGGTGTAATCTGTCCGAGAAATCATGGTAATCCCAGCCGAGGAAAACAGGCCGACCGGGTTGATGATCCAGTGCCGCGATCCGGACGCCCCCCTGCCTGAGATAATCGCGATAATCGAAGTGCAGGAGGTAGATGCTCTCATCCGTGCCCTTGAAGGCACGATTCTGCCGGCTTGTCATCCCCCGGGCATGAGCCTCGCGCCCCCTCGCGTTGAGAAACACCGCCCCTTTCCCGGGAGCCACCGTCTCGATACGCCATCCCTTCAGGGGCTGATGATCAACCCAAAGGTCAAATTTCGGTCTCTCCGGCCAAGTGTAAGGTGGCAACGCGGAATTTTCCCTCGCATCGCCCGTTGCGGCACCCAGCGCGACCGCCGCGAGAAAAGAACGAAACATCGACATGGCGATGTGTTTCCACAAAGTCAGCGGGTCGGCAACCAAAAGCAGGCTCTTCATTTCGCGCTTTCATTAACGCGACTGGAGCACAGTTCACAGCGGTCGTTCGGAGAATTCGACGCCGGCCCACCCAGAATGCGGCGACGGAGTGGAAGACAAAGAAAAGCTTTGAAAAGGGCAACTGACTGCTCCAAATTATGAATCTTCGACAAAAAAGCACGATCCACGCATGAAAATCCTGGCGAAAGATATCGAATTCAGTGGGGGAAGAATCCGTCTCAACGGAGACTACCTCATCGAGGGCAGAGTGGATGGCACCATCGAGTCGGACGGCTGCATCGTGGTGGGCCCCAATGCCTTCGTCACCGGGGAACTCATGGCGGAGAGCGTGGTCGTGCACGGCAAGGTGGTCGGTCAGATCACCACGGGGGCAACGTGCGAATTGCGATCCACCTCGACCGTCGTCGGTGGAGTCTCGGCGAGTCACCTCCGGCTGGAGGACGGTGCCGATTTCACCGGGGATTCGCGGGTCGGCAGATATCCGTTGGACCTCATTCTCGCCGACCTGACGGAGAGATTCGCCACGCAGGCGGCCTGAGATCGGGAGGCACTCCTCCCTGGCCGACATCCCTCCCTCGCGGCGGGTTTCTCCCCGCGCGCTCGAAAGCCGGAACGATCGTTTCGCGCAGCGCTTACCAACCCGAATCGCCGCTTTCGACGCGCGACTTACAGGTATGGCATGAGTAGGGAATCGGATCGGGAATAGGGATTTTTGGCGCGTCGTTTTTTCGGGTTTTTCGCTTGCCGGGCAGGCGGCTGCGGGAGTAGGGAGGGGTCTGGTAGAGATGTCGGAGACATCTCCAAAACGATCAATAATAGATAGAATCATGATTTCGAGAAATCTTCCCGAGGGAGTAACCAAAGTGTTGGTGGCCTTGACCACCCTGATGATCGGGGGCACGGCGGCATTCGCCGAGCCGACCCGGATCGACGTCCGCGTCCTTAGCAGCGGAGCCAAATTCATCGGCAGTTCGATGGGTGGTTGCCTCATCACGATCCGTGATGTGCAGACCGGCGAACTGCTGGCCAAGGGCACGACGGAGGGCAGCACTGGCGACACCGAAGTCATCATGAAATCCGAGCACCTCATTCACGATCCCGTTTCGACCGAGGGTTCAGCCGTGTTTTCCACCGAACTGGATCTGGAGGAGGCAACCCTGGTCGAGGTGACCGCCATCGGGCCTCTCGCGCAGAAGCAGGCGGAGAATGTCGCCAGTGCGACGCAGTGGATCGTCCCGGGTAAGCACGTCACCGGCGGGGACGGCTTCGTTCTCGAGATGCGGGGATTCATCGTCGATATCAAGACGCCGCCCACCCACATCAAGTACGGCGAAAGTCCTGTGACCATATCGCTGACGGCAAACGTGACGCTGATGTGCGGTTGCCCCATTGAACCCGGCGGCACCTGGGATGCGGACCGATACGAGTTCACCGCCCGGATCCGGCACAACGGCAAGCTCTGGAAGACCCTCCCGCTGGAGTATGCCGGCGAGACGAGTCAGTTTGCCGTCGAATTCGAGGTGGAGGAGAAAGGCAACTACCACGCCACTGTGGTGGCTCACTCCCCGGAGGATGGGAATACCGGCATCGACAAGGTCACCTGGATTGTCAACTGAGATGGCGCCGCCGGCCGGGGCGCAGGCTCGGGTCGGCCCGGCAGGTGGGGACGGGTCCGGTCAGCGCGAGCGAAACACCGGGCTGTCCACCACCTCCTCGATCAGGGAAATCATTCCGTTGCCTCGTTTCGCCACGCGGGTGACGATCGCGTCGACCTGAGGACGATCGATCGCCTCGATGACGCGACCCGTCCCGTAGGTCAGGAGTCGCTCGGTCAGCATGCGGGCAAAGAGATCCTCGCGCCCGGCCACGATCGTCTTGAACTCGGTGAAGCCGGAAAATTCCTCACCGCTGGCGAGCACACCCGAGGGGTCGATCTTCACGCCGGGCGTTTTTCGCGAGCCCGGATAGCGCGTGCGCAGCCGTCCGATCGGATCGAAGATCTCCAGGGCGAAACCGGGCGGGTCGATCTTCTGGTGACAATCGTAGCAGGTCGCCTGTTCCCGATGTTTGGCCAGCTGATCCCGAATCGTGGTGGTGCCCCGGACGTCCGGGTCGATCGGCGGCACCTCGTCCGGCGGGGGTGGAGGAGGGGTTCCGAAGATGTTTTCCAGCAACCAGACGCCGCGGGTCACAGGAGAAGTCTCCACCCCGTTCGCCGTCACCGTCAGGATACCGGCCATGCCGAGCAGTCCGCCGCGGCGGCGATCGGTCAGCGATACTTTCTGAAACTGGTGGGCCCGCGCCGGATCGAAGTCGATATCGATCCCGTAGAGTTCGGCGAGGGGCCGGTTCACGAAGGTGTAATCGGAGTCGAGATAGTCGGTGAAGGGGCGGTCCTTTTCGAGGAGATGCCGGGTGAACAGGCGCGTCTCCTCCTTCATCGCCGTCTGCAGATCCCGGGAGTAATAGATGGCGAAAGCCGACCGGTCGGGAGGCATGTCCCCCAGCGAACGCAGGTTCAACCAGCTGTCGAGGAACCCGGCGACAAACTCGTCCGACCGCGGATCGTCCA
>CAZLUZ010000270.1:0-4069 GCA_964562825.1 uncultured Akkermansia sp.
CCCGAGAAGACGTGGGCCTCCGTTTTACGCTGGTAAAAACATGTTTTGTTGAACGTTTTCATCGGGGAAGTCTCCAAAGGCGGTGACGGTATGAAGAAATCGTTCTACCTCGGTGTCCTCTTCCTCTGTCGCGCCGGCATCTACACGGTAGCGGCGGCCGTGGTCGGGTTGGCCTGGCTGGTGTCTCTCCCGGCCAGGCTTCCGAAGTTTCCGCTTTTTCCGGGTGCATTCCTCCTCCTCGCGCTCGGCGCACTCTGGGGAATGGCCTCGCTGTGGCCACGGCTTCGGCACTCCCCCCGTTTTCGCGCCCTGCCGGCTGCGCCGACGGTGCCGGAGGCGGAAAATGAAACGAACAGCTCCGTTTGGGCAAAAGGAAACACGCTGCAGAAAGCCCGGTATTCGTAACGTCCTGTCACAAACCCATGCTTGGACCCTCCCTATCTCTTGGACGCCTTGCCGGAATTCCCCTCCGGATTCACTGGTCTTTCAGCCTGCTTCTCGTCTGGGTCATCCTGATGACCTCGGCCCTGGGTGGAGACGTCTCTGCGATTCTTTTCGGGGTGGTGTTTTTTCTGTCGATCTTCGGCTGTGTGGTCCTGCACGAACTCGGGCACTGTCTGGCGGCACGGCGCTATGGAATTGAGACCCGACACATCACCCTGTCGCCCCTCGGAGGAGTCGCCGCCCTGACGTCGAGCCCGGCTCGGTGGAGCGCGGAGTTCTGGATCGCAGTGGCTGGGCCCGCGGTCAATCTGGTCATTTGTCTTCTGCTCATCCCGGTGCTGCTCGCGACCGGAGCGACCGGCCGAGACTTCCTCCAGCCGCTCACCACCCCCGAAAGCTTTCTCCCGAGGTTATTTCTCGCCAATGTCGTGCTCATGGCATTCAACCTGATTCCCGCCTTTCCCCTGGACGGCGGTCGGGTGTTTCGCGCCCTGCTTGAGTCCGGCACCTCCCGGCTAACCGCCACCCGGATCGCCGCACGGACGGGCCAGGCATTCGCAGTGCTCCTCGGACTGGGGGCGCTCTTCGTCTCTCCTTTTCTCCTCTTCATCTCCATCTTCATTTTCTTCGCTGCCGAGATGGAGTTGCGCGGGGTCAAGCTGCAGTCCGGCCTGCGCGACATCCGTGTCGGAGACGTGATGCGGACCAGCTTTCATGCCGTTTACGACCGGATCTCGCTCGGTGATTTGGCCGAGGTCGCCTCCCGGACCGGCCAGGAAAGTTACCCCCTGGTGCGCGGCAGTCGTGTCATCGGAATCGTCGATCGCTCCCTGCTGCATCGCTCGCTCCACCGGTATGCCCCCGAGGTGCCGGCCCGAGAGGTCGCCATCGCCGACTTCGCCGTGGCCAGCCCGGGTGACGACCTCGCCACGGCGGCAGAGCTGATGGGACGGACGGGCCAAATGGCACTCCCCGTCTTCGAGGCGGGCCGCTTGGTCGGCATGCTCGATCAGTCCGCGGTTTCGGAGGTGCCCCGGATTGTCCGGAGGACATCTTTGCCGGCCCGCGAGGCACCGCGCGCGCCCCTGGACCGAGAGTTTCCTTTTCTCAGGTGAGAGGTGGTTGACCGCACCCCGGCGGAAGGGGTTCTGTGTGTGGGGGATTCCTCCGCCGCGGGTGTCGGTCACAACCACCAGCTTTCATCCGGGGGAAACCGACAGGGTTCCCTGCTCCCGGCGCCGAATCGCCGGAGACGGGTGGTTGCAAACCTCACCCGATCTTCTTAGGATGCGGCCCATGAACGCCGATCTGTCTGCACAACTCCGGGAAGCCCTTTCAAACGGCCAAATCCAGACGAGCACCCACGAGAACATCGTCGAGATCCTGGAACACTCCACCGACCCCCGCCACGAGAACATTCTGCGTGAACTGGTGAACGGGGAATACTGGACCGAACTGAACGACCGCTTCTTCCAAAAACTTGCCTTTGGCACGGGCGGCCTGCGCGGACGCACCATCGCTGAGCTCGTTCCTCCCTCCGAGATGGGGAGCGCCCGAGAAGGGGAACGTCCGGAGTATCCCTGCCTGGGGACCAACGCCCTGAATTACCACAACATCACCCGCGCCACGCTCGGCCTGGTGCGCCACCTCCTCGCCCGGGCAACGCCGGGACAAAGGCCCTCCATCGCCCTGGCCCGCGACACCCGCCACTTCGGGCAGGAATTCGCCGACTGCGTCACCCGCGTGGCCACGGAGAACGGCGTCGACGTTCACGTCTTTACCCGGCCACGTTCCACACCTCACCTCAGCTTCGCCGTGCGGCACCTCGGCACCACCGCGGGCATTGTGCTGACGGCGAGCCACAATCCTCCCCACGACAATGGCTACAAGGTCTATGGCAGCGACGGGGCCCAGATCATCGAGCCCGAGGCGGGACAGATCATCGAACAGGTCAACTCGATTCAGGGAGGCACCTACACGCCTCTCCCCGAATCGGAGCGAGGGTCCGTTCACGAAATCGGGGAGGAACTCGACGAACCCTATCTGGCCCGTCTCGAGACCCTGTTGCTCGACCCGGAACTCGTTCGCGCCCAGAGCGCGATGAAGATCGTCTTCACCAACCTGCACGGCACCGGTGGAACCATCGCTCCCGCCCTGCTCCGCCGGCTCGGGTTTCACTGTGACACCGTCCCGGAGCAGGACAGCGAAGATGGCTGGTTCCCCACGGTGAAGTCTCCCAATCCGGAAAACGCCGAGGCCCTGGAGATGGCGATGGCCCGAGCCGAGGCCACCGGAGCCGACCTCCTCATCGGCACCGATCCCGACAGTGACCGGATGGGCGTCGCGGTGCGCAACGCCGCGGGGAAGCTGACGTTGCTCACCGGCAACCAGATCGGATCTCTGATCGGCTACTACCGCCTGCACCGCTTCACCGAGATGGGCGTCCTCGACGAGTGCAACCGGGAACGCGCCGTTCTGGTGAAGACGTTCGTCACCACCGAGTTGCAAACCGCCATCGCCCGTTCCTTCGGCGTGCCCGTGGTGAACACGCTGACCGGCTTCAAATACATCGGCGCCAAGCTGAGGAAATACGAAAACGAGTTACCTGAAACCTACCGGGAGAGGTACCGCGAGATGAGTGATGCGGAGACCCGCGAGCTTCGCCTCCGGCACTCGCGCTTCTTCATCTTCGGGGGAGAAGAGAGCTACGGGTATCTAGGCGCCGACTTTCTCCGGGACAAAGACGGGAACGGCGCCGCGGCCATGTTCGCCGAGGTCTGCGCTTTCGCCAAGTCCGAGGGAATCACCGCAGTGGAACTGCTCGATCGGCTCCACAGCGAACACGGCGTCTATCTGGAAGGGCAGCACGCGGAAAAACTGGCGGGTGCCGACGGCGCCGAGAAGATCGCCAAATTGGCGCGAAGCTACAGCGAAGCCCCTCCGGTCGAGGTCGACGGGGCTGGCGTCAGCCGGGTCAGAGATTTCGCCAATGAGGATTTTGTGGACGAAGAAGGCGATGCCGTCCCCAAGGAAAAGATGATTTTCGTCGATCTCGAGGATGGCCGGGCCTTTGCCGTGCGTCCCTCCGGAACGGAGCCCAAAATCAAATTCTACCTCTACGTGAGACCCGCCGAGCCCGGCTCGATCCAGCCCGAAGACCTGCCGGCGGCCAAGGAATCGGCCGCCCGGTCGTTTGATTCCCTGAAACGATGGATCATCGACGACATGAACGTGCGTCTCGGCCACTGAAGCGGACAGGGCAACCCCTCAACCGTCCATCCGCCGGCGGTAGCCCCGGCATGCTCCGGGGCCGATCATGACATCGCAGAACTCTCCTCCTGACACCGATCCAATGACCGAGACCCGCCGGTCGTCGGTGCGGGGCATCGCCCTGCGGTTCTGGCCCTGGATGGCGGCGGCGGGCAGCGGCCTGATCCTGGCGCTCTGCTATGCCCCCTGGGAATGGGGGAACCTGGTGTGGTTCTGGTCTTTCCCCCTGCTGGCCGCGCTCTGGTATTCCGGTGACCCGCGCGCTTCGACCGGCCGACGCCTGCGGCGCGGTTTTCTTCTCGGTTATCTCTGTGGCTTCGTCTTTTTTCTCGTCAACTCCCACTGGATCTACCAC
>CAZLUZ010000271.1:0-4068 GCA_964562825.1 uncultured Akkermansia sp.
CCGACGCCGTCGGGTGCGCGGGCGCGTCGCCAGCGCTCACCGGGGCGGCCTCGGACACCAAGTGCGAGCCGACCAAGATGGGCATCCGCCCGGGCGAGGTCTACGAGAAGGGCGATCTGCTCAAGGCGGTGCTGGTTCGCAGCAGCAACGATATCGCCCGCGCCCTCGCGCGGCATCACTCCGGTAGTGTCTCCCAGTTCGCTCACGAGATGAACGTGCGGGCCCGCCAACTTGGGATGCGGAACTCCTACTTCACCAACGCGAGCGGTCTGCCCCATCCCCCGGGACAATACTCCACGGCGCGGGACCTGGTCATCCTCGCCGAAGCCGCCATGCAGCGATCGGTGATCCGGGAAGCGGTCGCGACCAAGGCGATGGTCTTCCGTTTCCCCAACGGCAACTCGAAGACCATCTACAACACGAACCAGGTGCTCAAGGGCAATCCCTACTGCAATGGATGCAAGACGGGCTTCACCAACGAGGCGGGCCGCTGCCTCGTCTCCTCGGCGCAACAAGGCAGAAAAAGCGTGATCGCCGTGGTCCTCGGAAGCACGACGCCCGACGTGTGGAGGGAATCAGATGCGCTGCTCCGCTACGGGCTCGCTTACTGATGGCTCCTCCCCTCGTCGGCCCGGAACACCCCGGAGCCTTGCAGAACCGGTAAAGCGTGGCAGAATTCGTGCCGAAATGAAGGGCGCCCTCCTCTCCATCCTGCTCGCGGTGATCCCGCCGCTCGTGCCAGCGGCGGCGAGGGGTGAGACCCTCTCGGACCCGGATGCGATCTATCGCCGGGCCAGTGTCGCCTACGAGAGCGGAAACTACAACGAGGCGGTCTCCCTCTACCTCAGCCTCGTCTCCGGTGACTTCGCCTCCGACACCCTCTACCTGAATCTGGGAACGGCCTATTTTCGAGCGGGATCGCCCGGCAAAGCCGCCCTCTGGTTTCGGCGGGCCGCCCACCTGAATCCGTCCATGCCCGAGATCCGGCAGAACTTCGAGTTCCTCCGGCGCAGCCTGGGTTTGTTGGAGTTCGCCGATGCGGGGTGGCAGCGTTTTCTCCTCCGCCTGGCCCCGGCCCCCTTGCGCTGGGCTGCCTGGGTTTTCCTCTGGGCCGCCCTGTTCGCGCTCTACGGTGCCGTGGGATTCGCCCGATGGCGAAATCGGCGCTCCCTCCTCGTCGCCGGCGCCATCCTGGCGACGGCGCTCTCCGCGGGACTTTTCTGGGTCACCGATTACCGGGCGGACCGCCTCGCCCCGGCGAACTTCGCCACCGTGGTCGCCCCGGGCACTGCGGCCCTGGTCTCACCTGCTCCCGACGCGGCCGCCGTCATCTCTCTGCCCGAAGGCTCGGAGCTGCGCGTTCTCGAGGATACCGGTCCCTGGCTCTACGCTGCCGTTCCCGGCGGTGTCGTCGGATGGGTGCACCATGGCTCGATCGAGCGGAACTGGCCCATCCCGGAGGAGGCGAGCGCAGATGGGAAATCGTGATGCCGGAAATCCCCGGGCCTGGGCCTATGCGGCCCTGCTGGACTGGGAGAACACTTCCAGCTATGCCCACGACCTGCTCGAACGCCACGCCCGAAACGGAGCGGGGCGAGCCGATACCGCCCTCTCCCGCGAATTGCTCTTCGGCGTCCTGCGTAACCTCTACTTTCTCGACGCCATCATCGAGCGGTTCCGCACCAGGGGGAACCTGAAACTCGGCGTGCGGTGTCTCCTCAGGCTGGGGCTCTACCAGATCTTCCGCACGGAGATCGCCGACCACGCCGCGGTCAACGAGACGGTTTCTCTGGCGCGGAAGCACGAGAGACCGATCGTCAATGCCATCCTGCGCAACGCCCTGCGCGACCGGGACCGACTGGAGCAGGAGATGCTCGATTGGTCGATGGAGGATTACTTTTCTCATCCCGCCTGGCTGATCGAGCGCTGGTGTGAGCAGCACGGTGAGGAGGCCGCCGTCGCTCTCTGCGAGTGGAACAACCGACCGCCGGACACCTTTGCCCGCATTCACGACCGCGCGAGCTACGAGGAGAGGATCGCCGGAAGAAGTGTCCCCAAAAACCCGGCCACCTCGGGTCAGGCCCGGGGGAGCGGACTTCCCGAAGCCGTCGCCGGGGCGGATTCCTTCGTCCGACTGCCTCCCGGCCCCCTGCCCATGGACTGGATCGAGGCCGGAATCATCTATATCCAGGATCCGAGCACGCGGATTGCGCCGGAGTTGTTGTGTCCGGCCGCAGAGGAAGTCATCCTGGACGCGTGTGCGGCCCCGGGAGGAAAGACCGCCCTCCTCGCTGCCGCCGCTCCTCCGGACACGACCATCTGGGCGACCGATTCCAACCCTGCGCGCATCCGGCTGATGGAAGAGAACCTTGGCCGCCTCGGCCTGGAGCGCATCCACGTCCGTGAAGTGGACTGGGCGCGTCCCTGCGCGAAGCAACTCCGGGATTTGCCCCATTTCGATGCCATCCTGCTCGACGTGCCCTGTTCGAACACCGGAGTGATGCGTCGCCGCGTCGATGTGCGGTGGCGCCTCCAACCGGGCGATTTCGATCAGCTCACCTCGCTTCAGATCAAGCTGCTGAAGAACACTCTCCCTTTTCTCAAACCCGGCGGGCGCATCATTTACAGCACCTGCTCGATCGACACCGAGGAGAACCGGACGCTGGCGGAGTCCTGCGGGCTGCGAACCGAGGAAATCCGGGATTCGCTGCCCTGGCGTGATGGATTCGACGGAGCCTTTGCCGCGTGTCTCCGCCCCGGGTAGCCGACGATGCTGGGCTACCTCGGGCAGGACAGTCGAGCGGGTAGCGTGGGTTAGCCGAGTCCGGGGGCCGAATCCGGATGCCGCGGGAAATCCGTGTACCCCGCGGCCGTGGGTGCCGACCACACCGAGACGTCGGCATCGTCGGCGATCTCCAGTCCCAGGGCGTAGCGTTCCACCAGGTCGGGATTGGTGATGAAGGGACGGCCGATGGCGATCAGGTCGGCGTGGCCTGCCGCGATGGCGGCTTCCGCGTTTTCCTTGTGGTAACCGCAGTTACCCATCAACACGCCGCGGAACACGGCCCGGAAATCCTGGAGCTTCATCGGTTCGCCCTGCTCGTGGAAGCCGAAGGCGAGACCGTCCATGACGTGGAGGTAGCCGAGTCCCAGACCGTCGAGGAGGGTGGCGGCGGCGAGATAGGTCTCGCGGTAATCGGGCGAGCCCATATCGTTGAAAACTCCGTTGGGGGAAAGACGCACACCCACCCGCTCGGCGGGCCACACGCCCAGCACCGACTCGGTGGTTTCCCGGAGGAGACGAAGACGGTTTTCCAGGCTGCCTCCGTAGAGGTCGGTGCGGTGGTTGGTCTTCGACTCGAGGAACTGGTTGAGCAGGTATCCGTTGGCGGAATGGATTTCGACTCCGTCGAAACCCGCTTCCTTGGCGCGTTCTGCCGCTTTCCGGTAATCCTCGACGATGCCCGGGATCTCCGCTGTTTCCAGGGCGCGGGGCGTTTCGTAGGGCAGTTTGCCCTCGGGGGTGTGGATGTAATCTCCGTTGAGCTTGATTGCCGAGGGTGCCACGGGGAGCGCTCCGCCGTGAAACGTGCTGTGCGAAGCGCGGCCGCAATGCCAGAGTTGGAGAAAGACCGGACAGCCTTTGTCGTGGAGTGCCGAGGTCACCTTTTTCCATCCCTCGGTTTGGGCGTCCTGGTAGATCCCGGGTGAATCGTTCCAACCGATCCCCTGCTCCGAGATCACCGTCGCCTCGGTGATGATGAGTCCGGCGGACGCCCGCTGGCAGTAGTATTCGGCCATGAGGTCATTGGCGATCCGCGTCGAGCCGGCGCGAGCCCGGGTCATCGGGGCCATGACGATGCGGTTGCGCAGTTCGAGACCGCGGAGAGAGAATGGGGAAAGCAGGAGGGGTGAGGATGTTGTCATGGTGGTGCGAATCGAAGGAATTCGGTCGCTGACATTACGCCCTGGGGGCGCAAAACCGGCTCCGTTTTTCCGACGAAGGCAACTCTGTAGCCGCGCTCGCCAGAGCGTGGAGCGCCTCGCAGAGGACCACCGGGCCACCTT
>CAZLUZ010000272.1:0-4040 GCA_964562825.1 uncultured Akkermansia sp.
CGATCTCGTCCCCCATGGCCACCACCTCGGGTATCTCCAACCACGCCGCTTTGGCCAGCAATTTGCTGCTGAATGGCCAATCGAGGTAAACGGCGAAAATCACGTCCGCGATCGATAGAATTCCGTTCAACACCTCCTCGCCCTCGATGTGGCAGGGGTGAGAAAAGGCGTTTTCGCGACTCTGCCCCCACCTTCGAATCTCGGTCTGCTCTTCATCAATGAAATCGGGAAAGTTCAGATGCCCTACCAAGGCGAAAAAATAATCACGTTCGTCGAGCCTTGATGCGGCGCGGATGAAGGGTAGAACCCCCTTTTTCCTACCGAGATAACCGCTCAGCATCACGATCTTGCGACCTCGCGCCAGAAGACGTATCCGGTCGGCCATGGCGCTGCCCGTTTTTTTCTCCAGCGCGATGTCGGGGAGGGCCAATCCGCGTGCCGGCGAACCGGCAGAGAAGTCCGCGGCCAGGCTTTCGTCGAAAAACGCCAGTGCCTGAGTGCGACCGTCGTTCATCCAGGAATAAGCCAGCAACCGCCCTTCCCCGTCGATATGCGGATGCAGGTACAGGCCGGACCATCTCCAGGGCCAAATCCAGCGCCAGAGATGATGTCCCCGGAAGTCCTCGGCATAGACGCAGGCAAAAACGATCTGATCAAAACCCGCCCCGGATGTCTTTTCCATCCCCCGAAGCACCCCCCTCAGTTGCAGGAACCGTTCGAGGGATTCCAGGTGGGACCTGCCTCGAAACCTCCACAATCGCGACCAACGAGGCGCGAACCGGAAGGCGACGAACGCCAATTCCGATGCCTCATCCGGAGCAAAGCGGGGTGCCACCACCGATATCGCCCCGCCTCCGGCAGCAAGAACACGGGCAAAGAGCTCGAGATAGACGGGGTGATGGCCCCGATCGTGAAAATCCACCAACGCAATTTTGCGCCCCGAAAACGTCATGACCTCGCAATCTTCCGAAGCTCTAGAGGCAAAATGATGCCGACCGCCGGCCGGAAAGAGACCTTCTCACCTCCCCCGAAACCGTCTTGCCAGATGCCGGACCGGATCGAGGAGAATTCGTCCCACCCGGTAATCGATAGATTCCATGCACTTCCGGGCTCGTGATGCATCCCTGTCCAGCCAACCGGTCAGCCCGGGATCATCCGAATCACTTGCCATCGGTTCCTCGATGGCTCTTCTCCAGAAATCATGATAGACCCTCCCCGTGCTGATCCGTGCCTCGCTCTCGAGTTCGCGAAAACGCCGCCGGCAGTGCTGGACCGCCATCTCGCGGAATTCCGTGTCCGAGACAATTCTCTCCATGCTGGCGGCCATCGCCACCGGGTCGAGGGGGTCAAAAACCAGTTCCCGCTCCGCGATGGTGTCGGGCAGGGATGTCGTCGCGGCACAGATTACCGGTGCTCCGAGACCCATTGCCTCCAGCAGGGGAAAGCTGCCCGCCTCGTAGAGAGAAGGCACGACGACCGCTCTGGCGTTTTCGTACAACCAGCGGAGGGTGGAGACCTCCACAATCCCGGGAAAGAGAATGCGGTCCCGGAGGGGAGATGCCGACAGTCTCTTCTCGATGGACGGAAAATAGGGCGCATAGTGATTCCCCGTGCAGATCAACCAGACATCCTCGCCCAAGTTTCGCCGCACCGCCTCGAAGGCTTGGATCAGTCGGAGATGGTTTTTGTGTTCCCAGGTATGGGCCGGATAGAGCAGGAAAGCGGTGGGTTCCCTCGCCAAAAACTCCAATTGGCTGTCCGCATCCGCGATCGCGGATTCCCCCTCCAGGACGACTTTGTGACAGGGAAGGGGCAACACGTCAATCTTCTCCTCCGGCACCTGAAAATACCGGATCAGGTCCCTCTTCACATGCTCGAACGAAACCGCCACCCTTTGGGCGCCCCTCAGCGACCACAGATACCTCACCGCCCTTTCCCGCCTCTCCTCGGCGGTGAAGAAATGGGGGAAATGCAGTTCCTGGACATCGTGCATCGTGATCGAAAATGGCCTATCGAAGTCGAAAGTCGGGGGAACCTGTGTCGGGAAGTGAAGCAAATCCAGACGCGACGCCTCGGCCACGGACCCGAGCGACGCGGGATTCGGACACGAGACACATTCCCCGGCAAAGTCGACCGACTCCTCCGCCGATACCACGACGATCTCAACATTCTTCGCGCGGAGACCCTCGTCCTCGCAAAGCGCAGAAAGCACCCTCAACCCATACGGCGTCAGGCCGCCGGCAGCGAGCGTGGTATTGTGCTGGTAGAAACCGATCCGCATCAGAAAACACTAGTCAGCCGCACCGACGCCTCTCTTTTCCTCCCGCAGTAGGTCATCGATATCCAGCACCTGACGGCCCCGGAAAGTGGCTGGCGGATAGGGAGGAAACGTCATCGCCCGGATGAATCTCTCCTTCTTCTCGAGATCCCATCCCGGATCGATCTCCCCGCCGTGCGGGCAGCCTCTGCCGAAATACTCTCCGTCGCCCTGCTGCGGGGTGCCGGGCTCGCCCCGCTGGACCATGGACAGCACATCGGAAAAGCGATCCAGGGCTCGAAGCATCGCCCGGTGGTAAAGGGTCTCCTGGGTGTCGTAGGGGTGGATCTCGAGCGTCTCCTGCAACAGCACCCGACCCGTATCGAAATCCTTTTCCAGGTAGTGATAGGAAAAACCAGCCTCTGTCTCACCGTTCACCATCGCCCAAGTGAGGCTGGAACACCCCCGGTACTTCGGAAGAAGCGACGGATGAAGATTGAATGCCTTGCCCGAAACGGCGGTGAGCAACTCGACCGGGATCCGTCGACGATAGTAGATCGAGCACACGATATCCGGGTCCCAGGGCAGGAGCGAATTTCCGGCCGCCTCCGTGGTATGACCTATCCCGATCTTCTCACAGAAACGAGCCAGATCGGGCACATGATAAGGGCTTTCGTGAGTGAAAACAAAGACATCATGCCCGCTCTCCACCAGGAGATCGAGGGCCCGACATCCCGCCAAGTGATAACCGCAAAGAACGACTCTCATAGCGGGATGTCATTCGCCCTGTTCGAGCCGACCATATCCAACACGACATCGCAGACCCTCGAAATCTGAGCCTCGGTCAGTCGTGGCGAACTCGGCAGGTTGATCCCTCTCGCGGAGATTTCCCCAGCGAGGTGGCAGTCGGAGCGATCCTCTCGGTACATCGGAAACCCGGAAACGACGGGAAACAAGGGCCGGGTTTCGATTGAATTACGCTTCAGCTCATCGCGAACCTTCAGCGCCTGATCGCCGTCGACGACGAGAATACTCACGATCCACCACGAACTCTCCCCCTCCGGATGAACTTTCTGAAACGAGACCCTTCCCTCCAGTCGATCCCGATACTGCTGCGCCACCCAGAGTTTGCGCTCCAGAATCTCGTCGACCCTCTCCAACTGGGCGACTCCGATCGCCGCGGCGATATTGGTCATCCGGTAGTTGTAGCCGACCCGGTCGTGCCAGTACTCACCGGGGTTCACCAGTCCCTGCCCCCGGAGTCGGTTCGCGGAGTCGGCAAATCCGGAATCCCTGGTCACGATCATCCCGCCCTCTCCCGTTGTCAGGGTCTTGTTGCCATAGAAGCTGAAGCAGGAGATCACGCCGACATTTCCCACGTGACGCGACGCGAAACGGGTCCCGATCGCCTCCGCACAATCTTCCACCAGATGCAGCCCCCGCTCCTCCGCGATACGCGAAAGCTCGCCCAAGGCGCAGGGAAAACCGTACAGGTGAACCGCGATGATCGCTCGCGTCTTCGCTGTGATCAGACATTCCACGCTGCGCGGACAGATATTCCAGTCACCCGGGGTGGAATCGGCGAACACAGGCCTCGCTCCGGTGTAGGCGACCGCGTTCGCCGTGGCTACAAAGGTCAATCCGGGAACGATCACCTCGTCACCCGGACCAATCCCCAGGGAGACCAGAGCCGTGTGCAGCGCTGTCGTCCCACTCGAAGTCGCCACCCCAAAACCGCCGCCAATGTACTCGGCAAACGCCCTCTCGAATTCGCCGACATATT
>CAZLUZ010000273.1:0-4010 GCA_964562825.1 uncultured Akkermansia sp.
GTCCCCTTATCCCCCTGCTGTCCCCTGTCCCCTCACGAAGGTGACCTTTTCGGCCCAGAAAGCGGAGGGTTTGGTTTCGCCGAACGTAATCGTCAATTAGAATCTCAGCCCCATGACCACCGATTGGATCAACGCCCACGATTTCGAGGACCTGCGCTACGAGAAAACTCCGGACGGCCAGATCGCCAAAATCACGATCAACCGACCCGAAGTCAGAAACGCTTTCCGCCCCCTCACCGTCCGCGAAATGCTTCAGGCTTTCGAACTGGCTCACGAAGATCCCGAAGTGGGAGTGATCATCCTCACCGGTGAAGGGGAACTCGCCTTCTGCTCCGGCGGCGATCAGAAAGTCCGGGGCGATGCCGGATACGTGGGCGCCGACGGAATCCCCCGACTCAACATCCTCGACGTGCAAAAGAAAATTCGTTCTCTCCCCAAACCCGTCATCGCCATGGTAGCAGGCTACGCCATCGGCGGCGGACACGTCCTCCACGTCGTCTGCGACCTCACCATCGCCGCCGAGAACGCCCGGTTCGGTCAGACCGGCCCCAAGGTCGGGTCCTTCGATGGTGGACTGGGATCCAGCTACCTGGCCCGGATCGTCGGACAGAAAAAGGCGCGTGAAATCTGGTATCTCTGCCGCCAATACGACGCCCACCAAGCCCTCGAGATGGGGCTGGTCAACACCGTGGTGCCTCTCGAGGACCTCGAGAGCGAAACTCTCCAATGGGCCCGCGAGATCCTCCAGCATTCCCCGTTGGCGATCCGTTGCCTCAAGACGGCACTCAACGCCGACTGCGACGGTCAAATCGGTCTCCTCGACCTCGCGGGAAACGCCACCCTGCTCTACTACATGAGCGAAGAGGCCCAGGAAGGCAGAAACGCCTTCGTCGAGAAACGAAAGCCGGATTTTTCCAAATTCCCCAGACTCCCTTGACCCATCGGCCGGGCCACGGCGGCCTCGCGCCATGTTTCCACGAGATCGCGTCCGACTGCCGCAGGAGGGAGTTTAGCGTCGCGACCCGAGGAGTCGAAAAATGAGGTACAGCAACTGCCCGATGGATGCAACCGCAGCGACCACATAGGTCATGGCGGCCCATTTCAGCGCATCCCGGGCCTGATCGTGGTATCGCCTGTCGGCGATGCCCGCCCCCTCGAGCCACTGAAGGGCCCGATGGCTGGCGTCAAATTCCACCGGCAGCGTCACCACCGAGAAAAGCGTCGATACGCCAAACAGCACGATGGCTGCGATGAGGAGGAGATTGTTGCCACTTGACGCCAGAACCAGACCGCCCATGAGGACCCAGGGCATGAACCGATTCGACACACTCACCAACGGCACGAGCGCCGACCTCATCTGGAGGGCCGGATAGGACCGGGCGTGCTGCACGGCGTGGCCGCACTCGTGCGCGGCCACGGCGGCGGCCGCAATGTTTCGGTGTTGATAGACCGCCTCGCTGAGGTTCACCGTTTTCTTCGCGGGATTGTAGTGGTCGGTCAACTGCCCCGACACATGGATGATCTCCACTTCGTGAACACCCTGGTCGTGCAGCATGCGCTGGGCGATTTCCGCGCCACTCATGCGGATCGGACTGTTGGAATACTCCCGGAACTTGCGGGTGAGCATGGACCCGACGAGGCGACTCGCCAGCATGAACACACCGGTCAGGATGAGATACAGAGGGTCCAAAGGGGTGCAGGGAAAAGAGTGGCCGGAAATTCTCTCCAGGACTTCTAGGACTTCGCCAAGAGCGTCTTCACGGAATCAAAAAGTGAAAACGCTCCCGTGATGCAGAAACCGATGGCAAAGACTCCTTTGACCGCGGCAGCTGCCACATTGCCGAGAACCGCTGTATGGATGGCGATCAGAACCAGTCCGACCGCGAGCAGAGCGGCAAAAATCCCCCCCAAAATCTCGACGGCTCGCGTCGGGATGCGAACGCACCCCAACAGCGAAAACATGAGAAGAAAATAGATCAGGAAAAGAATCAGGGGGGTCCAGTTCCCGTTGGATGCGAGAATCGCCGTCTCCGTGAAAGCCCACGAAATGCCCGCCACATAAAAGAACCCGAGAGTCAGGGAGTTCATCGTCGCAATAGTGCCTCTGGTTTGAATGCGTTCAAGCCGGTAATTCCCCCGACTGGAACTATTTACGGTCACGCCTTCTCCTTGAACTCCCCGAATTTTCGAAATTTCTGGTAGCGTTGATCAAGCAGTTCACGTGTCTCGATCTTTTCCAACTCCAACAGGTGTTTCCAGATCGCGCTTTTCAGCGTGTTGGCGGCGCCGACGGGGTCGTGGTGGGCGCCCCCCATGGGCTCGGGAACCACTTCATCGACGATCCCCATATCGTACAATTCCCCGGCACTCAGCCGGAGGGCCGAGGCGGCTTCCTCGGCATATTTGCGATCCTTCCAGAGGATGGCGGCGCAGCCCTCGGGACTGATGACCGAATAATAGGCGTTCTCCAGCATGAGCACGCGGTCGGCCACTCCGATGCCGAGGGCGCCCCCCGAGCCGCCTTCACCGATGACGACGGAGACGATGGGCACCTCGAGGACCATCATTTCTTTGAGGTTGTAGGCGATGGCCTCGGCGATATTCCTCTCCTCCGCTCCGATCCCCGGGTAGGCGCCGGGTGTGTCGATCAGCGTCACGATGGGAGCACCGAACTTTTCCGCCAGTTTCATGAGGCGGAGGGCCTTGCGGTATCCCTCGGGATGAGCGCTGCCGAAATTCCGGCGGAGATTCTCCTTGGTGTCCCGTCCCTTCTGGTGGCCGATGAGCACCACCCGGCTTCCCTCGAGGTAGGCCAGGCCGCCGGGCATGGCCTCGTCGTCGCCGATGTGGCGATCCCCGTGCAATTCCGTAAAGTCGTCGAAGGCCTCGCGGACGTAGTCCAGCATGAAGGGACGCTGCTGGTGCCGGGCGATCAAAACACGCTGCCAGGAACTGAGATTCCGGTAGGTGTCCATCTTCGTCTTGGCGAGCTTGTCCTCGATCTTCTTGATCTCGGAGTTCATGTCGATCTCGCTGTCCTCCGCCCGGCTGCGCAGTTCCGCGAGCTGTTTCTCCAGGTTGACGATCGGCTTCTCAAATTCCAGTGGTTCGGCGTTCATCGGTGTCGTAAAGGTCCCTCCGCGGGCTCAATCCGAGTTGACCACTCTGACGGTGGACCCGCCTCGGAGAATGGTAAACAACTCCTCCATGTCACTTTTCGCAACCATGATTCCGTAGGGGAGCGGCACCCCTTTCTCCCGCTCGCTCTCCTCGATGTGCTGGCGGATAAAGAGGCCGGTCTTCCGCGTTCGAATCCACTTGCGACTTTTCAAATAATTCGAATTGGTGAAATCGACGGCGCGACCGTCGTACCAGGCCACCTTTTCGCTGATCGAGGTGGTGACGGACTTGGGGAACCTCGGGGGCAAATTGTACTCGAGGATGGCGTATTCCTTGATGAACCGCCCGTCCTCCCGAATAGTCAGGGTGCCCTGGCTCAGATCGATATCAGCGGTGCCTTTGAGTTCGAGCACGGTCAGGTCCTCGTTCGGGTAGATGTACGTGGTTTCCTTGCCATTGGCCCGCATGATGTAATCGATCGTCGTTCCGGTCTGCCGCGCGATGGTGAGGAGGGCCTGCCCGCGCCGCACGGTGTACTCCGATTTGCCCTCTATGGGAATCCTGGAAATCATAAGATCGAGGTTCAATTCCCCGAGAACCCGCTTTGCTTCGGCGATGGTGGGAGACTCGGGGTAGACTTCGAGCATGTAGCGGAGTTCGTTGCGGGCGCTGATGAGTTCCCCCTCGCCGATGTATTTCATCGCCCGATCGTAATGCTTCCTGCCGATGTCGGGCTTCTCCACATCCACCTTGCCCGTGATCTGGCTTACCACCTCCTGCTGGGGGCGGACGTATTTCTGCCAGTAGTAGGCAGCCCCGGCGACACCCGCCGCCAGGACCATCACCGCGAACTATGCGAGCACCTGCTTGAAAAGAGCCATATCGAGGGG
>CAZLUZ010000274.1:0-3905 GCA_964562825.1 uncultured Akkermansia sp.
CGACCGCCGGGGAATAGGTTCCTCAATCGCCGAGATAATCCTCGCCATTCTCGGAGTGGTTACGCTTCGGCCTGCTCACGCTGACCGCCGGACTCGTCATGACAGTGACGCTAGCGGTGAACCTGACACCTCCGGAAGGCGCCGTTCGCCACATCATCCACGGGGCTTTGGCCGGCCTGACCGGCACGATCCTCGCCCTGTCGATCACGCCCCTGATGCGGCGGCTGAGATCGCGCCGCATCACCTTGGAGTTGCTCTTTTTCATCGCTCTGACCGGCACCCTGGGCGCCTCGATCTACTCGAGTGTCACCGGGCTGGGTCATATCTACTACGAGGTGGTCATTGTCCTTCTCGCCATCTACCGCTTCGGACAGCTCGTGACAGGCCGACAGATCGATTCCCTCAAGGATCTGTCGCGTCACATTCCCGGTCTGGACGCGACGGTTCGGCTGAAAGATGGAGACGGCATCCGGCGGGTTCCCATCGAGGAAATCGCGGCCGGCGATACCGTGGTGGTTGCACCGGGGGAGACCGTTCCGGTGGATGGGCGCATCGAGAGCGGAAAAGCCTACTTTGAGGAACAGCCCCACACCGGCGAGCCGTTACCCGTCGTGCGCCAGCCGGGTGACGATGTCCTCGCCGGGTCCCGGCTCCTCGATGGCGAAATCGAACTGCGTAGCCGGACCACGGGTCGCTCGCGCGAAATCGATCGCATCCAGGCCGCGGTTTCGTCGGGACCCTTGACCCGGGCAGAAAAGCTCGCGCAGCGGGTTCTCGATATCTTTGTTCCCTTCGTCCTCGCGGTATCTTTGCTCACCCTGCTGATCCGCGGGTGGTGGATGGGTCAGTGGGACCTGGCCATTTTTCACGCCCTCGCCGTGACCATCGTGGCCTGTCCCTGCGGACTGGGCATCGCCATCCCGCTGGCGGCGCGCCGGACTCTGTTCGAGCTGGAACTGCTCGGTATCCGACCGAACACGGACGATTTCATCGATCGACTCTCCCGGGTGACTCACGTGGCCTTCGACAAGACGGGGACTCTATCCCTGTCCGCCCTGACTCTCGAGCGTCTGGAGCGATACCCCGGTTCTCCTCCCGAGCTCGAGTCGTGGATCGCGGCGATCCAGCGTCGGTCCACCCATCCGGTGGCCCGGCCATTTTGGGAGATAGGTGAGCCCGCCGCGCTGGAGAACCTCCACATCCGCCCCATCCCGGCGCGCGGCATCGAGGCTCGGTTCACTGCAGACGGCATTCCCCAGGTTCTCGCCATTGGCAACGGAGACCTCCTCGAAGAGCCGCCGGAGGCCAACTCTGGCGCGGATCTCGGCCGACGACTCTACATCCTCCACCACGGAGCCCTGGTGGCGTCGGCGCGACTCACGGAGTCTCCGCGGGCCGGGATCGGGCAGACCATGCGCGAACTACGCGATCTCGGGCTTGGGCTCGAGATTCTCACGGGAGATTCGCGGGTTCCCGACGAGTTCCGCAATCGGGTGGACCGGGTCCAAACCTCGCTCACTTCTCCGGATAAGCGGGACCACCTGAACCGCCGTCAAGCCGAAGGCGCCCGCTACCTCTACGTGGGAGACGGCCTGAACGACGGCGAGGCATTTCAGGTGGCCCACGCCTCCATCGGACTGGCCACTGGCGGGGCCTTCGCGCCCAAGGCGGCCCACGCCGAATTGAGGACAGACCGGCTCACTCCCCTGCCCTCGGCCATCTCCCTCGCCCGCCGCACCCGCCGGCGTATGCAGAGGCTCCTCGCCATGGTTTTGATCTACAATGGGATCGGCATCCTGATCGCCGCCGCCGGTCTGCTTCATCCGGTGGCCGCCGCGCTGCTCATGCTGCTCTCCAGCGCGCCCGTGATCGCCACGGCTCGCTGAGTCCGGAGCCGACGAAGCCTTGGTCATCCGGACGCCGCGACTGCGTCATCCTCGCACGGCGCAACCACGACGGTTCAGAGCATTGCTTCCGATCCTCTTTCAACGCACCTTCTTCTCAGGCATTTCGTTGCCTTCGCCCCTGCCCCATCCCTTATGAAGATCACCACCTCACGATGCACCGGTCTCGCGTCGACCATGGGGATGAGCCGGAGGGAGACTCTCTGGCGATTCGGGGGGGGACTCGGGGGGATCGCCCTGGCCCACCTCCTGAGCGGCGAGACGCGCGCAGCGAGTTGCGGTTTTCTGGACCGTCCGCATCATGCGGCGCGGGCGAATCGAGTCATCTTTCTTTTTCAGTCGGGGGGTCCCAGCCAGATCGATCTCTTCGACCACAAACCGCGCCTGATCGAAGAGACTGGCCGCGAATTGCCCGACTCGATCCGTCAGGGTCAGCGTCTCACCGGCATGTCGGGCAACCAGGCCAGCCTGCCGCTGGTGGGCTCGCCCTTTGCCTTCGGCAGACACGGCGCGAGTGGTGCCTGGGTCAGCGAACTGCTCCCCCACACTGCCAAGGTGGTCGACCAGCTCACCTTCATCAAATCGATGCATACCGAGGCGATCAACCACGGCCCGGGAGTCACTTTCATGCAGACGGGTTCCCAGTTTCCGGGGCGGCCCAGTATGGGGTCCTGGTTGAGTTATGGACTCGGCACGGCCAACCGGAATCTGCCAAACTTCGTGGTCCTGGTCACGCGAAACAAGCGCGGACAGCCACTGGTCTCCCGACTCTGGGGCAGCGGGTTTCTTCCTGGAAAACACGCCGGGGTGCGTCTGCGGGCGGACCGGGACGCGGTGCTTTACCTCAACAGTCCGGAGGGAATCGAGCCGGACAACCGCCGCCTCATGATGGACCGGCTCGGCGAACTGCATCGGGTTCAGTTGGAAAAAACTGGCGACCCGGCATTGGAGACGCGGATCGCCCAGTATGAGATGGCTTTCCGCATGCAGGCTTCGATCCCGGAGGCGACGGCGATCGAAAACGAAGCGGAATCCACCTTCAGGCTTTACGGGGAAGACGCCCGCCAGCCTGGCACCTTCGCCGCAAACTGCCTTCTGGCGCGCCGGCTGGCGGAGCGGGGGGTGCAGTTCATCCAGCTCTACCACCCGGGCTGGGACCAGCACGGCAACCTGCCGAAGGATATCCGGAGACAGGCAGCGGAGACCGACCAGGCATCGGCTGCGCTCGTCGCCGACCTCAAGCAGCGGGGACTGCTCGACGACACGCTGGTGATCTGGGGGGGAGAATTCGGCCGGACGAACTATTGCCAGGGCAAATTCACCAAAACCAATTTCGGCCGCGACCATCATCCTCGATGTTTCACCCTGTGGATGGCTGGGGGAGGTATCCGCGAGGGCTATACCCATGGCGAGACCGACGAGTACAGCTACAACCTGACTACGGACGGGGTGCACATTCACGATTTCCACGCCACCATTCTTCACCTTCTCGGGATCGATCACGAGAGACTGACCTACAAATATCAGGGCCGGCATTTTCGTCTCACCGACGTTCACGGTCACGTGGTCAACCCGATTCTGGCCTGAGCCGACCGGTGCGGTATCGCGGTTTCGCAGCCGCCTTCTCCAGAAGGTGGGCGTTGCGAGATGGTCCACGCTCTGGCGAGCGCGGCTACATAATGCCTGTAGCCGCCTTCGTGAGAAGGTGGGCGTTGCGGGAGGGGCCACACTCTGGCGAGCGCGGCTACATAAGCCTGTAGCCGCCTTCGTGAGAAGGTGGGCGGTGCGAGTCGCCCCACGCTCTGGCGAGCGCGGGAGCGAAATGTAGCCGCCTTCGTAAGAAGGTGGGCGTTGCGGGAGGGGCCACGCTCTGGCGAGCGCGGCTACATAATGCCTGTAGCCGCCTTCGTGAGAGGGTGGGCGGTGCGAGTTGCCCCACGCTCTGGCGAGCGCGGCTACATAATGCCTGTAGCCGCCTTCGCGAGAAGGTGGGCGTTGCGG
>CAZLUZ010000275.1:0-3885 GCA_964562825.1 uncultured Akkermansia sp.
CAACGGCAAACACATCAAGTATGCGACGGAAAGTATTTGAGGGCCGGATTAATAACCCAGGTCACCTGCCCTGTAGAAGTGTCTCCTGTTGTGTCGGCTTTGCCCCGGATTAGCCACCTTTTGGTCCCGATCAGGGGTCAGTAATCAGTTATCAGTTTTTTAGTATTCAGTTTTTGTGTTTCATTCAGTGATCCGTTTTCCGATTATGTTGAGAACAGATCACTGCATACCGATTACCGACCTACTGAAACCGATGCCCTTTGCCCATTTCCAGGTTCCCGCATGCGGCGGACAGATCGAGGATGCCCCAAACCGCTTCCTTCAAGCCCACCGCGTGGTGAAAGTGGAGAGGCACTTTCTCGAGGGGGGGAGGGTTCCCCCGGGGTGTTGGCACCTGCTCAAATTCGTTGTAACTTCCCATGATGGAGTTGACCCTCACCGCCTTTTTTGAACCCGCCCCGGAGGGAGGATACACCTGCGGATTTGAAGAATTACCCGGCGTGTTCTCCGAGGGAGAAACTCTCGAGGAGGCAAAAGCAAATCTCTTTGATGCGCTGAAGCTCGTCATGGATCACCACCGCGAGGAGGCCCGCAAGACCGATGCCACGAAGCAGATCGTGAGGGAAACCTTTGAGCTGGAATCGGTTTGAAGCTCGAAAAGCTACAGAAGCACCTGCGCTCGCACGGGTGTCACATCGAGCGAGAAGGAGGAAATCACACGCTTTGGAAAAATCCGACCGTCAACAAAGTGGCTCCGGTTCCTCGCCATTGGGAAATCAAAGAGGGGACCGTTGGGCCATCTGTCGCCAACTGGAAATCCCCAAACCATAATTGGCCTCCCTCGGAGTGGGGGGGCGCCCCGGGTTGTTTCCCGGTTGGATCAGGGCAGCTCAGGGCGCTGCCCTCTTTGATGGCTCGTCCATCGCAGCCTTCACTCGTTGGACGTTGGAACTCCCTTTGCCGGTGATCTTCGCCGTGTGGCGGATGAAATGTCTGGCCCGGAGAATCCGGCACACGTCCTTGTGCTTCGCGAGGAACGAGGAACTCCTTCTTGGTCAGCTTCGACCCCTTTGGTCGACCCAGACTTTTTCCCTGTCTCCGGGCTTCCTCCAACACGGAGAGAATCCGCGCCCTTCGCTCTTCGTTCTCGTTCCGGGCCAGCCCGGCGAGGAAAGCTTTCGTCAGCAGTGGGTGAAGAATTGGGTTCGGAAAGGGTCCGACTACAAGCGCGACATGACCCTCGAGTTCAGAGGCGAAGCTGCGGCCAAAGAGCATGCGCCCGCGAAGCACGTCTACGACGCCTGGATGAGGTTCGCCTGCGAGAATGGGGACGAGACGGCGAAGGTGCTCGATGCGATTAACGATTCTCGGACGACGGGCGGTTGGACTCCGGTCGATCCGCCGGCCGGGAAGTCGGGCGTGGAATTGGCCCGGTGGGCCGAGGAAGAACTGCAGCCCCTGATCGCCCGGGTCGTCGACGAGATGGAAGACGTGATCGAACGCCTCGGCTAGGGTAAGAAGAGCGGTGCAAGGGCCTACGGAAGGTCACCCGGCAGGTTCTCCCGCGCTGACGCGCAGCGCCCGCAGCCGGTTCAACGCCGCGGCCAGTTCGTGCCGCCGGAACCCGGCCAAGTCGCCGCGTCGCCCGGGGGCGATCTGGTCCAACTCGAGCCGGGTGATCTCGTCGAGAATCTCTCCCACCGGACGCGTCCCGTCGAGAATGCCGCGCTGCCAGGCCAGCAGCAGGGCCACCGCCACCGCCCGGGTCTGGGAGGGATGAACCAACTGCGCCACCGCGGAGAGGTCGATGGTCTCGTGCCCGAATTCGATCGTGTCCAGGTCGCGTGCCTTCACCGAGGCATCCCGCCGGCCCCGGGACGGATCGAGGGACCGCGGATCCGGCACGCGCGGGCCGGGCGAGGGAAATCCCGGAACCACCGCCGCCAGGTCCGCGCTGTGACGCTCCGCGATCGCCCGGGCCTCCGCGGTAACCTCGCGGGCCTCGTAGGCCTCCATGGCGATGACGCGATCGGCCACCCCGAAGTAGTCGCCGCTGCCCCCGATCACGAGTATGGAGGAGATGCCGCGCTCCTCATAAAGGGCCCGCACCTTGGCCACGAAGGGGGTGATGGGTTCCTTCTCCGGCGCCACCAGCTCCTGCATGCGCCGGTCCCGGATCATGAAATTCGTCGCGGCGATATCCTCGTCGATGAGCAGCACCCGCGCCCCCGCCTCCAGCGCCTCCACGATATGGGCGGCCTGGGAGGTCGAGCCGGAGGCGTTGGCCGTGGAGAATCGGCGCGTGTCGCTGCCGTCGGGCAGGTTGTCGATGAAGGGGGAGATATCCACCGAGACCACGGAGCGTCCGTCCTCGGCCCGGATCTTGACCGTGTCGGGATCGGCCACGACGAACTCCCGTCCGTCCCCGGCGCGGTGGAGATAGACGCCCCGTTCCAGGGCGTTGAGGAGGGTGGACTTGCCGTGGAAACCGCCACCGACGATCAGGGTCACGCCCTCAGGCAGGCCCATGCCGGAGACGGGCCCGCGGTTGGGTGTGTCCAGGGTGACCTCCAGGCCGGGCGGCGAGGTGAAAGGCCGGGCGCGGTCCGGACCGAGGGGGCGCTGGTCCACCCCGGAGCGGCGGGGCAGCACGGCGCCGTTGGCGACGAAGGCGACCAGGCCGCGGGGGCGGAGTTGATCGCGGAGGGCGGCGGCGTCCTCCGCGCTTTCCACGGCCCGGCGCAGGTCTTCCTCGGGGAGCGCGTCGTGACGGAGGGACCGGTCCACCACGGCGGGCAGGTGTTCGCAGAGGAGTTCGGCGGCGGCCCGGCCGAGGATACGGCGTCCCCGAGCGGGCAGCCCGCAGCGGAAGCGGGCCTCCACGGCGTCTCCGAGCCAGCGCACCGCGGTCTGTTCGAGGACCTCCTGGCCCGGGGAGTCGAGGTCGAGCAGGCCGGATTTGCCCGAACCGCCAGAACCGCCCGAACCGCTTGACCCGGCGCGGGAGCGCAGGGCGGCGCAGCTCTCGGCGAAGTGCCGGGCCAGTTCGTGTTCCAGGGCGAGGCGGCGTGGTTCCGGGGAGGTGGCCCAGTCGGGAAATCTCGCTTCCGCGGCGGCGAGGCGCACCCGCAGCCGCGACGGAGCGGCGAAGGGGTCGCCCTGGATGTGATCGAAGTGGAGGGTCAGACCGTTCTGGTGGGCGGAGAAACCGCACAGGTCCTTGTAGGCCGGGTAGCTTCGCCCGTCGAGGCGGAGCAATTCCTGCCGCAGGTCGTCGATCGAAGCCATCGCAGCACCCAACTGCAGCCAGAAGCCCAGTCAACGAGGAATCTTGCGCGGGCAATCGGCGGGTGGCCAGAGGGAAAGAAAACGCCGTCCGGGATGCGGGCTTCAAAAAAGAGGACTTGGACTTGGTGAAACTTGACCAATCATGCTGGTATTTGACTTTTACAGGTGGAGCGATTAAGTAGGCACAAAAGAATCGTTGGATGACCGGAAATTCCGGGCGCAGCACGGGTCTTATCGGGAATGCCAAACCAAGAATTCCGGGGAGAGAGCCGCGGCTCTCGGAGGCGCGTTGTTCCCCTGCGGCAACGCCGCATGCATTCGGTATTGGCCGGTATTGGCCAAACACGCCGTCTCGGACTGAGCGCCCATTGCCTTATTTTTATCAAAAATTGTCAACCAGTTGCCCGCCCGGAAAGCCGAATTATAAAACGACCAGGGGAGGAGAAGCCCGGCATTCGGCGGTCGGATGGACCTCCGCGGAGGTCCCAATGGTTTCTTTTCTGACAAGTCCAACCATATCGTAGTGTCATGCCAGAGCAGCCATCTGAAAACAGCATTGAGTCCCGAAAGGGGTATTAGCCGAAAGGCATTGGAGAC
>CAZLUZ010000276.1:0-3868 GCA_964562825.1 uncultured Akkermansia sp.
CTCATCAACCCATTTCCTGATCTCCTCCAAAAGCGGCTTCGACTTCTCCTGCCGCCAATGGCGATGATAGACCGCCGGTCCCTCCAATTACGCCAGTGGAAAACAAAACACCGACCGCGCCACCAGCCACCTTTAATCCACCCGCCAAATATACTTCACCTTGAGGTGATAAGGCATATCCTGGGGATGTTCCCGCCGTGAGATGTTTGTCTACAAGTGGAACATCAGCGAGCCCCGTCGGATCAAAAGCACTCCAAGGGTTCTGCCTGACATAAGTGTAAAGGTTTGGACCTACGTCCACATCTAACACGGTTCCCGGCCCCCAAAGCTCCGCATCCCGTTGTAGTTGAGTGACTAAGAGCGGGGTGTAATTGGCGTATTTGTCAGGATTTTCAGCCAGAGGTCCCGACGCGGTTTTCTCGGGCGGAGTCGATGCGGCCCGGGCACAGTCGGGCAGGCTGCCGAGAACGAGCAGCACGAGAACGAGCAAACTGGCCAGGATGCGCTTCACAACCCGAGGCTAGCAGCTTTCAGCGGCTAAAGAAAGAGGGCTTTTCAGGCTTCGATCCGCTCTTTCCAGGTTTCCGGATGCTGGGCGGTGTGGGTGACAGCCAAAATGTGAACCGCCTGGGCTTCCTCCACGATTTCAAAAACCACCTTGTAAGGGAACCGATCGCAGAGCACCCGCCGATAGTCCCGGTAAATCCGGTTGTAGTGCTCGGGCTTGGTTCTCGCTTTCTCGATGGTGAGGTAAACCTCTTCGAGGAAGCTCTCGGCTAATGCGGGATCAATTTCGCGATACCAGTCTCTTGCTTCGATGAGGTCGTCAGCAACTTCATCGTGTATGATCAAATTGGTCATACATTAGAAGAACGCAGTTTCTCCTGGAGTTGGTCGAAAGTTATTCCTGTTACGGTTCCATCCTTTAATTGGCGTGAACGCCGGTCCAGCATTTCCTTTTCCGCATCAGGCAAATCGCCTTCTGCATCGAGGCTTTCGATGATCTTTTGAGCAAGGTATCCGCGATCTGAGCGAGGAAGCTTCAGAACCTGGGCCATGATTTCGGTAACCGTCGGCATGCTTCCATTCTAACGGGTTTTAGCCGTTTGTCACCTGGGCCTCCGCCGGATGAGTTCGGGCGTGAACGTCCTGCAAAAGCCGGATCGAGACTTCCGTGTAAATCTGGGTCGTCTCCAACTTGGCATGACCCAACAGTTGTTGGATGATTCGTATATCGGCTCCGTGATCGAACATGTGCGTGGCGCAGGCATGACGAAGCAAATGGCAGCTCCCCCGGTTTCCGAGGGCTCTTCGCACCGCTTTGCTGATCAGGTTGCCCAGGGAGTTGGGACTGAACCCGCGGCCGTAGCCCGTGAGGAACAAGGCCTGTTCGCTCATGTCGATCTGGAGCAGCGGCCGGGTTTTCTCGAGGTATCGCTCGATCCATTCGAGGGCTCGTTTCCCCACCGGCAACACCCGGTCTTTCCCGCCCTTGCCCTTGCGAATGAAGAGGGTTCTCCGGTCCCGGTGCAGGTCGCGTAACTCCAGCTGGGTCACTTCGGTTCGTCTTACCGCCGTTGAGTAAATCAGCTCCAGGATGGCCCGGTCTCGAACCCCGAGGGGATCTCCGACATTGGGGACGTTCAACACGGCCGCCACTTCCGCTTCACTCAGGGTGTCCTCGGGTAGGCTCCGGTCCTGTTTCGGCATCTCCAGGTGTGCGGCCGGGTCCGCTCCGATCCACCCTTCCTTGTTGAGCCACTTGAAGAACTGGCGCACCGCGGTCAACCGTCCGATCTGGGTTCCGGTGGAAAGAGGTTTCCCGTCTTTCTTCCGGTGATGCCAGAGATGGCGCTGGTAACTTTCCAGGATCGGCTTGGTGATCGATGCCGGATGTTTCAACTCCCGGGTTTGGGCCCACTTCAAAAAGAGGGTCAGGGCATAACGCCGGGTGGCCAGGGTGCGTTCCTTGTAGCTCTTCACCGCCAGGGCGATCAGATAGGCGTCGGCCAGGGCGGCCAGGCCTTCCGGATCAGACCGGTCCAGGCCATCCGGGGCAGCGGTTCTTCCATGGCTCGGGGTCAGTCCCTGAAGCAGTTTCGCTCGTTCGTATCCTTCTATCACTACGATTGATTTTCCTTTGTGTTCCAGATGTGCGTTTCCGATAACCCGAGAGGTTGTAGCCAAAGTCCCATTCCTGAGCGGGTTCAACCTGTCGGATCGGTACCCGAGAGGTTCTGAGAGGTGTCCAAATTTTCCGAGAGGTCGCCGTCGTAGTCACTCAAAGTGCCCGGATCAAGCAGGCCCACGTGAGAGAGTTCGCTGGTGCTCTTGGCATCAACGAGTAGCTCGTAAACAAAGGCGCTTCCCATTCTCCCGGCCCGGGTTCCGATGTATTCGAGGTCACTCAGCCGGTCCAGGTGGTACTTGATCTGGGTGGCACTCCAACCGGTTCGCTCCCGCAGCTCCCGGCGGCTAAAATGAAAGCGGTTCTGTTCCAGGTCCCGTTTCTCGCACTCTTCCACGACCATCGTCTTGATCGATTCGAGGAGGCTCCGGGTCTGAGGCGGCAGCTCGTCCAACGACCGGCCCAACACCTCCGGAGCGATAGCGTTGGCGGCTTCGATATCCGCGACCGTGACGGGGATCATCTCCACCCACTTCCCCGAGACCAACTTCTTGATGGGTTCCCGCTGGTGCTGATGAAGCAGGGCGATCGCATCAATCAAGGTCAGGTATTTCTCGTGGTCGCGTCTCGTCCGGGTGCGGTCACTGGTAAAGGTCAGCCTGGGCGCGAAGTCGTTGGCGATCCGGTAAGGCTTCAATAAGCGTTGGGCGTTTGTCAGGGTGGCAAGGATCGCGCGTCTTTTCTCCTGGGTCACGATGCCTTCCACGGTCCGCGCTTCCCGCTGCAGCTGGTGGATGCGTTCGGTCTGCTCCCGGCTTTCGTCCACCGTCAGGATCAGGCAACGGTTCAAGAGTTCCTCGTCGACAAGCGAAGGCCAAGGGTGCGATCGGCAAAGCCAACCCGGAAGCGAGTCATCAACTCTTCGTCATCCAGTCCCCGGGAAGCGAGGTAATCCTGGGCTGGTTGGGACAAGCGAAAGCGTTCGTGGTAATAGTCGCTCACCTGATCCAGGAGAGTTCCGTCGTCGGCATCCGGATCGAGAGGACAGGGTAACTTCGGGACAGTCGATTGCTTGAGCGGTTCCACCGTCGCGTTCTCGAAAGCGGCTTTCCCGCTTGCAAGCAGCTCGAAGGCATGGCGGAAAGAGACCCCGTCGAACTTCTCGATAAACTGGATCGGGTTCCCCGCAGCTCCGCAGGCCATGCAATGAAAGAGACCTTTCTCCGGAGTCACGATGAGGTTGGGCGTTTCGTTGTCCTCGTGGAAAGGACAGCGGCCAATGAGGTCTTTGCTTCCGTGCCGGTGCAACTCGATTCCCCGGGAGCGGACCAGGGCGGCTAGGTCGGTTTCCCTTTTCAACCGCGGCGCCCATGGGATGGTTTGCTCGGAATTGCTCCAAGGTATTGGTGATGAACGACTTGGGGGTTGATTGATCCAGGAAAAAAGAAGTGCGCGGGGACGGGATTGAACCGCCGACCAACTGGGTGTAAACCAGTCGCTCTACCGCTGAGCTACCCGCGCGAAATCGATGCCCGCTGCCATGAAGTTTGAGCGTCGGACCTCGATGAAAAAGAACCTTACCACGTCCGAAACCGGCATCAAGGCCATTTCCCGATGCCCCCGATGCCGGCCAAAGTCGAAAACCGATGCCGAGACGTCCCCGGTCTCCGCCACCCCGCACCGGTCTACACCCCGATCCCGGACTCAAGAGTCCGCCAACTCGCTCAGATACGCGTAAAC
>CAZLUZ010000277.1:0-3835 GCA_964562825.1 uncultured Akkermansia sp.
GCCTTCGCCAGAAGGTGGCCGGGGCGAGATGCCCCACGCTCTGGCGAGCGCGGCTACGGACGTCGAAACGTGGCCCTGGCAATCCGTCCTACCCGCAAAATGTAGCCGCCTTCGCCAGAAGGTGGACGAGGCGTGACGCCCCACGCTCTGGCGAGCGCGGCTACGGCGTCGTAACGTGGCCCTGGCAAACCGTCCTACGCGCAAAATGTAGCCGCCTTCGCCAGAAGGTGGCCGGGGCGAGATGCCCCACGCTCTGGCGAGCGCGGCTGCGGACGTCGGAACGTGGTCCTGGCAATTCGCCCTTACGCGCAAAATGTAGCCGCCTTCGCCAGAAGGTGGCCGTGGCACCCGCCCCACGCTCTGGCGAGCGCGGCGACAGCAGATATCAATACCGGTATTGAAACCCGGCAATCACCGAGCCCGTCTCGATGTCCGCCGCATCGGAAAGACTGTCGAGAATCAGCCTCCGATACTCCAGGTAAAGATCGAAATGCTTGCTGATGCGAAACTCCACGCCCACGTTGAAATGGTTGGCGAAGACAAACTCATCGATCTCGTAAAGACTGGGACCGGCCAAGGCAACCGCACCGCCACCCAGCTCGGAAACGCTCAGAGACCGCTGATTGCGATACCAGACCTGACTTCCCCCTACCCCGAGTCCAACGTAGGGACGGAACCGGTAGACCGGTCCAATGCAAGGCTTGAGCCGTTGCAAATCCAGAGCCATCTGAAAATTCAGAAAGAAAGTCGCCGCGTTCAAATCGGCAAACGAAGAACCGAGCCGATTGCCGGCCACCACGCCATTGTCGTCGGCGATGGTCGCCTCCAGGGCGGCGGACCCATACATGCCCTCGAAGGACAGGGCAAACTCCAGAAGATACTTGGTGCGCCAGGCATACCCGATCTCGAAGCCCATGAGAAAATTGTCCTCGCTCCCATCCAACCGGTAGTTGAGATCGTCGAAGACAAACTTCGCACTTTCCAGGTCCATCGACCCAAAATATACCCCGGTAAAAGGCCCGTAGGTGCGCTCCTCGGTCACCTCCTTCTCCGGAGAAGCCAGGGAACTCAACTCCACCCCCTGATCCTGCGCCCACAACGCGTGGGTGCCGAGGGCAGAAATCCCGACGGCGATGGACAGCAAGGTAAGGTGGAACTTTGAAGAGAGAAGACTGGTTATCATGCGCGCGCGTCCTATGTCACATTTTCCCGAGGGAATCGCCAAAAATTTGATGTGAGAATTTCGTAACGTTCCCCTTCGTGCGGGTTGTCATGTCGGGTGGTTCATCTGGCCTTGGTCACTCCCCGTCGGACCGAGCCCATCGGGACGCCAACTCGCCGAGGGTAAACTTGAGAAAATCGGGTCCTTGTCAATGCCAGGTATGGTCTTTTTCCACACCGCCCGAGACCTGAGCCCGGGAAACCTAACGGCGCACCTTGATGAATCGCTCGAGGTCCTCCAGGTAATCGGCCACGCTGTCCCGCGGCTCCAACTCCTGGGCACGCTTCAAGAGGGGGATGGCCCGGTTGTATTCCTTCTTGCCAACCAGCAACTGCGCCAGACGCACGTTGGCATCGGCGGTAAAATCCTCCAGGTTGGCGGCCCGCTCAAAATAAAACTCCGCCTTCTCGACCTCGCCTTTCCCCACGTGGTATCTCCCCAGCGAAATGAGAGATTCGCCGTCCAACGGATCCTGCTCCACCACGGTTTCGAGAATCTCGGCAGCCTCATCGCGGCCGTCTCCCGCCATCAGGATATTGGCCCGGAGCCGGAGGATGCGCAATTCCTGTTCCTCGTCCAGCGTGGCCCCGGCCTGGCTCTGCACCTCGGCGAGCAGATCGGAGGCTTCGTCCCGAACGTTCCGCGCGGCGAGAAGTTCGGCGGCTCGAAGGGGCGCCTCCAGGTCGGTGACCGACGGCTGCCTGCGGTAGGCCCGCAGATAGGAGTCGGCGGCGAGCCCGAACATGTTGTTGCTCAGATAGATGTCGCCGAGCGTGTTGAGTTCTGCGGCTTCGAGTTCGTCAATCTGGTCGAGGATCTCGTAGTTGGCCGCCGCGTTGTTGAGATCCTTGGCCCCGATGTAAGCGGTGGCCTGGAGCCGCCACAGCGTCAGGTCGTCCGGTTTCTCGGCGATCATCGTGTTCGTCAGGGCAACCACGTCGACGTACCGTCCCTGCGAGAGCAGAGAGCGGGCCAATCCCAGCTTCCAGTCATTGACGTCGGGAGCGAGCAGGAGCGCATTGCGAAAGGCCCCCTCCGCGGCCACGGGTTGCTCGTCGATCATGTAGGCGGAGCCCAGCAGCCCGAACAGAGTGCTGTCGGCGCCACCCAGTTCGATCGCCTCGGTGAAATGCCGGATGGCCGGCTCCTGGTACCCGTTCTGGATGTAGATGATGGCCAGATTCTGGTGGGCCCGCCGGAAGCTGGGGAATTTCCTGATGGCGCCAATATAAGCCTGCGCGGCCTCCCGCGAACGGCCGTCCTGGAAGTAGATGTTGCCCAGGGTGAAATCGAACAGAGCCGTGGCGTCTTCCTTGCTCTCCAGGATGAGCTTGATGAGGCGCTCCGCCTCTTTCGGATCGGTCGGGATCAGGTTGACGATCTTTTCGTAATCGCTCATCTCCTCCGGCGACGCGGGGGGCTCGATCTCCGAGTTGATGCCGTAGCTGCCGAGGAGTTTTTTCTTGAAGACAGGGTTTTTCCAGAGCCTGGCCAGATCGGCGTTCTGGGCCGCCACAGGCAGGGACAGCGCAAAAACGATCGCGAGCAGGCAGCCGACAAGCGACGCCGGGCGGCGCATGATGGGAGGGTGGGACTGGACAAAGGGGTTCATGTACCGGGAAAGAAAAGGGGTTGCTGGGGGGATCAGGCGGAGAAGCGAATGGGAATAACAATTTTGAAGGGAACCTTGCGCCCCCCTCGTTGACCGGCCTCGAAACGCCACTGGGCGATGGCTTCGAGCGCCGGCTGATTGAAGGCGGGGTGGGCACTCTCGATCACCCGTGGGTTGACCACCCTGCCGCGAGCGTCGACAACCATCTCGACTTTGACAACGCCGGAGATGCCCTGCCGCCGCAGGGACGCCGGGTAGACCGGTGACTGCTGCTGAACGGGCCGGGGCCGCTGGGTCGACTCCGACATGGCGAAGGCTTCGGTGAGGCGGTTCTGGACCGAGTCGGTCAAAACATTCTGCAGAATGGCCGCCCCCGAACCTCCGCCGGGGTTGAGACTGAGTTCCAAAGCACTGAGCGACATGTCCTGGGGAATGTCGTCCATCTGAGGCTGGTCCTCCGGCGGAGGAGGTTCATCGGGTGGCGGAGGTTCCTCCATGGGTGGCGGAGGCGGTGGCTCGGCGACCGCGCCCACTTCGGTGAACTCGATATCGTCGTCTCCCATCGTCCCGACGAACTGGAGGATGGGTAGAACAAGAAAGAGCAGACTGGCCAGGGCGGCCCCAAAAAGGGTGGCGACAATCCACCGCCAAAAGGCTCCCAGCTTCTTCAGGGTGGTGTTTTTTGCCTTCACGTTACTTCTCCGTGGCTACTTCTCCGTGGCGACGTTGACCTGCTTGGCCCCGCCGAGTTTGGCCTCGTCGATGACGCGGACGAATATCCCGGAGCGGGCGGCTTCGTCGACTTGCACGATGACGGGCATGTTCTCGTCTGTCCGGGTCAACCGTCGGACGAGCGGCTGGACCCCGCTGATGCCGATCTGTTGTCCTCCGTAGACGATCTTGCCGTCGGCGGTGACGGCGATGAGGATGCTCTCCTTCTCCAGCATCTGGGCGGACGCGGCCTGAGGTTTGTCCACCTCGACCCCGGTTTCCTCGACGAA
>CAZLUZ010000278.1:0-3823 GCA_964562825.1 uncultured Akkermansia sp.
ACCTGCGGGTGGAGTTTTCCATCCCCGACGAGGCGGCGCAGCGCAGGCTGGCCGGTTGCGCCATTCTCGAGTGGAGGGGCCACCAGGTATCGTTGGTGTGCTATCGCAGGTCCGAAGAATCATCGCGTCCGGATCTTCACCTTTTCACCATCGACGCTGCCGCTTTCCGCGGTTTGTCCGAGGGGCAGATGGTGCAGGTGCGGGAGGGGGATTGGACCTCAGCGGCCTGGCGCAGCGGCTCCCGGGTTCATCTCGTGGTGGCGGAATGGGACCTCGATGATGTTCGCCGTCTCGTGCCCGTGAGCTGATTAGTCCGCGAAAAAAACCCCGTCCCGCGCAGAGCGGGACGGGGAACACATCAATCACTGAATCTGGCCGATAGACCTATCGGCCGGCAGATCAGTGTCACCCGGCACTGGTGCAGATGGGCGCCGAGTAGGTGGCACCGGTGCTGTAGCCGCCGGAGTCCTGGTGAGAGGATGGGGCCTGATAATTCGCTTGGCGGCCGGAACCGCATGCCGAGAGAATGGCGGTAATTCCGAGACCGAATAGGGCAAACAGGGTCGTTTTCATCGTTGGTATCTGGGGAGAGATCGTCTTTGTGGAATGCTTCTCCCGGGCCGCGGCGCGGGGGGAGGCGAGGTCCATGATGGAGCCTTCGCTATAGCGAGAGCCACCGGGACGATTTCTTATTCCCGGAAAATCGAAAGAATTTAGGGAATCGCCCGCGATGCCGATACCGGATCCGGCATCGGGCCGGACCGCACCTGCCGGCGCCTGCGGTCCTCGGCGCAATCACATGGTCCCTTCGGTGGCTTTGGCGGCGCGATCCCGGCTCTCGCTGTCGAGTTGGTTCGGTGCCACCGGGATTTTCCGGCCGTCCCGGGATTCGAAGACATATCGGCCCTGGGCGTCCACCTCGACGATGCGTGCTTCGATCTGGTTGCCTGCGACGCTTTTCCAGAAGGCGAAGTCGGTCGGCTGAAAGGTCTTCTCCCCGGTCTTGTCCTCCACCGTGGTCACCTCTTCCGACTCGAGAGCGCTGCCCGGCTCCGGCAGTGCTCCTCTGTCGACGTCTTCGTCGAAGGCGCGTCTGGCATCCCGCACCAGGGTCCGGAATCTCTCCTCTTTGAGATCGTTGTAGGGATAGGCAGCATAGACCTTGGACATGGCCGGATCGGTCACGACCACTTTGGGGTAGTAGCTTCCCGCGCCACTGATCGCGTCCCGGATGGGACGCGGCAAACTGCCCAGCTGGTTGCTTTCCTTCACATTGACCAGCACGATGGTCCCCGTCGATCTTCCATCATCACAAATCGCCAAACTGACGGTTCCGGAGCAGGTGCTTCACGACGGTTGGGCCTTCGGGTCGGTGTAAAGGATGAGCAGTGGGTCCTTGTCCTCGTAGCTCTCCTGTTGGGCCTCGGCCAATCGGTCGAAGAAAAACACGTGCCGAGGCACGTCGAAGGCGGAGGCGAGATGGGTGAAACAGGCGAGAGCGGCCACTCCACCGGCGATCAGTCCACGAAACGGGTTCCTCATTGGAAAACAATAGCCATCCTATCGGGAATGCAAATGACAAATCAGTGTTTACTGATTGACGGGCATTTGTTTTTCTTCGAGGCTTTCCCAACCAGCGGTGTCAGGTTTCGGACATACGATCCAACCGATTGATCGAACCGTTCATTTGTTTGGGTGTTCATTTTTGGGCGGTGAGTGGTTCAGCTCTTCCCTTCCGCGCTGCGGTATCCATAGGCCCGCGCCACATGCCCGACCAGTAAATATTCAATACTGATTACTGATTACTGAATACTGAACACTGGCCACCGAACTCGACCGCGCGAATGATGACAAAACTACCATTCCCTCTCCTCCTCACCCTCCTGCTCACCTCCATCCAGCTCCGGGCCGAGCCGTTCTTCGACGCCACTGTCGCCGCGAGTTGCGCTCCGTTGCGGGAGGGAGAGCTCCTCTTCGTGCGGCACGGTGATTCCGCAAAGAACATGGACTCGCAGAAACGCATGAGGTTGCTCGGTTTTCCCTCGCTCCACGAGTCGCAGTCCTCGCGTCCCCTCGGGGGTTACGACTGCGAGATCGCCGTTCTGGACCTCTCCACCGGAGAGACGCGGACCCTCTATCGTCCCCAGGGGGGATTCTATGTCGGGCACATCGATCTGCACTGGTCGGGGGAGAAATTTCTCTTTACTCGGGCCGACGAGAATCAGCTGGCGATCTACGAGATGAACGTCGATGGTACCGGGTTGCGCCAGGTCTCGCGTCTGCCCGCCGATATCGATGCCTACGAGCCGATCTACGCACCCGGCGACCGGATTCTTTTCGCCTCGAATGCCCCCTTCCAGTGCGTGCCCTGCTGGCACGGAGTCGAGGAGAAGTACGTCGCGAATATCTACTCGATGAAGGCGGACGGGGGAGGGGTACGCCGACTCACCTTCGATCAGGATCACAACACGAATCCGACCCTGATGCGCGACGGGCGTGTCATCTATTCTCGCTGGGACTACGCAGGAATCAACCGGGTCTTCAATCGCCCGGTCTTGACGATGAATCCCGACGGCAGCTCGCAGCGGGTGGCCTACGGCAGCAATTCCTGGTTCCCCAATGCGATTCTCGGGTTCAGTGAATTGCCCGGGCAGTCGGGAACCTTCGCCGCCATCATGTCGGGATACCACGGAAGCTTCCATTCCGGGCAGTTGGTCGTCCTCGACATCAACCGGGGCTTCTATGAGGACGAGGGTCTGGTCCAGCGCATCACGGGTGAGGGAAGACCGATCGAGATCAAGATCATGGACCCGATGACAGCGCGCGATCCGCAGCAGTTTCTCCAGCCGATCGCGGTCACGGATGATCATTTCATCGTCTCTGCCTGGGATTCGCGGACGGATCGGCGCATCGGCATCTACCTGGCAGGCAGGGATGACACAGTGCGCCTGCTCTATGCCGAGGATGGGAGGGCGCTCCTCGAACCCACTCCGATCGTCGCCCGGAGCGCTCCCGCGGTGCTTCCGGACCGGGTGGATCTGTCCGTGGACCACGCCACCGTTTTCATTCACGACGTCTATGCCGGTCCCGGTCTGCAGGGGGGCCCGCGCGGGGTGGTCAAGGCGCTTCGTGTCATCGGGTATGATTGGTCCTACATCGGTCTGGCGGGTAACGACAAGATCGGTCTCAGCGGCCCGTGGGAACCGGTGCGCATCTTCGGGACCACGCCGGTCGAATCCGACGGGTCGGCCTCGTTCGAGGTTCCGGCGAACATGCCCATCGCCTTCCAGACGCTCGATGCCGAGGGCAAGGCGGTTCAGCTGATGCGCACCTGGCACACCGCGATGCCCGGGGAGGCCCTCTCCTGCGTGGGCTGTCACGAATCTCCGAACGAAGCCCCCACCGGCTCCGGTTCCATTGCCTCGCGCAGGGCCCCCCTGAAGTTGGCGGACTGGTATGGACCGGCGCGGGGCTTCGATTTTGCCCGGGAGGTGCAACCGGTCCTCGACCGTCACTGCGTCTCCTGCCACGACGGGCGCGAAGCCTCTCCCGATCTGCGATCCGAGGAGGAGGTTCCAGAGTATGCCGGACGCATCCCGGGGCACTTCGACCGCAACCGCATGTGGGAGGAACACCGGGAGATGTTCGGCGGCCGCATCCGCTACACCCCTGCCTACGAGGCGCTCATTGAATACATTCGCCGCGTCAACGTCGGCGACGATGTGTCGTTGCTGCGACCGGGGCACTATCACGCGGACACCACCGAACAGGTGCAACTCCTCCAGAACGGACACCACGGTGTCGAGCTCGACGAGGAGGCCTG
>CAZLUZ010000279.1:0-3755 GCA_964562825.1 uncultured Akkermansia sp.
AGCCGGCGCCGGTTTCACCCCACAAAAAGCGTCGTGGCCAGGGGAGAAGGCGCCACCCCTCGACGGCCCGGAAAACGGCATCGGCCGCGCCGGGTTCGCCATACCGAAAGCCGGCTCCCGCTCCGGATCCCGGCCTGTCGATCATGTCCATCCTGCTCGCCATCGTGGGCGCGATTCTTCTGGCCGTGGCGGTGATGGCCCTGTTGCCCAGAGATTTGAACCATATCGAGGGATACCCGGCGGTCAGCATGTCCGACGGAGAACCGAGAAACCTCCTCGCGGAGGCGCAGAAACTGCTGCAAACCCGCACCCAGGACGCCACTTTTACCGAGGGTGAAGTGAATCGATACCTGAACCATCGCCTGAAAGGTTCGCAGAAAGGGGCTCTCGGCGGGATGATGGAAGTGCGTGGCATCTACGTCGAGTTGCGACCCGACGAGGCCGAGATCTTCGTGGAGCGATCGTTTCCCCTGCTCGGGAGGGTTACCATGAGCAGCATGGTGAGTTCTCACTACAACGTGATCAAGCGCCGGCAGGAGTGGAAAGCGGACGGCGGTTCGGTTGGGCGGCTCTCCCTGCAGGGGAGGAACCTGCAGCCGGTTCTGGAAGCCTTCCTCCGGCTCGCCTCGGTGGCGGGCGAGGAGATCGATGTGATGAATTACATGGCCGGCATCGAACTCGAGGACGGTAAGATCACCCTGGATTCGGCGCTGTGACGCCCTCTTCTCCGATCGTTCAGGCCAGCGCGTCGAGGACCCTGCGAATCTTCGATTCGCGCGCCTCGATGCTCTCGCAGAGGGCAAACTGGACCCGGGCCCGGTTCAGATTCTGTCCCTCGTAGATCGTTTTGAAGTAGACATCGCCGGCGAGGTAGTCGGTGAAGAAGCGGAGTCCCAGCTCGAAGGTGATGAGCCGGATCGCGACGAAGAGATACTCCCGGTCTTTTCCGGTGAGAAAGGCGTCGGCCTCCTCCAGGTAGCCCCCCACCATGGCTTCAAACAGATCGAGGTCGAAAAACACCTCGCTCAGATCGTGGGTCTCCTCGCCCGCGGGATTGCAACCGCTCCGCATGGCATCGCCGAAATCGTAGTGGATCAGTCCCGGCTTCACCGTATCCAGATCGATGATGCACGTCCCTTTGCCGGTGAACTGATCGATCATGATGTTGGTGATCTTGGGGTCCCCGTGGATGGGCCGCAGGTGCAATTCCCCGCGTCGATGAGCATCCTCCAGCACCGGAACGAGATCGGTGCGTTTCTCCACGAATCGACCGAGGCGCATCGCCTCCATGGAGGACTGGAGCAGAGTCCGCGCCTTCGCCGTAGAGAGGACTTCTTCGTATTGACGGAGGTATCCCGGAGCGATATGGAAACCGGGCAGGGTGTCGCGGAGATCGGCGATGGGGCAGGTGGAAATGATTCGCTGGAAATGCCCCAGGACACGGCCCGCCTCGGTCGCGACTTCCGGGCTCTCCACTCTCTCGTAGCTGCGGGTGCTCGCGATCATGGAGAGGGCCCGCCAACACTCCCCCTCATCGTCGATGAAGAAATCCTCGCCCTCATTCGTCTCGATGACCCGGGGCAACTGCCAGATGCGGTCGGCCCCATCGGCCTCCTCCTCGATGCGGCGGTGGGCGTGGTCGGTCACGATCTTCATGTTCCACATCACCGCCTCCGGGTCCCGAAACACCGCGCGGTTGATTTTCTGGAGGACAAACTGCTCCTCCGAGAAGGTCGTTCGCAGGATCACCCGGTAGGTGTCGTTCACGTTTCCGGCTCCGATGGGTTGGAGCGTGACGAGCCGACCCGGCACCCGAAAGCGTGTCGCGATCGCGTGGGGAGACATCACCAACCGGCTCCCCGGATGCGGGTTTGGATGCGGCAGAGATACATGTCGGCCGTCAGGTAAAGAACGGAACCGTCATTGCCCCAGGCGCAGTTGGCGGTGCGTTCTCCCGTGGAGATTATCCCCAGTTTTTTGCCCTCGGGGCTGAACACCCACACGCCGCCGGGCCCGGTCGCCCACAGATTGCCGCTCGCGTCGACCTTGAGACCGTCGGGTAAGCCGGGAAGCCCTCCGGGTAGCCCAGGAAGGCCTCCGGCCGCCACCTCGGTGGCATCGTAAAAGACGGAACCCTCCCCGAGGGTGCCGTCCTGCTTGAACGGGAAGGCCATCCACAGAGCTGCCGCCGGGTCCGACTGGGCCACGTACAGGGTAGAAAAATCCGGAGAAAAGGCCAGGCCGTTGGGCCGGGTCATTTCGCGAGTCAGCAGGGTGACGGTGCCGTCCGGAGACAGGCGATAAACCCCGCAGAAGTCGAGTTCCCGCATGGGATCCGCAAAGCGCCGGGGCAGCCCGTAGGGCGGATCGGTGAAATAGATGGACTCGCCGTCCGGGCCGAGGCAGGCGTCGTTGGGACTGTGGAACCGTCTGCCTTCGAAACGGTCCGCCAGGGTGATCTTGCCGCCGCCCGGGGTCAGCCGGGAGATACGGCGGTCGCCGTGTTCGCAGAAGATCAGTTGTCCTCGAGAGTCGAGGAGCAGACCGTTGCTGCCCGGTTCGCCTCCGTAATCGACCTGTCCCGTGTACCCCGAAGGCTGCAGCCAGGTGCTGGCTCCGGCACCCTCGTCCCAGCGGACCACCCGGTTGTTGGGGATGTCGGAAAAGAGCAGATAGCCGCCGTGGGGATGTGACTCCTCCGCGATCCAGACCGGGCCCTCTGCCCAGAGAAATCCCGAACTGAGCACCTCGATCTCCGCATCGGGAGCCACCAGGGCATCCAGGGAATTGTCATAACGAATCAACTCTCCGATCGTAGGGAAGTTGGTCGTATCCTGAGCGGGCAAAGGAAGCCGCCAAATTGAAATCGCGAAAAATATGGCGGTTAGACCGAGCGCCGAAAAAGCGTCGAGGTTGGATTTGTGCATCTTTTTGATGTGATGTTACTGTTTGGATTTACGAGGTTTTTAGCAGAGGAGACATGGAACACGCAAGCGGGAACGGGACGAATGTCGCGGAGGGGAAAACCGATTTGGATAGCGGCAAAATGTCGACTGTGGGTGGGTCAGGAGGTCCCGCGGCGGTGGCGGGGAAGGTGCCGGAAGCGGCCGCGCGTCCACCCGTGATTCCGGTGCCTCTGCGGCAACCGGCGGAGCACGCACCCGGGTCGAACGCGTCGGGGGTCAACGCAGCGCACCGCGCTCCGACCGTAGCCGGGGTGGGAAATCCGGTGGTGCAGGGATCGGTGCATGTTCCCGAAGCTCTTCCTCCCGTGCCGGACGAGCCTTCCGCAGCCCTTCCGGCGGCGCGGCCGGGACACCCTGCGCGACCCGTTACTCCATTCGACGATCCGCCTCCGCTGGAAGATGTCGCACCCCTGGCACCGCCCGCAGCGCCGCAGCCCGAGCAACCGGCGCCGGAGCGACCTGCGGAACCACCGGCTGCGATGGCACCGCAACCTTCCGCCGCGCCCTTTCCCGGTCTTCAGTTGCAGCCCGTGCCGGAAGAGACCGAGACGTCCCTGCCGCACCCTGCCGAAAGGTTTTCTCCTCCGGTCGAGACACCGCTTCCCTCGGGACCGCAGAGGGCAGCGATACCCCCGGCGTCTCCATGGGACCATGGCGCTGCCCCCGCACCGGAAGCGGAAGAGTCGGCCCCCCCTCTTTCGGGGCACCTCCCCTCGACGGACCCGGGACAGGCCGAGAGCGAGGGCGAGCCTTTGCCCCTGCCGATGGTCTCGCCCGCCCCGGTATCTT
>CAZLUZ010000280.1:0-3738 GCA_964562825.1 uncultured Akkermansia sp.
CGGGGTGTCCCTCGCGATCTTCTGTTTCGCCTGGACCTTCGTGGTCTGGAGCACGATGGACCTCGGGGAGTTTTTCCGCGTCGAGTTCGTGGTGCAGGTGGTTCTGATCGCCGGCTGCATCGGCGTGATCACCCACGTCAAGGAGTTCCTCGCAGTGAGAGCCACCGGCTTCTTTCTCATCCTGCTCGCCGCCCCCATCCTGAACTCGGCCTTTCTCCAGGAACCGCTGAGCCGGCTGCTCCTCGTGGCCCTCGCCTATGCCTGGGCAATCATCGGGATGTTCTGGGTGGGAATGCCCTACCTGATGCGCGACCAAATCCGCTGGCTGACTCGCGAACCGCGACGCTACCGCATCGTCGCCGCCTCGGGAGCGGTCTATGGACTCGTCGTTCTCCTCTGCGCCCTGACCTGGTAGAAAGGATTCCCGACGAGCGCCGGATCATGGCAGGAAATAGCGAGACCAGCGACCCCGGCCCGATCCGCGCCGAAGGGCTCGATGCGCTGGACGGAACCACCCCCTGGCGGACTCCGGCGAGTCTTCCCGAAAAACCCGAGGCCATCCTCTACGGGGTAAAATACCGGGACCACCCCAAACTGGGCAACAAGACCCTGCCACTTGAAAGCCCCCGGGAACTGCTCGGCGAAATCGAGGCCGAGGGGTCCCGGATCGACTTCGTCTTTCTTCCGGGAGAGGACCGCGGCGTCCCGTTGCGCAGTCTCAATCTCTTCCGGGCGCTCAATCGCTCGGATTTCCGTCGCCATTTCCAGGACGTCCTGGTGAATCGCGGCTTCGTCGGCTTGGCGGCCGTGGCGGGATCGCAGATCTTTCAGAACGAATTCTCGTTTCCTCTCCTCATTTTCGGCCTCCTCTTCGGTCTGGTGCCGACCTTCGATGCCCTGATCCAGTGGTTTCTCTTTCCCGCCAACCGGGCGCCCGAGGAACTGAAACGCTCCCTGGTGCACGGCGTCGTCTTCCGCGACTGGATCCAGTCCAGTCCTCGTTCCCGGTTCCCCGTCTGGGTCATGGTGGGGATCTTCGTGCTCGTCAACCTCGCCCAGCTCCACCGGGGTCTCGGAGATCTCCTCGCCGTGAGCAGCAGCGGCTGGATCCGCTGGGCGGAAATCCGCGACGCCGGAGAATGGTGGCGGCTTTTTACCGGCCCCCTGATGCACGGCAACCTGCTCGTCGTGCTGCACGTCGGTTTCAACAGTGCCGCCCTCGTCTACCTGGGCCGCTTCGTCCACCGGATCGCCCACCCCCTGATGAATCCGGTCATTTTCACCGTATCGGCTTTCGTGGGCGCGGTGGCCAGCACCATCTTCTCGGGTGATCGCCCCTCCCTGGGCGCCTCGGGAGGGGTGGTGGGGCTCCTGGGTTTTCTCGCCTTCCTGGTCTTTGCCCGGCCCAGCCTCCCGCTCGAATTCCGCACCCTGACGATACGCAACCTCTTCCTCCTCGTCGTCATCGGGGTGGGAGGGATCAGTTTCATCGACAACGCGGGACACGGCGGCGGTCTGGTCGGCGGGGCTCTCTGCGGCCTCGTCTACCACCTCTGCCACCGGGATCGCTGGGATGTTCCCACCACTCCGACCAAGCTCGTGCTCGGCCTCCTCTCCTCCGTGCCCATCCTTTTTGGTTTCGCCGCCTGTCTCGATCTTTTCCTTTTCCAGGGCCAGACCTTCGTTCGCGATCTCCCCCGATTCCGCTGGTAAATCGGGTAGATTTTAAGGTTGGATTCAACCCGCTTCCTGCCAGAGAATAAAGCATGGGGTTTATCATCAACGGAGAGAAAATCGACGATGAGGTGATCGAGGAGGAATTCGAGTCGATCAAGGAGCACTACATCAGCCAGGGCGAGGTGGTGTGCTGCGATCGCGACGAGGAGTTTCTCTCCTACGCCCGGGAAAACGTGGTCAACCGCGTTCTCATGGAGCAGGCCTCGGCTGAGAAATACGGGGAGGTCCCCGAGGCAGAGGTGGACAACCGATTCCAGCAGGTGATCGCGGAACACGGCGGCGAAGAAGCTTTCTACGACAACACCGGATTCAACCGCGGCGACGAGCTGATGCTGCGCCGCAAAGTGAGGAGCAGCATCATGGTAGACCGCTACCTCCAGGGGGAACTCGGTCCCGAGGAGAAGCCCTCCGCGGAGGAGTTGCGGGCCTTTTACGAGGAGCATATCCATCTCTTCATGAGCAGGGTCGAGGTGGAGGTGAGCCAGTTGTTCGTCGAACCAAACAGCCACGAGGCGGCCCGCGAAGTCTTTGCGGAACTCTGCGAAGCCCGAAGCCAGATCCTCGACGGGGCCGACTTCGTCGAACTCGCCATGAAGCATTCCGGTCTCGAGCCCGGCGAAATCAATCTCGGCTTCGTCCAGCAGGGACAGAACATGCCGGAGATCGAGGCCCTGATCTTCTCCATGCGAAAGGGAGAGGTCAGCCCCATCCTGGCCACCCCCTTCGGTTTCCACATCTTCAAAGTCACCGACCGCAAGGAACCCGCGCCCATTCCCATGGAGGAAATCCCGAATCTCGAGGAATCCTTCCTCCTCCGGCGCCGGGAGGAGAACATCAACCGCCTCATCGACCGGCTCAAGGCCGACGGCGCCGTCGAGGAGGTTGCCGAACCCGGCGCCGAACCACACGACGAATCATGAGCACCAACATCCAATCCATCCTTCAGGAAAACCGCGTCTTCACCCCGTCGGCCGAGTTTTCGGAGGCCGCGCGGGTGAAGTCCCTTGCGGAATACGAGGAGCGCTACCGCCAGTCAATCGCGGATCCCGAGACCTGGTGGGCCAACCAGGCGGACGAACTGCACTGGCAGAGGAGTTGGGAACAGGTGCTCGACTGGACCGGGGCTCCCTTCGCCCGGTGGTTCGTGGGAGGAAAAATCAACGCCGCGGAAAATTGTCTCGACCGTCACGTCAGCGACGGTCACGGGGACCGGGTGGCCATCCATTTCGTCGGCGAACCCGGCGACAGTCGCGATGTCACCTACGCGGAACTTCTCGAGATGACCTGCCGCTTCGCCAACGCTCTGAAGGATCAGGGTATCGGCGAGGGTGACCGGGTTCTCATCTACATGCCGATGATTCCCGAAGCGGCGGTCGCCATGCTGGCCTGTGCCCGGATCGGGGCGATCCATTCCGTGGTCTTCGGTGGATTTTCCGCCAACTCAATCCGGGACCGGCTCGAGGATTCTCGGGCCCGGGCGATCGTCACCGCCGACGGAGGCTGGCGGCGCGGTTCGGTCGTTCCCCTGAAAGCCAACGTCGACGAGGCCATCCAGAATGACGCGGGAGTCGAGAAGGTGTTCGTCTACCGCCGCTGCGGGAACGAGGTCGATATGGTCGAGGGACGCGATATCTGGTGGCACGCGGCCACCGCGGTGGTATCCGCGGAATGCCCCGCCGCGGGGTTCGATGCGGAGCACCCTCTCTTTATCCTCTACACCTCGGGTTCCACGGGCAAACCGAAGGGCATCCTCCACACCACGGGTGGCTACCTCACCGGGGCTTCGTCGACTTTCCGCTATATCTTCGATCACCGGGAGAACGACGTCTACTGGTGCACCGCCGACGTGGGATGGATCACCGGCCACAGCTACATTGTCTACGGGCCGCTCTGCAACGGAGCGACCCAGGTCATGTACGAGGGGGCGCCCAACCAACCCGATTGGGATCGTTTCTGGCAAATCGTGGAGACCCATCGGGTGACGGTCTTCTACACCGCCCC
>CAZLUZ010000281.1:0-3620 GCA_964562825.1 uncultured Akkermansia sp.
GCCCCCCCGCCCCCCCCCCCCCCGTCGGCGCGGCCGGAGAACGCCACCTCGGGAGACATCCACCACGGTGGGGTTGCCCTCGAGAGCGAGCCCGGCCGGCTCCTGAGTTTCCGGCGCCGCAACGGTTTTCTCTTTCAGAACTTCAACCTCTTCCCCCACCTCAGCGCGCTGGACAATCTGCTGCTCCCACTGACGAGGGTTCACGGGCTGGACCGGAGCGAAGCCTCGACCCGTGCCGAAGCGGTCCTCGACCGGTTCGGCCTCGGCGATCACTCCCGGAAGATGCCGGTCGAACTATCCGGCGGCCAGCAGCAGCGGGTCGGTCTCGCGCGAGCCATGGCCCACGGGCCGGAGCTGCTCCTGCTCGACGAACCGACCTCGGCCCTGGATCCCGAAATGAAAGCCGAGGTGCTCGACGTGATCGACGAGCTGCGCCGGGACGGCCAGAAGATCATCCTGACCACCCACGAGATGGGTTTCGCCCGCCAGATCGGGGACGAGGCGGGATTCCTCGCCGATGGACGTCTCGTCGGCATGGGCCGAGCCACCGAATTCTTCGACGCCCCGCCCGACCCGCAGATCGCCGCCTTCCTCGACAAAGTGATGAAATGGTAGAAGCCCGGAGATCCACCGAGCATCACCCGACGGTGGCGAATCGATATTCGCCCTCGACCGTGGGGAACCCGTGGGCCGGCGTCGATCGGGAGAACTCTTCGCGAAAGTCCTCTCCCCAATAACGCAAACCTTCCTCGATGATGTTTTCGTAGCGATCCATCACCACACTCCCCTTCCCCGCGACGAGATGTTCGGCCTTTCCGATGTAGGTGAAGAGCTTCTCGCTCACCCGGGGCTCGACTCGATCCGTCACGTCGATCCGACGATAGTTTCTCTCGCGGAGGTCCATGACTTCCAATTCCCCCTCGTCGAGCGGAAACTGCACCCCGATCAAGGGACCATCGGCGCTCTCCCTCAGATTGAGGAAAACGGCGCTCTGTCGCCGCTTCCAGGAATCGATCACGGCGTCGGTCAGATTCCAGGTTCGGCCGAATCCCTGCAACCGGCACACCGACAGGTGCCCGGGAGGAACCTCCCGGCCCAGGGTTCGGGCGATACTGCCGGGATGAATCAACGATCCATACCCATAGACTGCGATCCGGGAGGCACTCATCATGCGTTCTTTTTGCGATCCACCCTGCCCATCCTCTCGGCCAGATGCTGGAAATCATCGTAGAGCGTGGGCCGCTCGTTCACCAGCCGGATCGCCTCGACGAAGGGGGCGAGATTCCGCCAGTATTTCTTCACCAGCCCGCCAAACACGTCCCAGGTGTAGGCCTCGTCGATGGTCCGATGGATGAAGGCGGTAGCCAGTTCTTGAAAAAAATTGGCGAAGACCGAGACCCGGATGACCCGGTGATTCGACTCCGGTTCCCCCTCGGCAGCGCGTCTCAGCTCATGCTGCCAGTCGTGCACCGTAGCGAGCAACTGGTCCACCTCGGGACGTATGCGGAGCAGATCGCCACTGTTGAACCGCTCGATGAAGGCGGTGGATCGCTGCATGCGGAAGTGTTTCTCCGCCTGTTTGCCCACGTAGATCGCGGCGAACAGCGTGATCACCGCGGTGATCCCGAGGAGCAAAAGCTCGATGAGAGGAATAAAGGGAACCAGCGTTTCCAGATTCATAGGGGATGGTCGGCTCGCGAATGCTAGCCGGATTTGCCCTGTTTCTCACCCGCTTTCTCTCCGGCTCGGTCCCTCCGGAATCAGGGCAGCTTCAGGGCCACCGCTTCGCGGTCGTTCCTCACCAGCAGATAGCGTCCCGCGAGGGCGGGTGCGTTCCAGGTCTTGTCGGTTAGAGGCGAAATCCTCGCGATCTCTTCGTGCTTTTCGGGATTGGGCCGGACGAGGACCACGTCTCCTCGTTCGGTCTGGATCAGGATGAGGTCATCCCCGATGAGGAGATTCTGACCATAGCCATAGCGCCCGCCCTTCCAGGTGCGCTCGCCGGTCTCCACGTTCATGCAGATCATCTTGCCCTCGTCGAGACCATAGGCGAAGCCATCGATGACCACCGCGCTGCTGAATTTTGTCTTCATCTGCCGGATGGTCCACTGGGCCTCGGCCCTCCATTCCCCGCCTTCGCGGTCGACCCGAATCAGGTTCGAGGGCACGCCGTAGCTCGAGGTGACGAGAATGCGATCCCCTTCGATGCGGAAGGGCTGCGAGGCCTTCGCCGTGGTCCCGGGCCAGTCGAAGCGCCACAGGACCGTTCCCGTGCCGGGATCGACGCCGCTCACGTTGTCCTCCAGCACGGCCACCACCTGCTCCTTTCCCGCCAGCGTCATGAGAACCGGCGAACTGTAACTGGCGGGGCCGTCCGCCGCCGTCCAGGCCTTCTCCCCGGTCTCGCGATCGTAGGCGATCAGTCCCGCGGGTTCCTCGTCGCCTCCGGAGACGATGACGAAACGCTCCGTGACCAGGGGAGAGGAGGCTTTTCCCCAGGTGAGGTTGGGCTGATCGATTTCGCCGAGCACATCCCGCGACCAAAGCCTGGTCCCGTCCTCGAGGCGCAAGGCGTTGAGGATGCCGGTAGCCCCCACGGTGTAGACGACACCGTCGCGAATCGAGGGCGTGGCCCGAGGACCGTCGCCCCCCATCGCCTCACTGAAGCGGGCCTCGTCGCGATGCGACCAGAGCAGTTGGCCGGTCTTGACATGGTAGCAGGTGACGAGTTCGTCGCCCTCGCGTTGCTCCTGGGTGACGGCGCGTTCTCCGACCACGGCAAAGGCCGACCAGCCCAGCCCCACCCGGATGCGCCACAATTCCTCCGGCGGGTACGAATCCCAATCGGGGTTGAGTCCGGGATCCGGCACGGTGCCATTCCGATTGTCGCCGAGGAAAGAAGGGAAATCGGCGAGGTCGGGATCCGAGGTAGCGGCCAGATCGAGGTCGACGGCCCGGGGAAGCTCCGGCAGGGTTTCCTCCGGCGACGGGGTCCATTTCCACACGAATCGAATCGGATCCCCTCCGTGGGACGACCCGTCGTAGCGAAGCGTGGCCCCCGCGGCGATGCCGAGACCGGTGATCAGAAAAAGCCCGCCCAACAGGGAGCGCCAGCGGAAGACTCCGGTGAAAAAGACCCACCAGATGCCGATGATGGCGAACCCGACCACGGCTGCGATATAGACCAGCGCATAGCGCATCACGTTCTCCGTGACGAAAAGGTAGGCGACGCCGGCAGCACAGCATGCCACGACGAACAGGGGAAACCAGAAGCTCTTCATTGCCGAATTTCGCGAGGGGTTAGCGTTTGGTGAGACGAGAGGACGCCCGTCTGGATTACGGTTTACCCGTCGTCGCGGGGGATTTTCAGAATCCTGATGATCTCTTTCCTGCCTTCGGGATGCTCGAAGGCGGCGTGATCCGAGGGGATCACCTTCTCCGAGTCGGCAAACTCGAGGTGGCTGCTCCAGTAGTCCACCACCCCGTCGGAACTCTCCTCGACGGGCCCCGGCTTACCCCGGTCGCCGATGATGCTGTGGATCGCCACGAGGTGGCTTGGGGGCAGCTCGGCGAGAATCTTCAGGGTCGGCTGTTTCGGGGAGAGCGCACCCACGCTGTCG
>CAZLUZ010000282.1:0-3569 GCA_964562825.1 uncultured Akkermansia sp.
GAAGACACCGATGTTCCCGCCGGGGATATCGGGGTGGGTTCGCGAGAGATCAGCTTTCTCTTCGGTCACTACATGAGGCTGGAGAATCGCTGGACCGGAGTGCTCACGGGAAAGGGGATGTCCTTCGGAGGAAGCGCGGTGCGCAAGGAGGCCACGGGTTGGGGCTGTGTCTATTTTTGCGAGCAGATGCTGGACCACCGCGGCGATTCCCTGGAAGGTAAGAAAGTCGCCATCAGCGGTGCCGGCAACGTGGCCCTCTACGCCGCGCAGATGGCAAGAAGCCACGGAGCCCGCGTCGTCACCCTGAGCGATTCCGGAGGACTGGTGCATTTCCCCGAGGGAATGAACGACGAGCAATGGCACCGTGTGGTGGAGATCAAGGAACACCGCCGCGGTCGACTCTCCGACTTCGCCGAGGGAGAATCGAATGTCACCTTCCACGAAAACCAGACACCCTGGCAGGTGCCCTGCGACGTGGCCATGCCCTGCGCCACGGAGAATGAACTCGACGAGAGCGACGCCAGGGAGTTGATCCGCAATGGAGTTCGCGCCGTATGCGAGGGAGCCAACATGCCCTGCACCGCCGAGGCGATCGAACGCTTCCGCGAGGCGGGAGTGCTCTTTGCCCCGGGCAAGGCCGCCAACGCCGGGGGAGTCGCCGTCAGCGGACTGGAGCAGAGCCAGAATGCGCTGCGCATCAGTTGGTCGTGCGAGGAAGTCAACCAGCGTCTCCAGACCATCATGCGCGACATCCACCACCGCTGCGTCGAGTCTGGCTCGCGAAACTCGCACGTCGACTACGTCGACGGCGCCAACATCAGCGCCTTCAAAAAAGTGGCTGACGCTCTCCTCGCCTACGGAGTTGTCTGATCGGACTTCTCCTCGGCCGGCGATGCCGGTTCGGGATTTCGTTTTGCCGGCGGCGCCATGCGGCGAATCGCCTCGTACACCCCCACCACCACTTGGGCCATCTTTTCGTAATCGAGGCGGTCCGCGGTATCCTCGGGGGTGTGGTAGGCCCGGTTCCGATAGAATGCCGTGTCAGTGATCATCAACGCGGGGAAACCCATTTCCCAGTAGTTTCGGTGATCCGAGAAATCGATCCCGGGGATGGAAGCGGGACCGCTGATCGATTTAACCGGGAGCGGAGTGCTGCCCTGCATTCCGATCTTGAAGCTTCGGATCAGAGTCCGGTTCCGCCGGTTCCCCACCACGCAGATGAAATTCCCTCGGGAAGGATAGAACAGATGCAGAAGAGGATGGGGATAATCCTGACTCCCCGATTCATCGGAGAAGTATCCGATCATTTCCAGGGAAATCATGAACCGGATCGCCACCCCTTTCGTCTTCAGCGAGTCGGCATGGTGCCAGCTGCCCATCTCCCGGGTTCCGAAATAGGGCGGCTCTTCGAGCGGATAGGCGACGAGTTCGACCGGGGAAGACACCGGCGACTCGGAGAGCAGACGTCCCAGTTCGATCAGTCCGGCGACACCGCTGGCGTTGTCGTCGGCGGCGGGATAGGGACCGTATCCATCGTAGTGGGCTCCCACCACGATGCGTGGCTCATCCGCGTCGCCCAGCAGGAGAGACACGTTCCGGTAACGGAATCCGCTTACCTCGAACCACTGATCCGACACCTGCCCCGCTCCCGCCGAGGCAAACTCCGTGCGAATGTAGTCGGCGGTCCGCTTCGTGTTGCCGAGGTGACGCCAGCTCCGGGGCACGAAGTCCTCCGACAATTTTCTCACGTGGCTCTCCAGCGCATCCGGCGAAACCTTGTGTTCACTCCTGGGGGAGCGAAGTAAGGTCGGCTGGGCCAACGAATGCCAGATCCAGAGATAGGCCAAGCCCAGGACGAGAGCGAACCACGCGGGACCAAGAACCCGTTTCCGCGCCCACCATGGTTTGTTCCTCCCTCTCATCTCCGCCTCGCGCCCCTTTTACCCCGTCACCACCCCCTTTTCTGAGAGCGGCTCGCAGACTTTACCGCACTGTTTTCCGACCGTTACTGCTGCCGCGCCCGTCGCTTCTGCCACGCTTCGGTGTGGATGAGTCCAAGGAAGGCGGGCTCGACGTTATCTCGATTCCACTTCTCCCACAACGCTCGCAGTTCGGCGGCAACCTCAGGTTTTTGGGGATACAGATCTCTAGTTTCCCCGATGTCCTCATCGAGATTGTAGAGCAGAGTCTTGTCTCTCTCGTTGAAGCGGATCAACTTGTCATTTCCCCGGCGAACCGCGATCAGATCCTGGTCGAACTTCCGGAGAAAGATACCCTGGTGAGGGGGCTCGGATCGGTCGCCGTTGACAAATGGCACCAGATTCACCCCATCCAGCGGGCGCTCTGGCGAGACCGGCGCACCGGCAAGCGCGACGATCGTGGCGAAGATGTCGAGCGAGATGACCGGGTGCTCATAGGTCAAGCCCTTCGGGAATCCCGCCAGCCACTGAGCCGCAAAGGGCACCCGGAAGCCTCCTTCCCAGGGATCTCCTTTTCCGCCGCGCAGAGGGGTGTTGCTGGAGCCGTTCTTGGTGTGGGCACCTCCATTGTCCGAGAGAAAGAAGACCACGGTATTTTCCTCGACACCATGCTTCCGCAGAGCTTCCAATAAGCGTCCCACCCCGTCGTCCACTGCGCTGACCATAGCCGCGTAAGTGCGTCGCCTGTCGTCCTCGATATCGGGGAACCGGGCGAGGTATTCCTCGGTGGCCTCCATGGGGGTATGGGGAGCGTTGTAGGAGAGGAAAAGAAAAAAGGGTTTCTCGTGGTTGCGCTCGACGAAGTCCACGGCCTCGTCGGAAAAGTCGTCGGTAAGATACTTTCGTGGTTCCACCGGTTGATGGTTCTTCAGTATCCACGTTCGATAGCTTTCCGCTTCGCTATCCGCTTCGTAACCGTCCCGAATGGTCAGGTCCTCGGGAAAATAGCGATGACCGCCTCCGAGGTGCCCGTAGAATTCGTCGAAGCCGCGATTTAGCGGATGGTGTTTGGGGGTTGCCCCGAGATGCCATTTGCCGATGATTCCGCTGTGATACCCGGCTCGGCGGAGCACCGTGGCGAGGGTTTCTTCGGTGGGAGGCAGCCCCATGTTCTCGTCATGTGGCCGGTACTGCGGGTTGCGCTCGAATCCGAATCGCTGGCCGTAGCGTCCGGTGATAAACGCTGCGCGGCTCGGGCCACAGACGCTGTAGGCGACATAGCCGGAAGAGAAGATCACTCCGTTCCGGGCGATCGAATCGATGTGCGGCGTGGGGATGTCCTTACAGCCGTTGAAACCGACGTCGGCATAGCCCATGTCGTCGGTCATGATGACGATCAGGTTCGGCCGACTGTTTTCGACCTTTGTTTCCCCCTTTGTCGTGGGGGTGAACGGGCCGAAGAGAGCGGCAATGGCGCAGGTAAGGATGGGTAAGAGGGGAGATTTCATCTTTCGGATCACCGGGAAGCCTTGGCCGAAGATCCTCTACGAGACCTCCTTTCAAGGCAAGGGGAAAGGGGACAAGGAGAAAGGGGACAGGACGATTGAAGGAGACAGGGGACAGGACGATTGAGTGAAGGAGACAGGGGAC
>CAZLUZ010000283.1:0-3558 GCA_964562825.1 uncultured Akkermansia sp.
GAATTGACCCCGGAGAACGTGTCCGCCGGGTTCTAGGACGGATCGGAGGCTGGAGCCAAAGCTGCACACGACGTGGTGGAGAAGAAGCGCAACAAACCGGAACCGGAGACCGGCGATCCACCCGCATCCGAGCCCACCTCCGGCTGAGCTCAAACTGCAACGTCGACCACTCCGGAATGGTCGGGAAACCGGTGCCGAAAGGTGTGATAAAAGTCGCGATCTGTCATCAAGGTGGCCGCCCCGGCACAAGCAACTTTCTTGACCAGTATGGTATGATTTTCCCCTTCGTCCTCGGGGCCCTGGATGTTGACGGTTTGATGCCCTTTTCCTACGACGAATCCTACCGCTGATTTCGGGAAATTCTCATCGAGAAGGAACTTCATCAGGCGCCATCATGCGGAGCCCGAGCGCGTCGGCACATCACCGCACCAGGTGTTCCTGAAAGAAGGAAAAGAAGGTGGGCAAAGCCAGTTTGTTCATGGACACTCCCTGGGCCTTCAGGGCGGGATCCTTGATGGAGTGGGCCACGTCCTTGTAGATGTGAAAAGAACAGGGCAGCCCGATGTCGAGGGCCCGATTCCAGAATCTGACCGAATTGGAAAACTTGACGGTTTCATCAAGGGCGCCGTGAACGATGTTCACTGGAGGGCCGTCGGCTCGGAGAGTCCGGACATCGACATTTCCCGAAATATAGGAAACCGCCTTCACCCCCGGCTCTCTGTGCTTGAAGGCGATATCCAGGGAAATCATGGCACCGGCCGAGTAACCCGTCACCGCGATGCGATCCCTGTCGATACCGAACCTATCCGCATTTCTTTTGAGGAAAGCAATCGCCTTGAGACAATCCTCGGTGGCCAGGGCGCGTTTCTCTCCTCTCTGGTACTTTTCGCCGTTCAGCTTCTTCATCGAAGAGAAGAGACGGTAACTCAGCGACGCGGAGACGTAGCCCGCTTCGGCCAGCGGCGAGCAGATCTGGTGGTGCTGCCCGCCCTTATCCCCCGTGCGGAAAGCACCCCCGTGTATCCAGATCACCAGGGGGCGCTTGCTTTCTTTGTCCTTTTCCGGCGGCAGGTAGAGGTTCAAGGCCAGGGGGTTCTTCCGTCCGGTATTCGGGTCGACGGAATTCGCATCGTAGACGATATCGGACCGATACTGGTAGGAGTCGAAAAACCCGGGCCAGTAGCGACCCTTCTGCTGCGGCATCGGTGCCGGTCTGTCGGTCGACCAGTATTTGAGCTCGTGGATGTCGCTTTTGGGTTTGGCGATTTCTCCCTGGCCGGAGGCGGTCGGGGCGGCGAAGAGACCAAGGCAGAGCAGGGAGATCGCACCCTTCTGCCAGAAGTGGTAATGGTGATGTTTCATACTCTCGAAAGTTTGCCGATCCTCGGCTTGAGCAGGATGGGTGGGAATTGCGATGGGGATTCGATTACTCCGTCTCGGAGTCCAGGGGAGGAACACCATAGCGGGCGCGCAGTTCTGCGAGCCGGCCTTTCATCTGCAGCAAGATTTCCGCGTAGTCGGGGTTCCGGGAAAGATCGGTCATTTCGTGGGGATCCGTTTCCAGATCGAAGAGGTTGAACCCGTCGTGCCGGTAAAAATTGATCAGCTTGTAACGATCCGTCCGCACTCCTTCGTGCGGCGGAACATTGTGTATGTTGGGGTATTCGCAGTAGTGATAGTAGATGGCGTCCCGCCATGGGGCCGACGGGTCTTCCAGGATGGTCCTAAGGCTTTTCCCCTGCATCCTCTCGGGTGGCGTGATCCCGGCGATATCGCAGAAGGTGGGAGCGTAGTCGATGTTCTGGACAAGTTGTGCGACCCGCGAACCCGGAGTCGTCACCCCCGGCCAGCGCATGATCAGAGGCATGCGCAGTGATTCCTCGAACATCCAGCGCTTGTCGTACCAACCGTGTTCCCCCAGGTAGAAGCCCCTGATCGCTCGAGTAGATGACGACCGTGTTCTCCATCAGGTCGTTTTCCTCCAGATAATCGAGAACCCGGCCCACGTTTTCGTCAACCGCGTCGATGCAGCGGAGGAAGTCTTTGACGTAGCGCTGGTAGCGCCAGCGGGTCATCTCCCTGGGCGAGAGATTCGACTCGAGCATCTGACGGTTTTTCGGACCGTAGGCCGCGTTCCAGGCTTCCTTCTGCTCGGGCGACATGCGGAGCAGCGCCGTGGGCGGCCGCTTGAGCACCGGGTCCGTGTAGTGGAGCGAGCGGGCGGAGAGATGATTCGCGATCGTGGTGGTATTGGCGGCGAGGGTTTCGCTGCGGTTGGCGTAGTCGTCGAACAGGGTGGGAGGTTCCGGTATGGAGACGTCGTCGTAGTTGTGCAGGTTCCGCAGGGGCGGGTCCCAGGGCTCGTGCGGCGCCTTGTGTTGACTCATGAGAAGGAACGGGCGGGAGGGGTCCCGGTTCTCCAGCCAGTCCAAGGTGAGGTCGGTGATGATGTCGGTGACATACCCCTCGTAGCGGTCACCCCATCTCCACATCTTCGGATCGGTGTTCTCGCCTTTCTCATAGAGATTGCGATTGTAGTAGTTTCCCTGGTTCGGCAGGTTCTCCCAGTGATCGAAGCCTGTCGGGTCGCTGCCGAGGTGCCACTTGCCGATCAGGGCGGTCTGGTACCCGGCGCCCTGGAGCAGTTGCGGAAAGGTGATCTGGCTCCCGTCGAACTCATCCCGGTTCTGGCGGAAACCATTGACGTGGCTGTGCGTGCCGGTGAGGATAGTGGCCCGACTGGGACCGCAGATCGAGTTGCCACAGAACGAATTCTCGAAAACGGTCCCGGTAGCGGCGATGCGATCGATGTTGGGCGTCCGGTTGATCACCGAACCGTAGGCACCTATTGCCTGGAGCGCATGATCGTCAGTGAAGAGAATCAGAATATTCAAAGGCCTCTCCTCCGCGCGCCCCGTCAGGGCCAGGAAGGAGAAGAAGAGGAAAAGTAGGGCGTTGGCGTTTTTCATTCTCATCGGGTTTCCGTTTGGTAGATCAGTTAGGCGTATTGGGCCATTCCACTGAGGAGATACCGGATGCCGCTTTCCATACCGGCGGGGGCACTTGCGATCACTGCGATGTCGTAGCTTGCCGGTTCCGGTTCCCCGACCAGCAGCGAACGCCCCGCCGAGTTGTTCGAGAAGCTGAACTCGACAGAAGGCAGGGGATCGCTGGTTCCGTTGTCGGCGTTGTCCTGAGACTGCATCCGGTTCCCGGTCAATTCGACAACCGCACTGAGGAGCGTCATCCGATCCGCCCCCCCTATCGTCGACGGCAGTATCGCCGTCTGAGAATCGCCGGGCGCCAGCGGGGAAGCCATTGTCGTCGTGTCCGCTCCAACCAGAACGAACCCGCCGACATCATAGGAAGCCAGATCGACGGGTGCAGCCCCCTCAAACACCCGGACCTCGGCCGCCTCCGTGGTGGCGCTTCCGCCCACGTTGGTCACCCTGACTTCGAGATCAACCGATTCCACGACCGACGGATTGGCGATGTCATAGCCTACGCTATCGATAATGCGCAGGGAAGTGGTGAGATCGGGCGGGCCGGCGGGCCCGT
>CAZLUZ010000284.1:0-3551 GCA_964562825.1 uncultured Akkermansia sp.
CATTGGCGCCTAGACTGGCGGCCTCCAGCGATTTCCTAATCTCCGCAGCCTCGGCTTCTCTTCCGTTCCTGCGCAGGGCGATGGCGCGAATGGCGAGAGCGGGGGGAGGGGCATCGCCCCAGTTCACCTCGGCCTGCTCCAGCACCTGGAGCGCCTCAGCGTGTTCCCCGGCACGGAGGAGGGCAAACGCCAGCGTGTTACGGAAGGCCAACCCCTTGGGCTGCTCGCGAACCAATTTGCGGGCCGCTTCCACCAGTCCGGCTTCCTTTTTGTCGAGGAGGGAGGCGAGGTAGACAAAATTGTTGAGCAGGATCAGGTTATCGGGCTCGTGACCGACTGCCGTCCGCAGAACGAGGAGGCTGTCCTCGACCCGCTCGTTCTTCGCGAAAAAATCGAGGACGGGCTGCAACTGCGCCGCCTTGGGGAACTCGGCCGTTGGCGTCTGGGCGGCAAAAAGCACCGCCCGCGCCGCAGCTTCGATTTGCCCGATCTTCAGAGCGCTAAGGTAAGCCGCAACCAAAATCCCAGGTTTTTCCCCCACTTCCTCCTTCGCCTGAGCGAATCCCTTCTCCCAATTGGCGAGCGCGGCTTTGTCCGCCTGGCTTCCGCCGATGATAGCGGAGTGTGCCGTTCCTGCAGGCCAAATCAGCGCCAAGCAAAGGGTCAAGAGAGGGAGAGCCAGTGGGCGGATCGCTAGGGGAAAGCTTGGGTTGGTCATCGCGGTTTCTCGCATCGTCAGCATGCGGCAGCAGACTCTTATCCCCTCGCGCCAGACAGGTCGAGTTCCAGATGGGTTTTTCTTTGTGAAGAAATTGTCACAATGCACTCTTTTCCAAGACCGATCTTCTGGCGGCCCACGCCCCTGCCCCGTGGCGCCAGATGACGCATTCCCTCGCCAACGCCGATCGCGGGATTCGGCGTGGTGAGCTCGGGTCCGAAACGCTGGACGGCGGACCGATGGGGTGATTGATTGTCGCGCAGCAAAACCGAAGCGATGACACGAACTCTGATGGCGATGGTGATGGCGGCCTGCGCGATGGGCAGCTTCGCGCAGGAGGCAGGGGGGAGACTGCCGGAAGAAGGAATCCTGGGCAAGGCGGGGGAAGCGGTCTTCAGCGCCGACGAATTGCGCAAGGTGCTCTCCCTGATCGACCCGGAAGCGCGCAAGGCCCTGGCCGATAATCCCGCAGCCCTCAACGAATCGGTGCGCAGCCTCCTGCTGGAGCGGCTCGTGCTCGAGGAGGCGAAAAAAAAGGGCTGGGACAAAAACGAGTCCGTCATCGCCCTGGTCGAGCAGGCGCGCAATCGAGTCATCCTGGAGACCTACCTCGACGCCGTCGCCTCGCTGCCGGAGGGGGCGCCGACCGAAGAACAGATCCGCTCCGTGTACGAGGCGTCCAAAGAAGAATTGAAAACCCCGCAGCGGTTTCGTTTGGCCCGGATCTTTATCGTTCGTCCCGGACCGGGATCCGAGGGAGAGATCGAGGCGGCAAAGGCGAAGGCGATGCGGGTGCTCGAAGCGCTGAACAATCCCGGTGCGGACTTCGCCGACGTGGCCCGCACCATGAGCGAGGAAGCTCAGAGCGCGGCCAACGGGGGAGAGATCGGCTGGTTCCGCGCCTCGCAACTCAACCTCGTGATCCGGGATGCCGTGACCGCTCTGGAACCGGGCGAACGAACCGGGGTGATCGAGCTGGAGGACGGCTGGCACATTGTGAAACTGCTGGAAAAAAACGAGCCGCGCACCCTTGACTACGAGGAGGTCAAACCTGCCCTGGTGGAACAGATCCGCGTCCCGCTGGTCGCGGCGCGCCGTCGGGCCTACCTCGCCAAGCTGCTCGAAGACAATCCGATCGCGGTGAACGAGGTCGGCATGGCATCGGTGATTGAGCAGGCCGAGAACCTGGAGGAGGGAACCGGCCGGGGCGAGGGGTCGAACGAGCCGGAGAATCCCGATTCGGACACCTCGTCGACGAAGCGCCTGCCCTTTCGCTTTGGTCGCTAGTCTGGAGAGATCCGAAAAGCTTGGTGAATAGCTTTCCCCGGCCCCCTCCGCCGATAAGCCTTCCATCGGAAAAGCTGACATTTCATAAACCTGAAAGAGTTATTCTTTTTTTTTGAGTTGAAACGAGGGAATGTTTCAGAATTGTAGCATGCAATTGATCCTCCGGACTGGACTTGTGCCGGGAACCGGTCAATCCTCCGGGCAACGTGCCAGCGCACTTTATGAAACACCGCTTTTTCAACTTTTCTGTCACAGCTGCTGTAGCTGTCGCCACCGTCATCGTGAGCCAGGGTTCCGGTCCCGCTAGGGCCGGTGATGTCTGGCACAAAATGGGAGTGACGGAACGGGTGGGACGTCCTCACGGGGCCTATTTTGGCTTCTTTGGCGGCGGGGCACCCAGCCCGGATGTCGGCGTCGGGGGTCTGCTCAGTGGGTACGCGGTGGACACGGATTCTGCGTGGATGCTCGGAGTGGAGTTTGGCTACGAGTTCAACACGCCTTACTGCATCCGCCCTTCGCTGGAGGTTGAGTTGTTCTACTTGGACTATGATTTTGTTGCGACCGACGGATTTGGCATCGCGCGGGCGGAGCTTGACCACATCAACCTGATGTTCAACGCGGTCGTCGCCCTGGATCTTGGCGACAACTGCCCCTGCGATTCGCTGCGGGCCAGGCTTCACCCCTACATCGGAGCCGGTATTGGCGGGGCTCACACGGGAGCGGGAGACAATTTTCTTGATGTCGGTACTGTCTCGGTGGCCTTTGCTGACGGATCTTCCCTCAGCTTCGCCGCGCAGGTTTTCGGCGGACTCGAATTTGATTTGAATGAGTGTTTCAGCATCTACGGTGAATACCGCTGGTTGCACATCGCAGACCTTCCGGGTGGCGCCCTGAGCGACTCGGACCTGGGGATGTGGAACACTGGTCTAAAGATTCGCTATTGATTCTGATTTCCGCCCCGTCGCCCCGCCGAGAATCCCACACACACCTCTGACATTTCCATGCTTTCTCGCTTTCTTCTTCTGGCGACCTTTCTCGTTGTCACCGGCTGCTCCACCGTTCACCAAAAGCGGATTCAATTCGACAAGCAACCGGTGGCGGCGCGAGTCACGTGCGATATCGTGGACGAAGACACGGTTCGCTACAGCGTCATTTTCCGCAACACCGGGTGCGAGATCATCAGTTTCGACTACACGATCGGGGACATGCCCTGTGTCGTCCACGTCGACAGCGAGGGGCCGAATTCTGGTGTGGTGGAGAATCTTTATCCCGGGGCGGAGGTGGAGGTGGAGAATCCCTTCAAGCAGGTCTCGGTGTATATCACGCTGGGCCGGGTTGTGACGGGCAAGCGGAGCAGCCAGGAGATCACGGAGATGTTCCGTCCCAGCGCGGCGGCTGCCCTAGCCGCCGGCAATTCCGAATCGATTGATGATTCGGATTTGCCCGTGTTGTTTCCCTGAGGTTGGGGAAACCGGGTTGGGGCGGCAGATTTGATCGTGTAGCTCCGTCTGGAATGTAGCCGCCTTCGCCCGAAGGTGGCCGGGGC
>CAZLUZ010000285.1:0-3537 GCA_964562825.1 uncultured Akkermansia sp.
CCGGTTTCGCGCTTGCGCCAGGGGCCGGACCGGGTTTGGCTCACGGGTCGCATGCACGATCTTTTCATCGAAGGAATCAGCATCCTGCAGCATCTCGAGCCGACCCCCGATGGCGATGGGCAGATCGAAGCGGAATGGCTGCTTTTTCCCGAGCTCAAGACCCTGGGAACGAATCCCAAATCGCTTCATCGGGTTCAGGAGGACCTCCTCCAGCGCCTGCTTCAGGACGCCCCGCCGGGCGAACTGAGCCGACGCATCCCCGCCGACGCCCCGATCGAGAAGGGAACCGTGACCCTGTCGATGGAGCCACCTCCGAATCTCCCGCTGTGGAATCGGACGCTCGAACTGGTTTTCTTTTACCTCAAGTGGGAACAGAACAAGAGAACCATCGCCTTCCTCCCCGCTCTCGGTATCGAGGCGGTGTTCGATCCAGAGACGGTGAGCGAGGTCGCCATCGCCACGGAGATCCGTTTCGCTCTCTCCCGCCGCCGGATCAATCAATCGCTCTTCGGCCTGGCCCTGCTCCAGCGGTGCCGCGATTTGGAGTGGCACCGTTTCTCCTGGAACGCCTACCCCCTGTCTCCCAAGGAAGCGGTGATGAAAGAGGAGGGCGAGGAGGGGGCGATCGAGTGTGTTCTGCAGGAGGTGGGGAAGCGACTCGACCGAGAGGAGGCGGAGCCACTTTTCGAGAGGGACAGCAGCTTGCGGCAGATCGCAGGAATTCTCTCGGGACGAAAGGGGGCGACCAGCCTGCTGCTGGTGGGCGAGAGCGGGGTGGGAAAAACCGCCTTGGTCCGGCATCTGGCGGCCCGCCAGGCCGACTACGGCCTTACCGCCCGAGAGGTTTACCACACCGCGGGCTCCCGGATCGTGGCCGGTATGTGCGGTTTTGGCGAATGGCAGGAACGCTGCCGCAAGATGGCGGTGGAAGCCTCCTCCGGCAGGGGCAAAATTCTGTACTTCGGAAACCTGCTCGAATTGCTCGAGGTGGGGAAGAGCTCGGCGTCTGCGGAGAGCGTGGGATCGTTCTTCCGGCCCTGGTTGATTCGCCGTCAGTTCACCGCCATCGCCGAATGCACTCCGGCACAGTTGGCCCAAATCGAACAGCGAGACCCGCGGATGCTGGAAGCCTTTCGTCAGGTCAGAATCGATCCCCCACCACCGGCGGTGGCCCGCCGCATCCTCGAGGGCATCGCGACATCCCCCGGATTCCCCGCGGTGTTCTCTCCGGAATCCCTCGACCGCATCTTTTCGCTCCACCAGCGCTACGCCGGCTACTCCGCCATGCCAGGGAAGATGATCGTCTTCACCCGAAGAATCGCCGGCCAGTCAGGGCGGAACCGGGAGAAGGGCGCGGCGATTCCCTTCGATCCGGGTGAGGTGAACCGTTGTTTCGCCCTGGAGACCGGCCTGCCCGCGTTTCTCCTCGACGACGCGGAACGCCTCGATCTCGAGAAAACGCGCCAGTGGTTCCGCGACCGCATCAAGGGTCAGGAGGAGGCGATCGGTCACATCATCGATACCATCGCCGGGATCAAGGCGAAGCTGGTTCGGCCACACCGTCCGCTGGCATCGTTTCTCTTTGTCGGTCCCACCGGGGTTGGCAAGACAGAACTGGCCAAAACCCTGTCCTCCCTCTTCTATGGGTCGGAGAAACGCATGCTCCGTATCGACATGAGCGAGTATTCCATGCCCGGGAGCGCGGTTCGCCTCGCTTCGGGCGGTCCCGGGGAACCCGAGGGCATTCTGACTTCGCGGATGCGTGAGCACCCTTTCTCCGTGCTCCTGCTCGACGAGTTCGAGAAGGCCGACGCGTCGGTTTTCGATCTTCTCCTCCAGGTGCTCGGCGAGGCCCGTCTCACCGACGGCGCGGGGAGATTGGCGGATTTTTCCAATGCCATCATCATTCTGACCTCGAACCTGGGAGCGGCGGAGTTTCGGGCGACGGCACCCGGATTCTCCGATCCCGAAGACAGCATCGAACGGCGCGCCATCGACCATTTCGAGGAGGCGGCGCGAAAACGGTTTCGCCCGGAGTTTTTCAACCGGATCGGGCGCATCGTTCCCTTTCTACCCCTGGACCAGCGTTCGATCCAGGAGGTGATCGCCCGCGAGATTTCCCTGCTCGACCGCCGCGATGGGTTCCGCAACCGCGAACTGACCCTCTCCGTCGCCGGGGGGGTGGTCGATCGTCTCGCCGCATCCGGTTTTGATCCCCGCTACGGGGCGCGTCCCCTGAAACGAACCATCGAGCGATCGCTGCTGCAACCGATCGGCGCTTACCTCGTCGAACACCCCTCGGCAACCGACGGATTGATCGAGGTGGAATCTCTGGACGAAGCCACAGGAGCATTGGTTTTCTCCTACCGCAGTGCCAAGCAGAGAATGGCTCGCGAGGAGAAGGATCGTCTCCGGCTCTGGCACCGGAGCATTCCCGAACTCCGCCGCTGGTTCCAGAGGTTGAACACGAGCCACCTCATGAGCGAGCTGCACAGCGAAGCCAAAAGGCTGGACCGGCGCGTCCGCAAAGCCCCGCTGCCCCGCGACCACGAGAAACTGGCACACGCGCAGAAGCTGCTCAGGCTGGTCCAGGAGGACACCACTGCGGTCTTTCGCCTGGAGGAACAGCTTCTCATCGCCGAATTCGAGAAATCGGGTCACGAAGAACTCGGGCAGGAGATCGCGTCGGGCCCTTCCTGGATGAGCTTTCGCGACCTGCTTCGTGACGTCTATCTCTGGGTTCAGAAAAGCCCCCCCCGGGCGATCCTGGTGCTGACCTCGGACCGGAACTCGCTGCTCGCGGACTGCGCCGCGGTCTACCGGGAGGTCGCCCACGAACTCGGGTGCCGGGTCCGGGCGGGTTACCTGCGGAGAGAACCCGACGACGCGGAAAAGCACCCGGAGATCCCGGGACAGATCCGCTCCTACCTGCCGGAAGACGAGAAAGAGATCGAGACTCTTTTCCGGGGAAAGTTTCCCGAGAACTTCTCGGCCTTCTGCCTCGAGGTCTCCCGAGCGGGCGTCGGACTCCATCTTTCAGGAGAATCCGGCATCCACCAGTTCATCGAGCGAGACGGGGGACGATTCCATGTCGGAGTTCAAGCCATCGCCGACGATGAGCTTTCCCTGGAGACCACTTATTTTTCTCAGACGGAACTGAACGACCGCGATTATCGGCGTTCGAGGTATCGCCGGGTTTGGAACGAGGAGGAGTCCTGGATGAAGGATCAGATTCTGGGTGGTTCGCGCGATTCCGACGTGGTCGATCCGCGGGAATTGCCTCCGACCTTTTCGGCTCGGAGCGTCGCCAAGCTGATCGAGATGACCCTGGTGGAGCGGGCCCTGGATGCCATCCGATCATGAACCTGCAAATCCATATCCCCATCGTCTCCGAGCGGATCGATACGGAAGGCGCCGGCAAATCGTACTGGGTTCGACCGGTTTTTCCGCTGGCGGACCCGAGGGGACGCCAAACCTTCGAGGCTCATCATCCGCGGGAAGACCGCGCCATCGAAGAACTCGCCCGCGTGCTCCGAC
>CAZLUZ010000286.1:0-3444 GCA_964562825.1 uncultured Akkermansia sp.
AGTCACTTCCAGAAACGCACCACGGGCCGTTTTTCTTCGTGAATCTTGGCGAAACCCATGGCGATCAGCCGGCTCTCGATGTCGGTCAGGTGAGCCGCGCCCCAAGGGATGTAGATTTCCTCGGCCCCATCCGCGAGCACCTCGCGGAACACCTCCATGAGATGATCGTTGCGAAAACGCAGCAATCCCTCCATCATGAGGTCCTCGAGTTCGGCATCGCTGACGCCTTCCGGCCCACGGAGCAGATCGGACAGGTTTTCCGAGCCCAGCGCTTCCAGGACGGCGACGAGATGCTCCTGGTGCTGGGGCGAAAGTTCGGCGACATCGATGTCGGCTTCGATGGCCTCGACCCCAGTCCCGGACCAGGACGGGCCTTCCCCCGGCCCCGGCGGGCGATCCGATTTCCTCCGACCTGAATCCTGGGCCTTGAGCCCGAATCGCGCCGCGAGACTGGCATAGGTGCGGCCGGAGGTGAAGGACTCGGGGAGGATGCCCTCCCGGTCGGTCACGCCCTCCTTCAGCACCACCCGCCTGCCCGCGCCCGAGCCTGCGATCCGCTGGTCGATCTCGCGGTAGAATTCGTCCTCGCCCAGATGCATCATCCCGATGAGGTGAACGCGCGTTTCCCCCCGCTGGAAAACTCGCTCCAGGAGCGAGATCGAGGTCAGGGAAAACTGGGTGTAGTCGCCCAGCACATTCTGGGTGGCCGTAACCAGCCCGACGAGCCCCAGAGGCACCGACAGGATCGAGACCAGCAATCCCGTGACGAAAACGCTCACGCTGTGCCGCCAGGCAAACCAGTCGCGGAAGCCGAGTCGCCGGTAGCCCAGGAGAGTGGCGATCAGGTACGCCGCACCGATCGCGGCGAGGGCGGTGGAGACGAGGAGGCAGGCGAGCTGATTGGAGAGCAGGAGGTTCAGGGGAAAGCCCAAGGCGAGGCGCACAGCGAGGAGGACGATGACGGGAAAAAGAAACCGTTTGGGAAAAACCGCGAGGAAGTGCGCCAGCAGGAACCAGAGGCCCACGCCCAGTGCGGCAACCAGCGCCGGCATGGAATCTCGGAACAGGATCTCCCCGGAAACCCGAAAGTCGGAAATGGCGAGCCACGTCGCGGTGCCCGCGAGGAAAAGCGCAAAACCGAGGTTCAGGAAAAACTTCCACGCCTTAGTCATGATAGGAGAAACGTCCGGAATCAGCCAAACGCGATTACAAAATGGGCCGCGAATGAGAGCCCACCTCCCGTTTGAGTTGAGACGCGCCCTTGAATCGATCGCCCCGATCCCGTAGGGTCCGCCCCACACCATGCTCCCCTGGCTGACCGACGACCGTTTTCCCCTCTACCTCGCGCCCATGGCCGGGGTGACCGATCTGGTGTTTCGGCGCATCTGCAAGGAACTGGGCGCCGACGTCATGGTCACGGAATTCGTCTCGGCGGAAGGAATCATCCAGGCCGATCACCGCACTCGGAAATACACCGAATTCGAGGAGGGGCAGCGGCCCGTCGGCATCCAGCTTTTCGGAGCGGAGGGTGAACGCATGGCTGAAGCGGCTCGAAAGATCATCGATTGGAAACAACCCGAGTTCATCGACATCAATTTCGGTTGTCCGGTGAAAAAGGTGGTGGCCAAGAACGGAGGCTCTTCGCTTCTGAGAGACTGCCCGGTCCTCGCCGACGTCGCTTCCTCGATCGTAAGGGGGGTCGACATCCCCGTCACCGCCAAGATCCGGACGGGATGGGATGCCGCTACGATCAATGCACCCGAGGTATGTCGCATCCTGGAGGACGCTGGTGTCCAGGCCATCGCCATCCACGGCAGAACCCGGGCCCAGGGATACTCCGGGGAAGCGGACTGGGAGGTGATCGACCGATGCGCCCGACAGGTCTCCGTGCCCGTCATCGGCAACGGCGACATCGCCACCGGCGAGGACGTGGCCAAACGCAGAGCGAGCACCGCGGTCAGTGGCGTGATGATCGGTCGGGCCGCCATGCAGCACCCCTGGGTCTTCCGCGAGGCGAAACACTACCTGTCCACCGGGAAGCACCTGCCCGGAGTGGGCCTGGAGGACCGCTGGGAACTCATCGCTCGTCACACCAGGATGGCCCTGGCCTGGGGAAAATTTCCCAGCGAAAAACTCACCCTGATGGGACTCCGCTCGCGGTACATGGCCTACACCAAGGGGCTGCCGGGTGGTAAGGTGCTCCGCGGACGGCTCTCTTCCGTGGAATCACTGGCCGAACTCGAGGACATCGCGGCCCAACACCTCGACTGGTCGGCGAACCGAGAGAGAGCCGACCAACTCGCCAGGGAACTGTCCGCCGCGTGTTGAACCCTCACCGCAACTGCTCCAGCCAGTCGACCAGGCAGGGAAAATCCTCTTCCCCGATCAGCTCGTGCAACCCCGCGGGCATCAGCGATACCGGGAGGTGTTCCCGGTCCACCATCTCCGTGGTGTTGATGGTGAAATCGTTGCCCGCGGCGTCGCTGTAGTAATGAAAGCCGGCCTTTTCTCCGATGACAAACCCGACGTGCTGCGAGCCATCCACCATCTGCACCTGCCACGTCTCGTACTGCGGGGAGATCTCCGCCGAGGGTTGGTGGACCGACCGCACGATGTGATCCCGGCCCCGCACCCCGATCGCGCTGAGGTCGGGGCCACCCTTGCGGCCGAAGCCGTTGACCCGGTGGCACTTGGCACAGTGCTTGTGAAAGAGGAACTCTCCTCGGTGAAGCCGGTCCTCCGGCTTGTATTGTCTCTCCTCTCCCAGAGCGAGACTGGCCAGAGAGCGCACCCGTGAGGAGTCGTCCCCATCCAGGATCTCCCCGGCGAATGTCACCGCCTCGTCCGGTTGGCTGTGCCCGCTAAGCGTAAGAGCGACACCGACACGCATGTCTTCGTCGCCTGTGGCGTAGAGGTCCCGCAGTCGGGAGACCTCCACCTTGCCCCGATCCTCCAGCAGGAGAAAGGCGGAACTCCGGGCCAGCGCTGAATCCGAATCCAGCTCGCCCCGGATCAGATTCTGGATGTCGTCATCCATCACACTGAGCCCGTCCAGACGCGCCTGGGTGGTGATCGCGGCGTGAAAGATCGTCGGCGACACCGGACGGGCCACCGCCTTCGCCACCGTGGGCCGAAACCGATCGAGTTGCTGATCCGCGATCCATTTCAGGGCCAGCAGCCGCAACGTCTCGTTCTCCTGGCCCTCGGCGAGCGCCTCCTCGATCAATCCATCGCCCTCCGGCTTTTCGTGAAAGCGGGCCGAAAGCAGCTCGAAGATTCTCCGCCTGTCCTCCGGCATCGTTCCCTCGGGCAGCTGTCCCGAGATCATCCGGGAAAACAACCAGGGATCCTCCCCGTCGTCGGCGCCATGGATCGCAGCTCCGGCCACCCCGGAGGCCGGCTCCGGCTCCCAGTCGTCACCCCTCCAGAAGCCCCCTACCCCAT
>CAZLUZ010000287.1:0-3343 GCA_964562825.1 uncultured Akkermansia sp.
CCCCCGGTCCGATGCGGCTTGACTTTTGGGCTTGAATAACCAAATTCCTACCAGTAATACCAGAAACCAGTGGCGGAGAACTAGGTGAAATTGAGCGAAATTCAGAAGATTGCTGAATGCCCCAGGGGGTAATGAAGAATGACGAAACACCCAAGCCCGAAAGAAGTCCGAATAACGAAGCCGGAAAAGCCGCTGCAGAGCCCGTTCGGAATTCGGATTTAGGATTTCTTTCGTCATTGGGTACTTGGGTATTTCGTCATTCCACCTATCTCCTCGTCCTCCTCTGCTTCTTCCTCTCCGGCCTCGCCGCGCTCCTCTACCAGGTCGTCTGGATGCGCTACTTCTCGGTCGTCTTCGGCACCTCGGAGTTGGCCATCGTCACCGTGCTCTGCGCCTACATGAGCGGTCTCGCCGTCGGCGCGGCGGTCATCGGCCGCCACATCGACCGGCTCCGCCGCCCGGTCCTCGTCTACGCTTTGCTCGAGATCGGCATCGCGGCGACGGCTCTGCTCGTCCCCCTGGGGCTCCGTCTCGTCGGCGATCTCCACGTGGCCTGGTTCGGCGGCCTGCCCGAGCTGCCCGACGCCGGATCCACCGGGAACGGCCTCTTCTACTTCGCCGCCGGCTTCGTCCTCCTCGTCCTGCCCACCGGGATGATGGGCGCGACCCTGCCCATCCTCGCCAAAGGAGTCGTTACCCAACAAAGCCACATCGGCGACCGGGTCGGCATGCTCTACGGGATCAACACCGCGGGAGCCATTGCCGGAACCCTCCTCGCCGCCTTCATCCTGATTCCGGAGATCGGCCTGCGTTCCTCTTCCTTCGTGGGGGTGGGTGCTAATGTGGTGGCGGGATTACTCGGTGTTGCAGCCTTTCGGTTTCGGAGCCGGAACGCAATGACGAATGACGAAATACCCAAGCACGAAAGAATGACGAAATCCAAAGCTCGAAATGCACCAGTGCCTTTTCTGACTTCGGTATTTGAGCTTCTTTCGTCATTGGGTGTTTGGGTATTTCGTCATTCCAAATCGCCCAAGCACGAAAGAATCCCGAATGACGAAACCCGAAAGCCACCAGAGCCCCTTCGGAATTCGGATTTAGGATTTCTTTCGTCATTGGGTACTTGGGTATTTCGTCATTCGAGGACTTCCGTCCTCCCCCTCATCCTCTTCTCCGGCGCCCTCTCCTTCACCTACGAAATCCTCTGGACCCGCCTCCTCGGCCACGTCGTCGGGGGCAGCCTCACTGCCTTCGCCACGATGCTGGCCAGCTTCCTCGCCGGCATCGCCCTGGGCAGCTTGATTGCCTCTCGCTACGCCCGTAGCCGATCCCTCTCTGCCCACGGCCTGGCCCTGGCCCAGCTCGGCACCGGGCTGCTCTCCCTGTTCCTGTTCACGCTCCTCGGAGTTATCCCGGAGTGGGCCTTCCAGCTGCGCAAGATTGGTTTCTCTGCCACCACTGCGAGCGCCCTCTGCTCCATCCTGGTGCTCCTGCCCTCGACTTTCTGCATCGGGGCCACCTTTCCCTTCGCGGTGCGCCTCTACGCCGGGGAATCCGCCGCCGCCGCCCCGGAGGCGGCCGCCCGGGTCTACGCCTGGAACACGATCGGCGCCATCCTCGGCGCCTTTCTCGCCGGGTTCTACCTGATCCCGGCCCTGGGTTTTTCCACGATACTCACCGCCGCAGTCCTGGGTAACCTCGCCCTCGCCCTGTTCGCCTACTGCCTCGCTGGAAGGTCTGAGGTGAGCCGCCCCGTGGTCATCGCGGGTTTCTCCGTCATCGTCTTCGGCGCCTTGTTCCTGCGTCCCGATCCGCCCCGCGATCTCCTCCAGGCCTCCCCCTTCGCCTCCACCTACCTCAGCGATCGTGGCGCCCGGGTGGTCTACTCCGGGGTGGGCCGCTCCGCCTCGGTAACCATGCTCAACGCCCGTGGTCAAATCCACCTCCGCACCAACGGGATGCCCGAGGCCTCCATCGTCAAGAAAGGCGCCCTGCCCACGGCGAAGAACGAGTCCTACTGGATGGGCACCCTCCCGGTCCTGGTCCGGCCCGACGTCCGCTCCATGCTCATCGTCGGGCTCGGCGGCGGCACCGTCGTCAACGGGGTGCCGCCCCAGGTCGAGTCCATCGACGTGATCGAGCTGGAGCCCGAGGTGATCGCCGCCAACCGCGCCATCGCCGCGCTGCGCTACCGCGATCCCCTGGCTGACCCGCGGGTCAAGCTGGTCATCAATGACGCACGGGGTGCCCTCGCCCGGACCGCTAAACGCTACGACGCCGTGGTCTCCCAGCCTTCCCATCCCTGGACCGCGGGAGCCTCTCACCTCTACACTCGGGAGTTCTTCGAGCTGGTGAAACGCCGCCTCACCCCTGGCGGCGTGTTTCTCCAGTGGATGGATATGGGCTTCGTCGACGAGGACCGCTTCCGCTCGCTCCTCGCCACGGTTCGTGATGTTTTCGCCCACCAACAGGTCTATCGAGTGAGTCACACTCTCCTTATCGTCGCCTCACCAGAACCACTGCGAGGCCCATTGGAAATGGGTGAAGTGGCCGAAGCCGACGGATCCATCGATCATATCACCGGCTGGAAGGGTTTTCAGTTTGTCGAGGACATCGCTGGGGCCTACTTCATGGGTGACGCCGAAGTGAACGATTATTGCGGAGATATCTTTGCATCGACCGACGATCACAATGTCCTCTCCAGCCTGGGCAGGCCGATCTTTTCCGGTGAATTGCAGTCTCTCAGAGGATTGGACGAAGCCAAATGGCTGGAAACCAACGCCTGGCTGCAGCGAGATCTGGTCGATCAGATCGCGGGTGATTCTCGATGGGTACACTTTGCCCTGGCCAATCGCATCGACGGCTACCAGGGGCCAACCATTTGTCAGGCGGTGATCGACCGGCTTCCACCGAATGAAGCGGCTCTGGCAACGGCGGGCATGGCACTCTTGGAAAGCGACTACAATGGGGCGATCCACGCCCTCGACTCACTGCACAAGTTCAATCCAGACCATTATGCTGCCAACTTTCTTGCTGCCTACTGCTGGCTTCATCTCATTCAGTTTAGACAGGGGCGCGAACACCTTTTTGCAGATCTGAAGGAAATTGGCACACTCAGTCCAAATGAAACAAAGTTCCGAACATTCGCCGGTCGATTGAACGAAGCAGACCGAGAGTTCTTTTCCGCTCTCTACGCTGGTGCTCGTGGCGATTGGCAACCACTCCGGGATCTTGACGGCTGGGAAGACCAACGATTTTCGCCGCGCCACCCACTATTCGAGCAAGTCACCGGTCAGCGGGGGCGGGCTTGGGAGCAATTTGAGGGTGAAAGCGATAAGAGCTC
>CAZLUZ010000288.1:0-3328 GCA_964562825.1 uncultured Akkermansia sp.
GGCCGTTTCACCCGTAAACTCGCCGCGCCCCCATGAAGAAGTGCGTCGCTATTTTCCCCCTCTGCCTCCTCGCGGTGGCGCTCTCGGGCTGCGGTCTTCCGCCCAAGCCGGGATCGACGCGCCTGTCTCCCACTCCGGTCGGCGTCATCGAGGGGGTCAGGCAGCCGGTGGATGAGATCCACCAGGGCAATCTCAAAGCCGATATCCCCGTCTTCATCGTGAGCAGTCGGACGCTGCGGGAGGACGGCATGATCCGGAGCGTCGATCCCTTCGGGCGGGAGCGCAGTCGCGACGCCTCTCCTCACCTCGCCATCGCCAAGGTTGCTATCGGGGAAAACGTGACCGAAGAACGCATCTACGAGGAAACGGTCACCGAGACCAAGGACAAAAAGACCCGCCTGAGGCTGAAGGAGGTCGAAGTTTCATCCACCATCCAGGAATTTGATCCCTGGCAACTCGATGGAAGCGAGGCGGATCGGTTCGATCACCCGTGGGTGGAGACGTTGCGCCGCCAACTCGACAGGGGAAACTCGCGGAGGATTGTCGTGTTCGTGCACGGGTACAACACCTTTCTCATCGAAAACACCGAGCAAGCCGCCGCGATCTTCCACTACATGGGGCGCGAAGGAGCGGTGGTCAATTTCGAGTGGCCCTCCCGCGGGAGGGTGGCCGGATACATCCAGGACAAGGGCAACGCCGAGCAGAGCACGCGTCTCTTTCGCGCGCTCATCGTGAATCTGGCCCGGGCGACTGGAGCCGACTCCATCTCCATCATCGCCCACAGCGCGGGCAATCCGATCGTGGTCAATGCGCTCCGAGAGATTCGTCTCACCGACGACGAGTTGACGCCCGCACAGCTGCAGGAGAAATACCGGGTCCACCGCGTCGTCATGGCTGCACCCGACATGGACCTCATGGCCTTTTTCAACGCGGTGTTCGACCGCTTCCACGAGACGGCCGGCGGAGTCGCGGTCTACGCCTCGAACCGCGACAAGGCCTTGGCTCTCTCGGGAAAGCTCTTCGACAATACCCGGTTGGGGAGTTCCATTGATCAACTGACCCCCTGGGAGAAAGAGGTCCTCCGGCAGGTGCAGAAGATCGAGATGATCGACGTGCGGGAGGCGGAGCGAAAATATGGCAGCGGGCTGGGCCACTCCTACCACCATCGCAACCCCATGGTCAGTTCCGACATCGGGCTGTTCATGTTCGGCTTTTCCCCGACCGAGAGGCAACTGGTGCGGGCACCGGGAGAAATCTTCTGGCAATTCCCCCCCGACTACCGGGCCCGATTGGCGAGTCAGTGATCCGAGGTCCCTGCTCTGCCGGACCTCACTTCTCCACCGACGGGCTCAATAGAGTTCCACCGGAGAACGTTTTCCATCCTCCACCGACAGGACCTTCGCCCCTTCCTCGCCGAGAGTGTCCACCCGCAGATCCCAGATCTGCGCGTTGATCTGCCGGAACCGGTCGAGGTTGAAGGCGTCGGGCGTGGCCAGCCGCCTCTTGACCCTCTCGATGCGGACCACCGCATCGTGAACCAGGGGTCCGGGCAGGCCCTTCATCACCTCGTGCGCTTGCTCCACCAGTTCCACCCGATGACAGATCATGGCGAGATCGTTGCCGCACTCGATGCAGGACCGGATGGTCTCCTCGAAACTCACCTCGTTGAGAATGGCTCCCATGTCGAGGTCGTCGGTCATGACGAGTCCGTCGAAAGCCAACTGGTTGCGCAGAAACTGTCCCACGATTCTCGCCGAGAGCGAGGCCGGCCATCGGGGGCGATCCGCATCCCAGCAGGGGTAGTGGGCGTGGCAGGTCATGAGACTGTCGAGTTCGTGGAGCAAGGCCCGGTAGGGCAGCAGATCGCTCGCCTCCATCTCATCGAGGGACTTGTTGATGACGGGCAGGGCGTGGTGGGGATCGCATTCGGCCGAGGCGTAGCCGGGAAAGTGCTTGCCGCAGCTCAGGATGCCCCCGGAGCGCAGCGCACGATTGAAGGTGCCGGCGTTGTCGACCACCTCCTGGGCCGAAGTGCCATAGCATCGTCCCTTCAGGGAATTGTCCGCCTCGTCGTCGTAGGAGATATCCAGCACCGGACAGAGGTCCAGGTTGAACCCGAAGAGGCGCAGCAGTTCCGCGGTGAGTTCGCCGTGGCGCTTGATCAGCCGCCGGTCGCCCTTCTGCCGCAACTGCTGGGCGTTGGGCGGCTCGCTGCCGATGAGTCGCAGTCGAGAGACCCGCCCGCCCTCCTGGTCGATGGTGATGATGGGTTCGAAATCGCTGAGGTCCCGCAGATCGTCGATCAGCTTGCGCAGCTGTTCGGGGGATTTGATGTTGCGCCCGAAGAGGATGAATCCCCCCGGCTGCAGTCGTTTGAAGAGCCGGGCCGTGTCCGGATCGAGTTCGGGACCGGGCACGCCGGTGAGCAGCATCTGGCCGAGGTAGCGTTCTTCCATGAGTCGTCTTGGCGCCGTCACCTTGCGGGGTTTTGCACTGCAAAACAAGCCCGGCTTTTCCCGGCGCCAGGGTGGCCGGCTAGGGCAGATCGCCAAACATATCGGGTTGCTCCTCCTGGACGCGGGCGCTTTCGGCGACGAAGCGGACCCCGGCCCCGAGGAGACGGACCGACCTCCCCTCTCCCCTTCTCCAGGCCTCGCGCAGCAGTTCCCGGAAGGCTCCGGGCTCGATCCGGCCCATGGGCCGTTGCGCGTTGGTGATCCGGAAATCCTCGAACTTGACCTTGATGAAGCCCTCCCGGATGACCCGATCCCAGTGCCGCACCAGGTCCCGCTCCAGTTCCTGCATCAGTTCGTCGAGGCGCTCCAGGCCCTCCTCCACCGAAGTCAGATTTTCGCGGAAGGTGCGTTCGTTGCTCACCGATTTCCTCTCCCGGTTCGGGTTCACCTCGCGGTGATCCTCCCCCTGGCAGAGGCGATACAGCGAACTGCCGAATTTCCCGAACTGGCGGTGCAGATCGATCTCGGACCATTTCTGCAGGTCTCCACAGGTCGCGATGCCAAGCCGCTCCATCCGCTCCGCGGTGCGCCGGCCCACCCCCCAGATCTTCCTCACCGGGAGATCAGCCATGAAGGGGGCGATGTCCTCCTGTCGCACCTCGAACTGGCCGTCGGGCTTGCGCCAGTCGCTGGCCACCTTGGCCAGGAATTTGTTCGGCGCGATTCCCGCCGAGGCGGTGAGCCCGGTTTCCTCGCGGATCCGGTCCCGGATCTCCGCGGCGACGCTGGCCGCCTCGGACCGGAGATGACTCACATCGAGATAGGCCTCGTGGAGGGAGAGCGGTTCGATACGATCCGTGATTGGGAGGCTC
>CAZLUZ010000289.1:0-3231 GCA_964562825.1 uncultured Akkermansia sp.
CGGAGAAACCGGGTTCCCACCTCCCGCATCCTCGGTGCCACCCGCTGTATCTCATCGAGATCGACCTGAAAATCATTCGTCACCGGCCGAGCCCAGTTCCCGATCTGGCCGCCAAAGCCCACAATCCGAATGCCCTCTTCACCCAGCCGATCCCGGGTGTGTTTCCACTCGTCGTCGCTCAGGTCGACCACGTTGGTCCCCCCGAGGAGCCGCAACTCGATCGCACTCCAGCCCACCTCCTTGATGGTGGAAATCTGCCCCTCGAGCGACTTCTCCGCCTCGTCCGCAAAACCGGTATAGTGAAACGCCATAGCCCCACCCTTAGCATGACGCAGGGGACGCACAAGCCCGATGTCAGGGAACCGATCACCAGCTCTTTTCGATCATCCGGGTGATCTCCAGGGCCAGATCCAGGGCGGCCGCACCGTGCCATCCCGTGACCCGGGGAGCCTGTCCCCGGGCGGCGCAATCGACGAAGGAAGCCAGCTCCCGCTTGAGGGGTTCCTCCCGTTCCACGAGCACTTCCTCCCGGGCGATCTCCATCCCGTCGCGACGGTAGATCCAGCCGCTCTGCTCCTGGTAATCCAGGGAGAGGTAGGCGTCCGACTGAAAAACCCGGATCTTGCGCATTTTCTCCGGACTGATCCGGCTTGAGGTGATGTTGGCCACGCAACCGTTCTCGAACCGGATTCGGGAGTTGGCGATATCCTCGCGGCGAGTCAACACGGGGATACCCACCGCATCGATGTGCTGAACCGGAGCGTGAACGAGGTGGAGAACGATCTCGAGGTCGTGAATCATGAGGTCCAGCACCACCCCGATATCCAGGCTGCGCCGGGGAAAGGGGGAAAGCCGGTGGGATTCGATAAATCGGGGCTGGTCGAGCCGGGCTTCCAGCTGGCTCATCACCGGATTGAAGCGCTCGATGTGCCCCACCTGGAGAATGCGCCGCTGCTCCTGGGCCAGGTCGATGAGCGCCTTGGCGTCGTCGATGGAATCGGCGATGGGTTTCTCCACGAGAACGTGGCACCCCGCCGCGAGCAGCGCCGAGCCGACCTCGCGGTGCGCCGATGTCGGCGTCGCCACCGATGCCGCGTCGACCAGAGAGGCAAACTCGTCCAGGGTCGTGGCCAGGGTTCCCCCGTATAGTTCCGCGACTTCGCGGGCGCGTTCCGGATCCGTGTCGTAGATCGCGGTCAGCTCGGCGGAGTCCAGTTCGCCGTAGATGCGGGCGTGATTCCGGCCGATCGAACCCACTCCGGCGACTCCCGCTTTCACCCTGGTGACGTCGTCCATTTCGCCTCAGCTATCGCGACAACCGCTCCGGCGGTCAACCGGTAATCTCCCCATCCCTGGCCACCAGGCTGACTTTTCTCTTCCGGCAGAGTTTCTCCACCTCATCCCGGCCCAGGAGGAGGGTGAGCCCGGCCTCGACCACGATGGCGGTGACCCCGGCGTCGGTCGCCGTCTTGATGGTCTCGGGCCCGATGCAGGGCACGTCGAAGCGGAGATCCTGGTTTGGTTTCGACACCTTCACCATCATCGAGGCTCCCTTACCCAGGGCGCCCCCGCGCTCTACCGCCCGATTGGTTCCCTCGAAAGCCTCGACGGCGAGCACGGTGCCTTTTTTGACCACCACCGTCTGACCGATGTCGAGCGCGCTGACCGCCTTGGCGATCTTCATCCCGAAAGCCGCATCTTCCTCCTGCAGCTCGGTCAACTCCGGGCCGGCCACATGCCCGGCCGGGGGGAGGAGGTCGTCGAGCCAGGTGATGGCGGGCAGCAACCGGATGCCGTCGGCCTCGAGTTCCGCGGCGATTCCTCCGAAGAGGGTCTCGGCATTGCGTTCCTTGAGTCGTCCCAGCATCATCAGGGTGCGAAAGTCCGGCCGGAACTCGAAGAGATTGCGCGGCGCGATCTGTCCCACCATGACGGCGCGGTTCACCCCGTGCCGGCCAAAGAATTTGATCATTTTGGCGAGCTCTCCCACCCGGAACCACTCGATCTCGTCGACCTCCGACGCAAAAGAGGGGTCTGTCTCGTTGTGGAAAGCGGCGGCGATGAGACGTGACACCCCGGCCCTCCGCGCGGCCCGGGCAAAGGTCTCCGGGTAAATTCCGTTTCCCGCGATGATGCCGACGGTCTCTGGCACTGGCTCGCTCATCGGCCCAAGCCATCACCCGATTCCCGCAAACTGTCATTCGATTTTTTTGCGAAGAACGCCCAGTCTTCGAGCCATTGAATCGTCCAGGGGTCATGATGCAACCGATTACCAGACGCCGCGCCATCCGCGGGGGACTCCTCGGCCTGTCCGGGATTTTGACCGCGGGCGAAACCCTCAGGGCTCAGAACGAAACCGGAGAGGGCGGTCTGCCCCTTTCCACCATTTTCAAAGGCCGGGATGAGTTCGCCCGGATCGTGAACAAAGCGGTGGAGAACGACTGGAGATCACGCCCGATCGGAGACCGGATCATCCTCTTCGCCCGGGAGCTGCACGGAACTCCTTACGTGAATTTCACCCTCGAGATCGACGACCGAATCGAATCGCCCTCGGTGAATTTCGAGGGCCTGGATTGTTGGACCTTCTTCGAGACCGCGCTCGGCCTGGCCCGCATGATCGCCCGCCCCCGCCAGAGCTACGCGCCGGAAAATCTGCTCCACGAAATCCAGTGGACTCGCTACCGCGCCGGACAATGCACGGGCAGCTATCTGGAGCGCATCCACTACCTCGCCGAATGGTTTTTCGAGAACGAGGCGCGGGGCAACATCCGAAACATCACCCGGGAACTCGGTCACGCCGAACCGGTCGAGGACCGTCGCATCAGCGAGATGACGGTGCTGTGGAAACACTACCGCTATCTCCGGGAGAATCCCGACTTGCGCGAGCCGATGAAGCGGTGGGAGGACTACGTGGCGCAGCTCCCCGTCCACCATATTCCCAAGGCGAAAGTCGCCGAGATCGAACCAAACCTTCGCGACGGCGACATCATCGGAATCGTGACGAAACATCACGGCGGCTTCTGCTCTCACGTGGGTCTGACCATCCGCACGAGGGACAAGGTGACCCGCTTCATGCACGCATCGCGAAACTACCGCCGGGTCGTCATTGACAAATCGATCTCGGGGTATCTCAATGCCTTCTCCTCCCACGCGCGCATCCTCGAGCGGCGCCCCAGCCAGAACAACGCTGCCGAGCCACCCACCGCAAAATACCGGAAGAACATCCAGAAC
>CAZLUZ010000290.1:0-3188 GCA_964562825.1 uncultured Akkermansia sp.
GTTCATGGACATCACCATTGACGCCGATTCCCTGACTGCGCCCTTGCCGGCGAGCCGCACCCGTCTGTTTTCCCAGACCGAGGAGGACCTCCTGCTGGAGCGGGCGGCCGCCGGGGACGGAGAAGCTTTCCGCCGGATCGTGGAGGACTACCAGCACGCCGTCTACCGTTTCGTCTACCAATGGCTCCGCGACCCCGAAGAGGCCGAGGAGGTCTGCCAGGACACCTTCGTCCGCGCCTACCTCGCCCTGGGACGGTTCCGCAGGCAGGGACGATTCAGCACCTGGCTCTACCGCATCGCCCTGAACCTCTGCCGCGACCGGCACAGGTCGAAACACGGCCGGAGCCGCCGTCGCACGGACCATCTGGAGGATCGGAACGACACCGCCACCTGCCGGGCCAGCGCACCCGACGAACTCGCCGGACGCAGGGAGGAACTGGAAACGATCCTCCGCGAAATCAATGAACTCCCCTCTGAATTGAAGGGTGCGGTGATCCTCTGCACCTTCGAGGGCTTGAGCCACGAGGATGCCGCTGCGGTGCTGAAATGCTCGACCCGATCCGTGGAGGGCAGACTCTACCGGGCGAGGCGGCTGCTCTCGGAAAAATGTCGTGACCAGTGATTTTTCCCGTGGGTTTGGAGACTTCCTCACGTTTCAATTGGCAGATGAAGACAACAAACACAGGATTTTTCACCGGCGTTGCCGTCCTCTCTGCGGTCACCTCAATTTTCGGTTTTTCCACGTCTCGCGCCAGCGAGGAGAAACCGGTCGTTCACGCAACCAACTATCCGCTGGCCTACTTCGCGGAGCGCATCGCCGGGGACCGCATCGACCTTCATTTTCTCCCCGGGGAAACGGACGGCGACCCCGCCTTCTGGAAGCCCTCGGACGAGGATCTCCTCGCCCTGCAACAGGCGGACCACATCCTGATGAACGGAGCCACCTACGAGAAGTGGAAGTCCGCTGTGAGCCTGCCCTATGATGTGCCGGTGGACACCTCGAAAGCGTTCTCCGGAGACTTCCTCGCCTCCGACGAGGTGATCACCCACAGCCACGGGCCGGAGGGCGAGCACACCCACGCCGGCACCGCTTTCACCACCTGGATGGACATGAACCAGGCGATCTGGCAGGCGGAAGAGGTCTGCGACGCCCTCGTCGAACTGCTTCCCGAGGAGGAAATTACGCTTCGGGGCAACTTCGCATCCCTGGCTCGCGAGATGAGCGAACTGCACGAGAAATTCCGAGAGATCGGCACCGCTCTCGACGGGATGCCGCTGGTCGCGTCGCACCCCGTTTATCAGTATTTCGCCCGGAGGTACGATCTCGAGATCGAGGCGGTCCACTGGGAACCCGAGACGGTTCCCGACGACGCCGCGATGAAAGAGTTGGAGAAACTGCTGGCAGAGCATCCGGCGAAGTGGATGATCTGGGAGGGCGTGCCGGTCCCGGAGAGCGTCGAAAAGCTCGACGCCATCGGAGTGCGCAGCATCGTGGTGGCGCCCTGCGGAAACCGCCCCGAGTCGGGAGACTGGATAGCGGTGATGCAGGCCAATGTGGACAACCTGAGACGTCTCATTCCCTGACCTCCCTGCGGACCTCTCTCCAAGCCGGCCCACGGATCCGGCTCCTCCTCTCCCCTTCGCCGCTGCCTCCGTTTTCACGGTTCAGGGAAAATGCCTGGGCAGGCGGCCTCCCGCACCTTAGCGAAAGAGCCCCGGGGCCTGGAATCCGTCCTGATTGACCATGGTGTAGGCGATCATGGCGATCAGAAGAAAGAAGGCGAGGCCGATCTGGACGACGGCGGCGCGGATCCGGTGAAGGATGAAGATCACGAGAATGACCGACGCCCGGATCAGATAAAAAATCTGGGCACCTGGATCCTCGAAATCCTTCCAGATGAAGATTCCCTGCGCCATGATGGTCACCAGGACCCCCATGACGAAGAGGTAGAAGACATCCCGGCGCTGCTCGAAAAATTCGACGTAGTCGACCTTTTCCCGGAAATCCCGATGGAACTCCGGAGTCAGCGCCGCCGTGGCGAGATACATCAACAGAGGCACCAGGAGGATGGCGAGGTATCCCCAGAAGGAAACCTCCTCGATCACCTTCGCGTCATAGAGATCCCACCAGTACTTGACCTGGAGGATGAATGCCGCGGTGAGCAGGATGGAGTGGGTCAGCGACCAGCGATCCCCCTCTTTTTTGGGCAGAGACGAACTGATGCAGACCAATATCCTCGTGAGGGAAAGACCGACAATCAGTCCGATCACGACGGAGAGGTATTCGGAGCGGGAGACCACCGAGGCGAGCATGGGCGAGAGGGTCATGGCAGGTGCTATCCTAGACGGCAGCAGGCGTCCGTCAAACCCCCCGCTCGGGGGCGATTCCGCCACAGGCAGGCGGCGAGGCTGTCGCGGAAAAAACCAGCCCGATTGGCGTGAGTAGCCCGGCGCAGAAAGTTGCATAAAGAGGGGGGTCACCGACTATGCCGAATTCATGAAAGGTTTCACCCTGCTCTTCGCCTTGCTGCTCGCTTGTGGTCCGTCCCTCTCCCCGGCGGAGGCCTCCCGCCCCAACGTGCTTTTTCTCGCGGTGGACGACATGAACGACTGGATCGGTTCCCACGGTAACACCCCGCGGGCCATCACTCCGAATCTGGACCGCCTCGCCGCGCGGGGCGTGAATTTCACCAACGCCCATACCGCGGGCGTCTTCTGCGCGCCCTCGCGGGCCGCCATCTTCTCGGGCCAGTTCGCCTCCACCACCGGCTGCTACCAGTCGGCGAACTACTTTGCCGAGCACCCGGAAATCGAGGGGCTGCAGCAGAGCTTCGCCGGGGCGGGTTACACCACCCTGGGAGTGGGAAAATTGTACCATCATCCTGCCGGGTCCGTCGATCTGCGTGGCTGGACGGAATTCTTCCTCCGCGAACCGCGTCAGAAAACCAACGGCTGGCCCCTCGATTCCTGGAACGAGGGCACCCCCTTCCCCCAGCCTTTTCCCGCCAGCATCTACAACCGCGGCGAGAAGATTACCGGAGGACTCTTCCTCGAATGGGCCGCCCTGCCCGACGAACGCGAGGCGGAGATGGCCGACACCATCCGCGTCAACTGGGCCGTGGAACAACTCCAGAAACGCCACGAAAAACCCTTCTTTCTCGCCTGCGGGATCTACGCCCCTCACTACC
>CAZLUZ010000291.1:0-3160 GCA_964562825.1 uncultured Akkermansia sp.
CATTGCCATGCACCGGCTCTGGGCAATCTACGGCAGTGGCGACATGGCGGCTCTGGAAGCGGCGCTGGCACCTTACCAGGAACCGGTCGCGGAGAAGGCCAAACTCCTGCCCGCGCCGAATTTCAAGAAGATGCCACCCCACGAGTTGATCCAGGTCGCCTTCATGAGGGCGAAACTCTTCGAGTCAAAAGATCAAAAGGATAAGGCTCTGGAGGATTATTACCGCGTCTTCACCATGACCTTCGCCAACGAACCTTTCCTGTCCAAGCAGGCCATGGGTGCCGCCCTCGTCATTAAGAGTCAGGACCCCGACCTCAAGTCGGAGGATCCGCTCGTGAAGATGCGGCCCCTGAACGAGATCCAGAGCGTGGCCTACTATTTCTCCAAACGTTTTCCGGAGACTCCGATGCCCCCCCAATTTCAGGAGTATGCGGTCCGGCCGAACTCGGAGCCCATCTTTCCGCCCTCGGAGGAAAAGGATGCCGCTGGCGAGGATACCTCCGCTCCGGAGCAGCCGGCCGCTCCCGGGGGCAAGGGCAAGGCAGGGGACACCTCTGGTGGGGATGCTCCGGGAAAGGGGCAAAACCCGCCCAAGGGCAAAGGTAGCGAACCGGCCAAAGGGAAAGGGAAGAACGACAAGGGCAAGGGTAACGCCGGGAAAGGCAACCAGCCAAAACCCTGACGCTTTCCTCCTGACTCCGAACGTAACGCTTCTCGCCCAGTGAGGGACGGCGCGGAGGATGCGTGCCCGTCCCTCCGAAGGTTATCACCTCAATCCATGCACTCATTCCGATACCGGCACGGGGCCCTGCACTGCGAGGGCGTCAATCTGGAGGAACTCGCCGACCGCGAGGGCACTCCCCTCTACGTCTACAGCCGAGCGACGATTCTCGATCACTACCGGAGACTTGCCGACGGGATGAGCGGCCTGGACTGTCTGATCTGCTATGCGACCAAGGCGAATTCGAATCTATCCGTTCTGAACCTGCTCGCCGGTGAGGGTTCGGGTTTCGATATCGTCTCCGGCGGCGAGCTTTTCCGCGTTCTGCGGGCGGGGGGAGACGCCTCGCGCTGCACCTTCGCCGGGGTGGGCAAGAGCCGCGCAGAGATCGAGTTCGCCCTGGAATCGGGGATACTCTCCTTCAACGCCGAGAGCGAGGCGGAAGTCGAATTCATCAATCGCGTTGCCGGCGAGAGAGGCGTGAAAGCTCCGGTGGCGCTGCGGGTCAACCCGAACGTCGACGCCAAGACCCACAAATACATCTCCACAGGCAAGAGTGAGAACAAGTTTGGCATCGATTTCGGGGTGATTCGCGATGCCTATGCCAGGGCTTCACGGCTTCCCCATATCGATCTGGTGGGGCTGCAGATGCACATCGGTTCCCAATTGACTTCGTCGGGACCCTTTGTCGAGGCGGTGGCCAAGGTGGCGCCCCTGGCGGAGGAATTGAAGCGGGACCACGGTATCGGCTTTTTCAGCATCGGCGGCGGCATCGGTATCGTCTACGAGGACTCACTGGCCAGCGGAGACACGAATTGGTGGGCGCATCGGGAAGCCAAGCCCCTGACCATCGAGCAGTACGCCGCCGAACTGGTGCCACTGCTCGCACCGCTGGAGATGAAGATCATTCTCGAGCCCGGAAGATTCATGGTGGGGAACGCCGGGGTCATGATCACGGAGGTGCTCTACGAAAAACGCGGTTCGGCCAAGGTCTTCAAGATCGTGGATGCGGGCATGAACGATCTGATCCGACCTGCGCTGTACCAGGGTCACCATGACATTGTCCCGCTGCGGGAGGCTGTCTCGGAGGAGGGCGAGACGGTCGACATCGTGGGGCCGGTGTGCGAGAGCGGTGATTTCTTTGCCCAGGACCGCAGATTGCCGGTCATTGGAGCGGGAGACCGGATCGCCGTGCTCAGCGCGGGAGCCTACGGTTTCGTCATGGCCTCGAACTACATCAGCCGCCCTTTGCCCGCCGAGATTCTCGTCGATGGGGAGGGATACCGGGTCATCCGCCGACGACAGACCTACGAGAGTCTCGTCGAGGGGGAGGATATCCCCCTCGAGGTGGCGTCTCCGGGTGGTCAGCGTCCGCCGGCCATGGCGATCTGAGTCGCGGAGGCCGGAGAGGGACTTCTCCCGGTGAGTTCGGCACACAGGCGCCGGGCCAGCGCACCGTAACCCGGGGCGAACTTGAAGGTGGCAAGCCGCCCTTTCTCTCGGTCCTCCAGGACCACATCCTGGCTCAGCCAGCGGTTGTCCAGGGCGACCTCCATGTCCGCGACAGGAATGGGTTGGTGATAGAGCCGACCGGAGCGGCGACCAACGAAGTGCAGGGCGGATTCGTCGGTCTTCAGGGCAAAAACCATCCCGAAGGTGTGGGTGGTCAGCTTGCCCATGCGGCGGTTCCTCCCCACGAGTACGGGCAGAGACCAGGCGATCTCCGGAGCCTGGCCCAGTTTGCGTTCGAGATAGGCGCAATGCTCCGGCGGTGCGGGCGGCTCGTCCGGCGTGGCGCCACGGCGAAACAGGGAGCTGATTTTCTTGCCCGCGAGCCAGAACATGGCTCGGCAGCGTCTGGCGAGGCGGGGCACCACGAAGGCAGCCAGCACGAGGAAGACCAGACAGATGGCCGCGAAAATGAAGGGGTTCAGGCTCATCAGAGCGAGGCCTCCGATCACCGCGAGATCTTCCGTGACACTCATGGTGACATTGGTGACCGGCTCCGGGCTGGTATTCACCGCGAGTCGGGTGCCGGACTTGAGGCCGTGGGTCATGAAGGCGGCGCTGGCCGCGAGCATGGCGACGATCACCTCCAACTGGGGGTCGACCGGACCCAGCGCCTGCAGGGCAAGGAGACCTCCGCCGATCGGACGGATCAGGGTGTGGATCGAATCCCAGAACGAGTCGACCCAGGGGATCTTGTCGGAGAAGAATTCGAGCAGGGCGAAGGCGCCCGCGGCGATGAGGACGACCGGTTCACCGAGAACGGCCAGCTCGGGATAGCGGGATGAGATGTCGATCAACTGCTGGTTGATGGCCAGTCCCGTGATGAAGACGGTGAGATAGAGATTGAGGCCGGCCAGGGTGGCGAATCCCAGGGCGACGGCGAGGGTTTCCAAGACTTCCATGGTTTGGTCTGCTGTCGGTGAGTGGTGC
>CAZLUZ010000292.1:0-3155 GCA_964562825.1 uncultured Akkermansia sp.
GAGAATATCCACGTTCTCCGGGCGACGCTTCGATTCCCCGAGTTCGGGAGTATCGATTACCCTACCGTCCAGGGCCGCGAGGGGGTCCGGCAACCGAAAGGGAGGCACCTGGCTCTCGTCGTAATTGCGGGGGAACTTTTCCCGATGGTTCTCTGGCTCGACGTCCGTTTCTTCCGCGCCTGACTGGCTCCAGGCTTCGGGCGAGAGGGGGCAGCAAAGGCCGATGCAGATCGCCAGAATCAGCCGGGGCGAGATAGGCAAAAGGTCTGTCATGATCCTGGTGCGGAGGGGTGGCTTCTCATCGATGGGAGTCTTCTACGGGGCGGCTTTCGAAACCTTGGGGGACCCCTCGGGTATTGCCTGGATCGCGATCGTGGGGCCTTCCATCAGACCACCGTCGCTCGTCCCGGCGCGGAGCTGCAGCCGGTGGTCGCCCGAGGCCAGCGAGGTGGCGAAAAGGTGCAATCCGAAGCCTTCGATCGGCTTCCAGGCGGTGTTCTCGGGCCAGGGTTCCTCCCGCGCCTTGCTCCGCGACGGATCGACCGCCTCGCCCCAGTAGGGTCCGAAATACTCCGCGTCGCGATCGAGAATGAAAGCCGCCCCACTGCGGAGCACGGTCCTTTTCCCGCCGGGAGAGGAGATGATCAACTCGACCCAGGCGATCCCATCGTCGTCCCGGTACCCCACGTGGCGGTTCTCCTTCCACTGTCCCCCGCCCCACGTGCCGCTGGAATGTTGGCAGTCGATCAAAATCGTGGTGAGATCGCCGGGATCCGAAGGATCGTTTGCCGGAATCTTTTCTCCGTCCTGAAGATTCACCAATGCGATATGATCCGGCAGAAGCGGATCGGGGTTCGCGTAGGCGAGCGGGAACTCCCGCGTCGAGGTGATCGGAGGATCCACCCGGGGATCGGTGCCGCCGGGCCAGAGCCGGATCCCATAGTTTCTCGTCCCCGGAGACTTCATCCTTCTCCGGTAGAAGAAATAGCCGGATTGGTGACGGTCGCTTTCGGTGAATTCCCTCTCCGGTTTCTTGGCTCCCGGCTTGAACAGCTGAAGTTTCTCGATGCCTGCGGGGTGTCGCGCATCGATGACGATATAGTGGATCTCGGTCCAGGTGGGGCTGACCTGCTCGCCCTCCGGTTTGGGACGAAGGATCCGCATGGTGAGGTCGGCCTCGCCTTGGCCCGGGGCGGAAGAAGAACCGAAGATACCGAAAAAAACCAGGGCACCGGCGAGCAAGGCACTTAGCGCGGACTCGCCCAACGCAATCCGAGGCGGGCGGGAAAAGGGTTCGTCTGCTCCCTTCATTACGGTTTGCCTATGGCTCCCTGGCTCTCGGCGTGAAACTTGATCTCCTTGACTTCGAAGGCTCCGTAGCTGGCCTCCAGGGTGTGGCTCATCTGACGAAAACCGATGTGGCCCCCGCCGAAGGGAGCCACCCCTTCCCGGCCCTCGTCGGTCCAGTCAAAACAGACCTCGCCGTCGATCTCCAGGATGATGCGGGCACCGATCTTGGCGACCCGAACCTGGAAAGATTTTCCCGTCCGGCCATCGATGGGGCTGGCACCCTTGGTTCCCTGAAGGTTTCCTTTCTCCCGGCTGGCGATGTTTTTCTTGAGGTGGGATGCACCCCGAGGCACCCCCTGCTCGTCGGTGGCGGTGTAGGAGGTGTGGTAGGAGAGAATATCCCCCTTGGTGTAGTGCCCGAAGTTTCCGCGCCGTGCGGTCAAGCCCGGGGTGAAAATGCCTTCCCCATCGGGGGCGTGTGCCGCGAAGAAAAAGATCGCAGTGCCCTGCGGATGCTCGTGGCGAAAGTCCCAAGCGGCGACAAAATGCTCGGGAAAGACCTGCGTATGCCAGAGGACGCAATTGCCCGAAGGGTCATTTTTCAAATGCAGGCGGCCGTCTTTCACGGTGACATCGGCCGGGCCTTCGAGGACCCAGTCGATCCCTTCCGGGGGGCCGCGAACGATCTTCCCGCCCTCGCAGAGTTCTTCGGCGCGGATCATGCGAATCGGCTCATCGAAGGAAGTCCGGTAGAGGCTCTCCAGTTGCGCCCCCCGGAGCAGGCGCTCCACGCTGCCTGCCGCCGCGGCCGGACCGCCCCCTGTCGATGGCGGCTCGGCCCCGGCATCGTCGACGGGTTCCGGTGAGAGAGCCGTTCCCGCCTGCGACTGTTCCCCCCAGGGTGAAGGGATACCGGAGTCCGCCCCCACCTCGGCCTTGCCCCAGACAATGAGCCTGGGATCTTTTGAGGCGCTGGCGTAGAGAAAGAGAGTCTGGCCTTCGCGATAGAATTCGGCGCCGCGGAGGCGGTCATTCAGCGGCGGTTCGGCGGGTGGATCGATGAGCAGGTAACGGCTGCCGCCCGCACCGACGGGATTGAGCTCCCGGTCGAGTTCCACATACTTCAGATTGCCGCCCCGCCAGGAGGTCATGTCCTGGTAGACGACGAAGTTTCTGCCTTTCCACTGCAGTAGGGCAGGCCCGTAGAGATTGTCATTGTCGCCCTCCACCGGCTCCACCAGTGGCGTTTCCAGGGGGGTCCAATGCCTGGCGTCGGGAGAATGGGCCAGCCAGACACAGCGAATGTTGCTGCCCTCGATGAATCCCGAGTAGAGCATGATGTAGCGACTCCCGTATTGCTCCAGGGGGTATTCGTAGACCCGGTTGTAGGTGGCGTTGCGGATGCCGATATCGGAAGCTTTCACGCTGACGCTGTCGTACTCGAAGTGGATCCCGTCGGCACTGGTCCAGAGTTCCGTCTGGCTGTTCTTGCGGTGCCCCCAGAGGAAAAACCTGCCGTGCTCCTCGATCCAGCGGACCTCGGGAGCGGAGGGACCTTTCACCACGGGATTCTCACGATACTCGGTCCACGGGCCATCCAGACTGTCCGCGTAGGCCATACTGACGGCCACGTGTTTGTGCGGCGCATAGTAGAGGTAGTATTTGCCGAGGGGATTCTCGACGCGGCCTTCCGTCTTGATGATGGCCGGGTGGATCAACTGATCCGTGGGCGCGTATTCCAGATCGTCCGGATGAAGGGCGACCCCCTGGATCTCGAAGCGGGGCAGAGGCCCGTCCCCTCCCAACACGGGTTCACCCGAGAGCAAGGCGAGGAAGAAAAGAAGCAGAACCGTCGGAGCTGGAGA
>CAZLUZ010000293.1:0-3150 GCA_964562825.1 uncultured Akkermansia sp.
CGCGTCTCCGGGGTTGTCTCCGGCGATCGCCAAAATCCGTGTAGCGATCGTCGAGCCGGCCGCGGGAGACGATGTGGCCCGATGAATCGAAAATCACCGCCTCCGGCGTTATCGTCGCTCCGGCCCTCCGCGCCAGTCCATACTCGGCGTCGAGAATCCCGGGCGGCTTCAACCCGAACTCCTCCCGGTGGCTGGCGATGTCCTTTTCACTGAGACTGCGATCGGGATAGACCAGGGTAAAGTCGACACCCCGCTTCGAGTATTCCTCGTAGATGCGATTGATCTCGGGCGCATACCGGTTGGCGATGGGGCAATCGGTGATCACGAAAAGTTGAACCGTGACCGCCCCCGCCTCCTCCGACAAAGGCTTCGCCGAGTCCGCCTCTCCGGCGAAACCAACCGCCGAAGTGAACGCCAACAAAAACAATCCAATCCTGCTCATATTTCGCTCCTGTTACCTCTTTTTTCTTCCAACGATTCCAGCCAGTCTTTCAGAGTCTGAATCTCCGAGGGATCCAGGCTGCCGCTACCGTCGACATCGAGCCTGTCGAGGAGGGGACGACGCATCCTCTCCGGCAACTCGGCTTCCTCGAGATCGCCGTCGCCGTTCCGGTCGAGCCGGCTCACGATCTGGGGAAGGCGTCGCGCCACGGAGAGATGCCGCAGTTCCGAGGCGATGCCGGTCAGGGAACCCGCGTTCTTCATCGCTCGCGACATGCGAAGTCGGCCCTCATCGGCGGCGTCCGCCGCCACGACAGAGAGGGTAATGCTGCCCATCTCATCGGTGGATTCCCGGCCCCATCGAATGCGCCGAGGCGGGGCGAAGGGGTTGTCGGGATTCTCCGCCGAGTTGTCGTAGCGCACCACGGCGTGCAGTTCGGTGCCAGCCGGCAGGGTCATGCCCTCGCGGAAATGGTAGTCATCCTGCCAGTCGAGGTCCCAATCGGGAATGTGGAGCAGATTCTTCACCGATCCATCCGGCAAGGTCGCGGTCATCGTCATCTCGCTGCAGATGTAGTGCGCGTGTCCCCCGATCTTGACCAGTTCAACATCGACCGGGAGGACGAAGCGATCCTCGATCGAGAAATCCGTCTCGCCGGGTGCGATATCGATCCCGGCGCCTCTTCCGAAGGCCGGCGGCAACTGGATGCGGTTGATCTGCCGGGAGGGCGGTTTGTCCGCAAAGAAAAGGCCGACCTTGGTCTTCTCCACCTCCCGCTTGCCCGATGGATGAAAATGAGTCGAGAGGACGAAGTCCGACCCTGCCGGAAGAGGCAGAGCCAGATCGCCGGGAAGCATCCGCGGCGTCACCCCGGGCACATAGCCGCCGAGCGATCCACTACGCCGGAAGGCCATGCCGGCAAACCCGGGGCGCCCGTCGCGTCCTTCCAGGGAACGAGCCGTCCCGCTGTCGTCCAGGAAGAACAGGGCATGGTGCACCACCGAACGGGCCGACGGCCTCAATTCCACCGCCTTGACCCACTTGTCCTCGGGGAGATCCAGGGGAATGGCAAAGTTCCGGTAGATGTCGGGCCCTTCCGCCGGCACCTCGTAGCCCTCGTCCATGGAGATGACGAGGTCCGGTTCGCCCAACTGCCAGCCGTCGGTGAATTGCGGCGGTTCCGGTGCGCTGTCGGGGTCGCCCTCCGGTTTCCCCTGTTCCACCCAGGCGAGGAAGCGCTCGATCTCCTCGTCGGCGAGCTTCCTCACCGCGACAAAATTGGCGCTGGTCTCCGCGTCGGCATGCCACGGCGGCATGTAACGATCCTCGATCACCCTTCCGATGGTCCGCGCTCTCCGGGAAACGTCGTCGTAGGAGAGCAGCGCGAAAGGAGCGCTCTCACCCGGACGGTGACAACTGGAACAGTTCTGGTAAATGATCGGCGCAATATCGCGGTTGAAGGTGACTTCCCCTCCCTCGACGAGGAAGGGAAGCGCCAGAAACGGGAGTGCCAAGAGAACGGTTTTCATGTCTGTGGGGTGCTACCAGACGCAGGCTTGCAGCCATCGGTTACGCGAAGCCGGGGAAGCAGTCACCTGCCGCAACTCTAACCCCCGCGTTTGGCCCCGGTTTCGTTAGTGAAAGCACTTTCCCCTCGCAGAATGGCGGCGAGGGCTGGCCCCTGGGTGCGGCAGAGTGTTTCGATTCCCTGGGGGGGGAACTCCCAGGTGACCACGGGCAATTTCCGCTCCGCCCCCCAGGTTCCCAGTGATCCTGGCGTGGGATATCCGATGTGGGGCACCAGGGGCAGACCGGTCATCTCGGCCAGCCACTGGCCCGCCCGGGTGCGGCCGGGATCGTCGACACACCCCAGCGGACCGTGCAGGGCGAGGATACCCCCGGGGGCCCAGCGCTCCACGACCTGCAGGAGAACCCGGGTCTCGGGTTCGGAGGCGGGCCCTTGACCGGTCGAGATGGGCACGGTCTCCTCACCATCGGCATACCAGCGGCAGGTCACAGGACTCGCCTGCCAATTCTCTGCGGGAAAATTCCGGTTCAGATCGACTCCCCGGGCGTTGCCGCGGGTTCCCAGGATGGCGCCGTCCGGGTTGGCGCAGAGGACCACCCCCACGGAGGAGACCACCTCAGGGACGCTCCGCAGCGCACGTGAGAGGACGACGACGGTGTCCGGCTCCTCGCCGTGGATCCCGGCAATCACCAGGACGTCGCATCGGCCACGTGGGGCGAAGCCGAGGACGGGAGCCCCCAGCAGAGAGTGTCCCAAAAACTCCGGCAGATCGGCCAGGCTCGCGGAGCGGCTCATGGGTTGGCCCAGGCACGGGTCACTTTCTCCAGGCCCTCGCAGACTTGGGTGAAGCGATCCAGGTCGATTTTGTCCAGGGTGTCCGTGGGCTTGTGGTAGTGGGGGTACCGATACATGGCGGTATCCGTGACCATCAGCGCGGGATAGTCGAACTGCCAGAACGACCAGTGATCCGACCAACTGATTCCCGGAATCCCCTCGGGAAAGGCGCCCGAAATCGCGGGCAGCCCCGAAGCTCGCATGAAGATGGCGCGCCCCGAATCGGCCCAGGTCTTCGAGGCTTCGTTGGCGACAAAGGCGATTTATCCCCCCGTCGTATGTTAGTCCCCCGTCAACCCTTCCGTGTATCGCTGGCTGCCCTCGTCACCGGAAAAGAATCCGATGG
>CAZLUZ010000294.1:0-3118 GCA_964562825.1 uncultured Akkermansia sp.
GCGAGAAGGTGGTCCGTGGCGAGATGGTCCACGCTCTGGCGAGCGCGGCTACAGGAAACGCCTTCGCCAGAAGGTGGCCGTTGCGGGAGGGGCCATACCTTGGCGAACGCGGGAGCGAAATGTAGCCGCCTTCGCCAGAAGGTGGCCGTTGCGGGAGGGGCCATGCCTTGGCGAGCGCGGGTAGGAAATGTAGCCGCCTTCGCCAGAAGGTGGGCGGTTCGGGAGGTCCACGTTCGGGCGTGCATGTGTAAGAAATGTAGCCGCCTTCGGCAGAAGGTGGGCGTTGCGGGAGGGTCCACGCTCTGGCGAGCGCGGCTACAGAAGATTCCTCCGCCGGATGCCATTCGCTAATCGGTCCACGCTTTGGCGAGCACGGGTAGGAAATGTAGCCGCCTTCGCCAGAAGGTGGCCGTTGCGGGACAATCACGCCCCTAAGCAGGATAGTACCCAGAACTAGCGGGGGATCGAGTGATGAAATCGGTCTGTCAATCGAAGAACGGTGCGAAGAATCGCGGCAAGAGGGGAAGCCACAGGCACTGCCCCTCGACCGGGAATCGCTTCTACCAAATGATTTCCCCCTCTCTCCAAACTATGCCACTCCTTGCATCAACCCAGAGCCTCACAAAGGGCGGTTGACGCAGGGGTGCACCTCATAATGGTGAAATCTGTAGTGAATCTCACCAGATCGGGTCATTTCTTCGACAATTTCCGCTCTAGCTCTTGACGTCAGGGCAAAATCTGTCCAAAGCCGACCGGTATGATCATGTTTTCCCGTTGCTACACCCTGGGCCGCATCCATCTCCCGAGTCGCCAACGGCTCGCATCTTCGACTTGAAGGATCATCGTCCCCAACTGTGATGGAAGACCCTTGCGATGATAGAATTTCTCTGGAAGACGCCAGCCAGATCCTATCGATCATTGGAGAAGTCGCCAACGCCGGAGGCAACGATTCCTCCAAAAGAAACAGGCTCATGATCCGGCTGGCCGAAGTGATCGGCGCCGATTATTGGACCTGGGTCCTCGGTGGAAACTTGGAAAACGGATTTCCCACGATGACGGTCTTCCTCCACCATGGGTTCTCCGGGGAGAAGCTGGCCAGCTACCTCGAGGTTCAGGAACACCCTGACATCGAATTCCTCAGCGGCCAGTTCGTCCGGATAATGACCGAAACCGGTCAAGGCTTCGTCGGTGGACCTGGCGGGGAACGCCGGACCGGTTTCGACGCGGTTGAACCTGCCGACCCTGCACTCCCTGCTGGCTCCCTGGGCGATTGGTAACGGCTTGACGGGATCTGACGCCGTCTCCATTTCCATTCCCTTCGACGACGACGTGGAAAACTTGCTCAAGTATGCCTTCTTCATGGATGGCAGCGGACCGGACGTCCACGTGCTCGTTCCGTCGACGGGCGACAGCGGTCTCCCGGTCACCGAAGTAATCGGCACGGGACCCGATCGGAAGTTCCGCTTCGAATACATCCGCCGGATCGGCAGCGGACTGACCTACCAGCCCCAGATCAGCGGAACGATGGAGAACGGATCCTGGGTTAACACCACCGCCACGCCGACGGTGACACCGATCGACGGTGATCGGGAGCGGGCCGTGGTCGAGGAACGGATCGACGAGGCCGCCACCGAGGTGTTTGGTCGGGTCGAGGTGACGTTGCCGTTACCGTAGAGAATGACGAAATACCCAAATACCCAAATACCCAAGGAAATTTGAAACTCTCGAAGGTATTCGTGTCAAAAATCATTTCGTTTTCTTTTCCCTCCCCGGTTCCGTCTCGAACACGCCATGCGAATAGAGATGGGCGTCCTCCTCGTCTGTCGCCGAAGCCTGCCTCAACCAGGCGTCCCACACAGCGAGCAACTCTTCCCAGGTCAGATTGCGGAGATCCAGGTCTTCCTCGCTGAGGAATTGATCGGTTTCAGAGGTTAGTCCGTTCATCGTGGCTTCGCTGGTAAATCTCGGGTTGCCTCCTTCACCAGGATCTCGTGTGCCTGACGGAGGGGAAGGTCTTCGATTTGAGTCTTCAGTTGGGGCCATTTTTCCCGCCACGCCCTTGCGGCGGATTCGTAGCGCGCCATGCGATCGCGGTCCGCCTTCATCAGCTGCCGGCGTTCCGCGTCCAGGGCCGCGCCCAGTTCGTCTTCATCGGGCTCTGGCCCGAGTGCCAACTCCAGCAGGGAGCGTTCGGCAGCCAGTTGACCGGCCAGTCCGGGGTTCTCCCTTGCCATCTTGATCAGATCCCTCGGGCTCCGCGAAAACCGAAATTGATCTGTTGGGTCCGTCATGATGCGCGTCAGTTCACCGATGATCGGGTAATCCTTTTCCCGCTGGGTCATTTTGATCCGTGCCAGGGCGGGAGCCGCCGTGAAAGGGGGATCGCTCGTCGCCTCGTTTTCCCAGATTGACTTCAGTTCCGCCTCGGAGAGTCTCGGTGGCCGGGTGAAAAAGTCGGTGCGGACCCGGAGACCATCCTGGTGAAACTCGAAGTGTGAACTCCATCCGCCCCCGAGCCAGGCCAGATCCAGGGGCGCTCCGAAACGGTAAAGAGCGCCATGTTCCTCCAACACCGACAGAATGTGCGTCACGGTTTCCTCATCCTCCCGAAGGATCCAGTCTCCATCCTTGCTCATCACCGCGAGCCGGTGAAGCACGACCGCCTGGCCCGAGCAAATGACGGCCCGGGTGCGCGACTGGTTGAACTCCTCGGTGAGTTTGAGGTAGATGCTCACCGGATAAGAAACCCAATTGGATTCGGTTTTTCAACCTCGATTGCGACGGCCTATCCGGGTTTTGGTCGGTCATCAGCATGGCGGAAAGAAAGAAGCCCGTCCGAATGGACTGCTTCAGCCTGAATCTAACAAAAGCGGAAAGTTTCTAAGTGCAAATCCGGCTGATTTTTTGTTGCTTTGAAGGCGAATCGAGCCGCGGAAAACGGCCCGTATCCGGAACGAAATGTAGCCGCCTTCGCCAGAAGGTGGGCGTTGCGGGAGAGCCACGCTTTGGCGAGCACGGGTAGGAAATGTAGCCGCCTTCGCCAGAAGGTGGTCGTTGCGGGAGGGTCCACGCTCTGGCGAGCGCGGCTACGGGAAATGACTTCGCGAGAAGGTGGTCC
>CAZLUZ010000295.1:0-3082 GCA_964562825.1 uncultured Akkermansia sp.
TCGCTTCGATAGATGCTGCGTATGAGACGCTTACATTTGATTGTCCCGAAAGGGGTATTAGCCGAAAGGCATTGGATACTCGCAAACTGTTGCTCAAGCACTCTTTGAAAGGCCCAATTCTTCCCGGAAGTGGTGTAAACGAAGGTGGAGAGGAAAAAAGATAGGGCCTCATCGATCTGAAAACTGCCCATCCGGGGCAGCTTCCTCGAAAGGGGAACAGCCCCGCCTCTTCGCCCAGGCAGGCGGAGCGGTTCCCAGCCTGGTCGCGTTCGAAGGGGGCGGCCTGATCAACCTCGGCGCCTCGAATGCCGATCTCAACGAGGACATCGTCACCGGCGCCCTCGGGTTCCGCGCCACTCCTCCGTGCAAGCCCTTCCACTTCGGTTTCGCCTGGGAGACTCCCCTGACTGACGAAAACGCGAATCTCATGGAGGACCGTTTCACTGTCGACATCGCCTGGAAGTTCTAGGGACAACCTTCCCAAAGCCTCTCCCCGGGCGTATTCTGGGGCAATGACGAGGGAAGAGGCCAGAGCCAAATACATCCATCATGTGCTGGAAACCGGTGGGGTTCCCCCATCGGTTTTTGCTTTCGCACGGGACCACGGATTTTCCGAGCGGGAGTTCTTCGAGGAATTCGGCTCTTTCGAGGCGCTCGAATCATCGATCTGGGAGGACGGTCTCGCCGAAACCATCCGGGCCGTCGAGTCGGGCGAGGAATGGGGCCGGTTCACCGCGCAGCAGCGCTTGCTCTCCCTGCTTTTCGCCCACATGGATCGGGTCCTCGATCAGCGGTCGTTCTACCTCGCCCGCTTTCCCCGCGAGCGCCGGTCCTGCCGAGCGCGATTGGCGGGAATGAAGGGGCAGTTTCTCCCCTTCGCCGAGCGACTCGTCGACGGCGGCAAAGAGCGGGGAGAGATCGCCTGCCGGGGCGCCTTGACCCGGGGCTATCCGTCCGCCCTTTTCGGCCACCTCGTCTCCGTGATTCATTTCAATCTCGCCGACACCAGCCGCAAGTTCGAGCGGACCGACGCTTTCATCGAGAAGACCGTGCGGCTCGCCTTCGACCTGATCGGCACCCAGGCGGTCGATTCGGCCTTCGACCTGGTCCGCTTCCTCTATGGCCGGGAACATCGGTCGGGATCGGCCCCCCAGTCATGAAAGAACAGACGTCGATCCCGTCGGGCCGCACCTCGCGAATGGCGGCTCTGGCCGGTGCCGGGGCCCAGGTGGGGGTGAACTACCTGAAGCACTACGGTCGTCGGGCCATGGGTGGAGAGGCCGACCGCAACTCCCTGGACGAGGCCAATGCGGGGACGATCTACGGGGCCTTTTCCCGATTGAAGGGAGGCCCGCTCAAGCTGGCGCAACTGCTCAGCATCGACCGCAACCTCCTCCCCGGCGCCTACCGGGAGCAGTTCGCCCGGGCCCAGTATTCCGCGCCCCCGCTCTCGTACCCGCTGGTGGTGCGAACCTTTCGGCGCGAGTTCGGGAGGGAGCCGGGTGAGCTCTTCGACAGCTTTTCCCAACAGGCCATGCACGGCGCCTCGATCGGCCAGGTGCACCGCGCCACCCGCGGCGATGAACAGTTCGCCGTGAAGGTGCAGTATCCCGGAGTGGGCGACAGTCTGCTCAGCGATCTCGCGATGGTCAAACCGGTGGCCATGCAGGTGCTCGGCCTGAAGAGCGCCGATGTGGAACCCTATTTTGCCGAGGTGCGGGACCGGCTCCTCGAGGAGACGGATTACCAACTGGAGTTGGAGCGATCCATGGCACTGACCGAGGCGACGGCCGGGAAGATCGACGGTCTGCGATTTCCGCGCTACTACCCCGAGTTATCGAATCGGCGCATCCTGACCATGGAGTGGATCGACGGGGTGCTGCTGGATCGATTCGCCCGGGAGGTCACCGACCCCGCCAGGCGGAACCGGGTGGGACAGGTGATCTGGGATTTTTACCATTTTCAGATCCACCGGCTGCGCCAGTTCCACGCCGATCCGCATCCCGGCAATTTCCTGGTGGATGCGGAGGACAAGGTGATCGTCCTGGATTTCGGTTGTACCAAGCAGATTGGCGAAGAGTTTCACCTGGATTACTTCCGATTTCTCGACCCAGAGGTGGTGGAGGACCCGGCTGCCTTCGAGGCGGCCCTGGAGCGTCTGGGGATTCTGTGTCCGGGCGACACGGAGCGGCACAGGGAGATCATCCTGGAAAACGCGCTGAAGGGCACGCGGCTCCTGGGGAAACCGTTTTACGAGGGGAGCTTCGATTTCGGGGATGCCTCCTACATGGAGAGCATCTACGCCCTGGGCGAGGAGCAGCGGCAGAACACCGACCTGCGGGAGATGGGAACGGCCCGGGGTTCGGCGGATTCCATTTACCTGAACCGGGCCTACTTCGGGCTGTATTCCCTGATGGGCCTGCTCGAAGCGCGCATCGGAGACACCACCCGGTTCACTTCCTCCCCGGGAGAGGCGGTGGGTTCGTGAATGGAAGGGTGGCGTGTCGGCTGGGCAGCAGGGCTGCCCTACCAAAAGCGGCAGCAGGCTGCGCGCAGTCCAAGTCTCCACCGAAGAGGAGGAGACAGAGGAAAACCTTACCAGGTCCGGCCACGGGTGTAACCCACCGTGGACAGCTCCCCGATCTGAGGCGGAAACTCCTCGAAGCCCTTGTCGTTGATCATGGGCAGGTAATTGATCGAGCAGTAAGGGGGACGATAGCTGTCCTTGTAAAGCGGCTTGTGGAAGTTCACCACCTCGTAAATGCCGTATTTCAGGCGGGCTCCGGCGCGCTGCACGCCCTGAAGAAATCCCGCCGTCCAGATGCCGGCCACCTGCTCCCGCTCCTCGCCCCAGCGGTGCATCGTCATGGGAATCTCGGTCCAGCCATAGACGATGTTGGAAATACCGCGGCCCAGCTTGCGTGCGCTGGTGTACTTCATCTTCGGCGGCTCGTGGATGTCCCCGAGACAGAAGGAAGCGGCGGCGACGAAAAGAGCGATGAGGGCAACCTTTTTCATGCTGTGGACCGAGGTTAGTCAGCCGCAAACCCCTGCGCAACCAAAAAATCGTTTTTTCTCTTTC
>CAZLUZ010000296.1:0-3047 GCA_964562825.1 uncultured Akkermansia sp.
CCAAGTTGCTCCAGATCGGCGGGGAAGTCAGGGCGTGGCTCACCGAACGCTTACCTTCATATGGACCGCAGCTGCAGCGGACATTCTTGAGAAAGTCAAACGGGGCCGGGCAAAGCTGAATAAAATGCAATCTGTTTGCCGGATACCACTAGACTGTGCCGGAGTGATCGGTCTCTACCCCCGGGCACGACATCCAGCGGCCCTGCGCTGAGCAGGAAATGTTACACGATTGTTGCAAAAGGGAACTTGAGCGGTAGGGAATTCTCTTTTGTTTCGGGAACGATCCCCCCCAGACCATACGAAACACGAATGACACCAGCTCTACTACACCATGGTCCAGCAGCGAAGTGCCTACTCGATTCTGGCAGGTAAACTGAGTTTTCTGTTTGCCCTATCAATCTGTCTCTCGCTCCGCGCGGCGGAGTTTAGTGGACTGGAACCCGATCACCTCGGCGGCACCGGCGGGGTGACCTTCCAGACCAACGACGAACATGCCACCATCTCCGGAGCGCCGGAATGGTTTGCGGACATCGAACGGTCCGTCACTTCACTGGGCGAGGACAAATTCTCCATATCGGTTTCCTGGGAGTATGAGCCGAATTGGGGGAATGACGCCGCCACCGCGGATCGCACGGCGACGATCACCACTCCGGACGGAGACTCTGCCGAGGTCACCCAGACGGGGATCGACAACACCTTCGTGTACGACCCTCCTCCGGGGCAGTTGTTGGGGGAGACTTTCAGTAGCGGATTTCAGATGGAAGTGCTGCGGGTTTACTGTCGCATCCGCCATTCGCGGGCGGCCCTCGAGGCCGTGGGCGAGGGCTGGGCCGATACGGGGCACCGCTTCGGTTCGATGGATTTCGAGAACGAGCGATGGGTCAGTCTCTCGGAAGTAGAGACGGGTTTTTCCGAAGCTTCCCAAGCGCACGAGGGTCGCGCCTACATTGCCTACATCGAGTTGCGATACAGCGACAATGTCGTGCACGACGGGGTCAGCCCGGATCGATCCGCCGAGTTTCGCATCGGCGCCCCTGGTGATCTTGCTTCGACTTTCACCTTTTTCCAGCCTGGGGTGGACAACACCTATGTCTATGAACCGGAACCGGGCCAGATCAATGGCATCGCCTATCATACTGGGAGTCAGTCGGAAACGATCTCGGTGTATGCTGCCATCCCGTTTTCACCGGTTGAGGTGGAGACCTTGGGTGACATGTGGGCACCTACCGGGACACGCTATGGCACGGTCGATTTCGAGGCCGAGCAGTGGATCAGCGTCTCCCACGAGCAGCAATCGACGGGAAGTGTTTTTCAGCCCTATCAGGGGCGGGAGTACGCCGCCCGTTTTACCCTGCGCTACAGCGACAATGGCGCTTTCAACGAATACACCCCCGACCGCTCGGCCTCCCTTCGTCTGGGGCCCCCGGGAAACGTGAGCCAGGAGTTCAACCTGGTCCAGCCCGGCATCGACAACACCTACGAGGTGGAATTGAATCATGAGACAGTGCCCGCTTCGGGAGGGGATGTCGCGGTCGAGATTCGTGGGAGGATCAACAAGTCCACCTACACGGTGACGCCGCTGGACCCCTGGATCTCGGGGGGCGGGTCCGGCGACCTGGGCAGCGGGACGACCATCGACGGTGAAACCTTCTATCGTGCTTGGGAGACCGTCACGGTGGCTTCGCAGGGCGCGGACCCATCCCGGTGGTATCCGCCGCGGACCGGATCGGTACAGGTCGAGGATGAGGTCTACCCCGTCCCGCAGCGTTCCGCGGGCTTTCGCTTCGTGGGAACTCCGATAATGGATGACCGGGGGCATGTCATCATTTCCTACCAGATGGGGCACCAGTTGGAGACCAACACGGTGAACCTTTCCTATTCCGTCAATGGGGGAAGCGTGTTCTCGCCCGTGCCCGAGGAGGATATTCTCGAGGCATACCGTGGCGAAGTGGGTAGCGGAGTGACCCCGGGGCACCACGTCGTGGTGTGGGATGCCCTCGACCTCATGTTCCGATCGGAGGAGGTCAGGGAGATCGTATTCCGGGTGGAAGGCTCCGCCGGGTATAATAGCATTTCTCAACCGGTCGGCGGCTATTGCGGATGCGACGCAAACTGCGCCCCCGGCAGTGTCGCGACGAAGGCCAACTCGGTGGATGTCCGGATTCGGCTCGGGCTCAATCCGCGGGGACAGAACTATGGCGAATGGCGGATTCACGAGGAAACGGCCAACCCGGACCTGGGCACGCCGGAGGTCCTCTGGCAGTTGGGCCTTCACGGTATCCGCCAGTTTCCCGAGGATTTCCGCCATCGCCGGGCGGTCGATCTCGCCGATCAGGTGCTGACCGAGGCCGCGCTTGTCGAGGTCCGCGATCTCTTTTCCAACGACGGGCAATGGGAGATTCGTGCCTTCGACATCGCCACCCAGCTGGGGCCTTTCAACGATCTCATCGGCACCTACGATCAATCGGGCCTGACTCCCTACCAGACGATTCGTTTCGCCCTGGAGAGTGACGAAAACGGGAACATCGAGCGGTTTCGGGTCACTGAGAGCGGACTCTTCGGCAATCGGGTGCATCTCTACCACTGGGAACAGCGGGCCGACCAGTCCTACGGCTGGAGGCTCGAACAGATTGATGGTGAGGAGGAGGTTCTCCGGAGTGAGCGCATCATCGAGACGGATTTCGTGGACGGGGAAAAGACGCGCGAGCACCAGATCCTGGAGCCGGACGGCACCGTGGCGGCGAAGGTGATCACCCGGATCCAAGCTTTCTCCTTCGGGGAGAAGCCAACTTCGGAGCAACGCTTCATCATCGAGGATGGTCAGGAACTCGGCTCCCAGACCACGTTCTACTCCTACCACGAGACAGCGGGTCAGCCGGGCTATGGATTTCTCCGCGAGACAACCACGGACTACGCCGCCAGCTGGGAGAGCCGGGTTTACGATGAACAGGGACTTGCCGAGATCCACACCACCTACCTCGACGCGGGGCAGGGGTCGGCGAACGATGAGCATCGCGTCGTTTCCTACCGGTATGCCTCCGGCGAGT
>CAZLUZ010000297.1:0-3039 GCA_964562825.1 uncultured Akkermansia sp.
CCCGGCGACCGATACCTATATCGAGAAGGATTCCTCGATCAACGACGAGATCGAACGTCACCGTCTGTCCGCGATGAGTTCCCTCCTCACCCGGGAAGACGTCATCGTGGTCTCGAGTGTCTCATGCATCTACGGCCTCGGTTCGCCCGAGGACTATGCCAACATGATGATACCGATCCAGGTAGGCATGGAAAAGGACCGGGACGATTTCCTGCGCGAACTGGTCGGCGTGCTCTACGAGCGCAACGACATCGCCTTCTCCCGGGGCAACTTCCGGGTGCGGGGCGACGTGGTGGAGGTCTACCCCGCCTACCTGGAGAACGAGGCCGTCCGCGTGGAGTTCTTCGGCGACGAGATCGAGAGAGTCACCACGATCGACCCCACCTCGGGCAACGCCCGACTCCAGCTCGACCGGTTCACCTTCTATCCGGCCAAACAGTTCGTCACTCCCGGGGACAAGATGGCCCGGGCGATCAAGGAGATCCGCACGGAACTGCAGGAACAGGTCGCCCGGTTCGAGAAAGAGGAGAAATACCTCGAGGCCCAGCGCATCAAACAACGCACCGAGTATGACCTGGAGATGATGAAGGAGATGGGCTTCTGCCAGGGTATCGAGAACTATTCCCGTCATCTTACCGGTCGCCCCCCCGGTTCGAAGCCGGGCACCCTGCTGGATTTCTTCCCCGAGAATTACCTCGTCGTCATCGACGAGAGCCACGCCAGTGTCCCCCAGATCGGCGGGATGTACGAGGGCGACCACTCCCGCAAAAAGACCCTGGTCGAGTTCGGTTTTCGTCTGCCCAGCGCGCTCGACAACCGGCCGCTGAAGTTCGAGGAATTCATGCGACAGTCGGGCCAGATTCTGTATGTGAGCGCCACTCCCGCCCGGTTTGAAATCGAGAACTCCGTCGTCGGAGTCGATGACTACATCCCTCACCGGCGAAAATCCATCGGACAGGAGGAAACCACCCCGGAGCGCTTGCCCCGTATCTCGGGCAGCGAACAGCCCATCGAGAAATTCGATCCGGAGAAACGGAACACGGATCTCATCGTGGAGCAGATCATCCGACCCACCGGCCTCCTCGACCCCGTCATCACCCTAAAGCCGCTGAAGGGACAGATCGACGAGACCATCGAGCTGTGCCGCCAGCGCGTGGAGAAGGGCGAGCGCATCCTCGTCACCACCCTGACCAAGCGGACTGCCGAGGACCTCACCGATTACCTGCGCAATGTCGGGCTGAAGGTTCGCTACATTCACGCCGACGTGGACGCGATCGAACGGGTCGAGATCCTGCGCGGGCTCCGCGCCGCCGAATTTGACATCCTCGTGGGCATCAACCTGCTCCGGGAAGGTCTCGACCTGCCGGAGGTGAGTCTGGTGTGTATCCTCGATGCGGACAAGGAGGGTTACCTGCGCAGCGAGACCAGCCTCATCCAGACCGCGGGGCGCGCTGCCCGGCACGTCAACGGCGAGGTCGTCCTCTTCTGCGACAAGGTCACCCAGTCCATCGAATCGCTCATCAACATCAGCGAATACCGCCGCCGGAAACAACAGGAATACAACGAGAAACATGGCATCACCCCGCAGAGCGTGAGGCGGGGCGACCAGAACAGCCTGCGCCTCGTCCTCGATGGGAAGGCGGTGGAAACATCGATCGTCGGAGAGGGCGGCGGCGACGTGGACGACCTCGCCGTGCTGCGCGAGCTCGAGGAGGAGATGCAGGAAGCCGCGGGCAAACTCGAATTCGAGCGCGCCGCTCTGATCCGAGACCAGATCAACCACCTGAGGAAAAAGATCGGTCAACCGCTCCTGAAGACTCCGGGGAGCAAGGCTGGGAAAGCGAAAAAGAAGATCCGCTACTGAGCGTCCCGCCAGACGCCGCCACCGGACGAGGGCCCGCCCCTACAGCACCACGAACACACCCCGATATCTTTCCCTCCGGTCCGCCCAACGCTCCTTGTAGGTCGAGTGCATCCCCAGATCGTAGTGGGTGATTCCCTCGGCCTCCATGCGGCGGAGGTTCTCCAACTGAAGCCGGTTTCCCAGGGCCAGAGACCGGTGAGCGTCGTCGTAGCTCATCTGGAAGCCCCGGTAGATATTGCTCCAGACGCCGCCCAGGATGTAGGCCGCGTCGCCTCCCTCGATACGGGCGAACAGAATGCGTATCTGTTTCGTCTGCCACAACCTCTCGTAGAGATCGCGATAGAAATCGAGATATCGTGCATCGGAGAAAATGTTTCCTCCCTCTCTGGACTTGTAACTTCGGCACTGGATGTCGAAAATCCGGGAAAACACCGCATCGGGTTCTTCCGCGGAAGCGTCCTCAATCTCCAGGGACTCGGGCTCCCTCATCTGGCGAATCCCCTTGCGAAAGCTTCGGGAACGCCGGGCCAGGTAGGCCTCGACTCCGCCGGAAAGATCGATGGTCATGGAGTCCGTCGTCTCGAATTCCTCGAATTTCCGAGCACTGACCCGCATCTTGAGCAGCTCGCGATGGAGTTTGGACTCCTCACGGACTCCGCTCACCACGAAGCCGCAGCCGCCCCCCTGGAAGTCACCCGCCACTCGACGCAGCAGATCGACGGCCTCGGCCGGATGACCCACCAGGGGACATCCGAACATCCAGGCAGACTCCAGGGGGAAAAAGACGCGGTGGTTGCGCTCGGCGAAGGCGATCCAGTTGCCTTCGTGTTCCACGATGAGCGGTTGCCTCGTGGCGGGAATGCCCATGTCGTAGCCGAAGAGATGCTCGAAAGCGGCGCACTGCCAGGGAAGGTGGGAACAGAATCGAGCGATCCCCTCGCTCCGCAGCAACGCCTCCCCGAAGCTCTCCTGCTCCCGCTGAAAGTCATCATATCCCAAGCGGTGCATGCCGGATTCTATTCTCTCTCTGCCTCCTTCTGCATCCGAAATTCTCCCCTTTTCCCCGGCTTCCCCGGGAAGTGTCCTAATTCGTAAGCGGCCAACAGAGACCATCTAAAATCGGCTCTTCGGGAATTTTAGTGGGAAGTGGGTGCCAGGTTGAGCTTTCCGCAGAA
>CAZLUZ010000298.1:0-3034 GCA_964562825.1 uncultured Akkermansia sp.
GGTGGAGGCCTTTATGGAGCGTGGTCGCGACTTCGAGCTGGGTCGCGATGAGGGCCCCTTTGTTTTTCCCGGTCAGCTGGGGGGCGAGTTTCAGGCAGTGCGCTTCGTCACGGCGGGGGTCGTGTTCACCGGGGGCAGGGGAGATTTCAGTCTCAAGGGACGCAGCTTTTACGTGCGGAATCTGCGGGTCGACCACAAATCGGGAGTGGCTTTTCTTAACCTGATGCGGGAGCCCGGTCGTGGAGAGAGATCGGTTCGGTTTCAGAGCGAGATAAAGATGGATCCCCGGGTGTTCGCACCGTTCGTGCGGGAGGAGGACACGAAGCGGTTTCTGCGGAACTGGAGCTTCAGCGACAACTCGGGCATCTATCTCGCCGCGGCGGGACGCTGCGCCGATCTGGGAATGCGTGACCTGGAGGCCAGTGGAGTCATCGATCTGCGCGATTTCCGCCTGAACGGTGTGCCCTTCCTCGAACTGGAGACGGATTTCGAGGCGGAGGGGAACATCCGCCGCTACAAGAACCTTCGGATGACCCGCGAGGAGGGGCAGATCAAGGCCGATCTCGCCGTGGTCGACACCGCGACGCGGCAGTGGCGGGTGGAGGGCGCGGAATCGAGGGTGGACTTGCTCGAGGGCATGGGAGCCTTTTCTCCCGTGGTGCGGGACTGGCTCCGTCCCTATCGGTTTTCGGCGCCTCCGCTCCTCCAGCTCGACGGTGCCATCGATGCCCGCCCGGCGGATGAAGACGGGCCGAGGGAACGGGCCACCGACTTGAGCATCGGATTCTCCTGCGAGGGATCGGTCTATGTCGATGTGCTGGGCAAAGAGATTCCCCTCTCGTTCCCCTCCGGTGAGGTGGGGATCCATGGAGATCGGGCCGAGCTCCACTCCCTCGAGGCCAGGGTTTTCGGAGGCAGGCTAGCCCTGGATCTGAAGACTGACGCGTTTCTTTCCGATTCGCCCGGATACGAGGCCGCCCTCGAGTTCGAGGATGTCGACCTCGTGTCCCTGGCGCGCCTTTACGAGGTCTCCGGCGACATCGGAGGCCGGCTGGTGGGAGAAGTGCTCCTCACCGGTTCGGGACAGGGAATCGAGTCGATCGACGGTCGGGGCCAAATCGCCATGCAGGGAAGCGATCCCCTGCAGCTGCCGCTATTCGGGGATCTGCGGGAGACCATCGGGGATACGGGGGCAGCCGGTGCCGATCCCCCGGGGATGACCGCCCCGTTCGTCATCACCGGCGGGGTGCTCGACTGCCGGAAGGTTCGTCTCCAGTCGCCAGGATCGGTTCTCGAGGGATGGCTTACTCTCGATGGCGCGGAGGGGAAGATCACCTCCGAACTAGCCGGGGCGGACGGCAGGCTTTTTCGGGGGGAGGGGCACTGGCGGACTCCGTTATGGGTGCCCATCGATGCGTCCGGAGGAACCCTGTCGGCGAATAGACGGGAAATTCCGCTTGCCCGCTGATGGCCTCTCGATTAGACTCCTCGTCCTCCCAAAGGAGCGCATTCATCCCATGAAGGCCGATATCCATCCCGAATACAGCGAAGCCGTCATCCAGTGCACTTGTGGCAACGTGATTCAGACGCGTTCGACGACGCCGAATCTGCACATCGGTATCTGCTCGGCCTGCCATCCCTTTTTCACCGGGGAACAGCGTTTCGTCGACACTGCTGGACGGGTGGACAAATTCGCCAAGAGATACGGTGACAAGAAGAGCGCGGTGGCCAAGGAAGGCTCCGGAAAGCGGAGACTCAAAAAGCCCAAACTCTCCGACCTGAACGCTTAGCTGAACCTCGCACTTTGACCGGACACGGCGCCGTTGTTCCTCGGGGAACGACCGCGCCGTTTTTTTTGCCTGGTCCTCCCCTGCATTTCCACCATGGATTACAGTTCCCTGATTGAGAAGAAACGAGGGCGCATCCCCGAACTGGAGAGGGCCATGTCGGAGGACGGATTCTTCAGCGATCCGAAACGCTCCGCCGAGGTTTCCCGCGAATACAACCGGACCAAGGCGCTGCTCAAGGAGTGGGACGAACTGCAGCAGTGCCTCGCCGATCTCGCCGATAACGAGGACTTGGCCCGATCCGACGACGAGGAACTGGCCGAGATGGCAGGAGAGGAGATTCCCGCGTTGAAGGAAAGAATTGAGAAGCTGACCAATCGGGTTCAGTATTCCCTGTTGCCGCACGATGCCAACGAAGATCGCGACGCCATCGTGGAGATCCGCGCGGGAACCGGTGGCGACGAAGCCTCCCTTTTTGCCGGGGATCTCTACCGCATGTACCAGCGCTATGCGGAGGTCGCGGGATGGAAGACGGAGACCGTCGAGGCCAGCCCCTCGGAGGTGGGCGGCTACAAAGAAGTGGTGTTTCGCATTTCGGGAGAGGAAGTCTTTCGCTACCTGAAGTACGAGAGCGGAGTCCATCGCGTGCAGCGGGTCCCAGACACCGAGACCCAGGGGCGGATTCACACCTCGACCGCGACAGTTGCCGTGATGCCCGAGGCCGAGGAGGTAGACGTGCAGTTCTCCCCTGACGAGCTGCACATTCAGGCGACCCGGGCCGGCGGCCCCGGCGGACAGCATGTCAACACCACCGATTCCGCCGTGCAGATCACCCACCTGCCCACGGGCATCCAGGTGAAATGCCAGGACGGCCGGAGCCAGACCAAGAACAAGGAGAAGGCGCTCCAGATCCTGCGGTCCAAGATTCTCGAGGCCAAGATCCGGGAGGAGGCGGAAAAATATTCGGCTCAGCGGCGCAGTCTGATCGGTTCGGGGGGGCGGGAGGAAAAGATTCGGACTTACAACTTTCCCCAGAACCGGCTTACCGATCACCGGGTCAACCTCACCTTGTACAATCTGGAGCAGGTCCTCGCCGGGGAGATCGACGAGATCATCGACAGCCTACAGAAGGCCGAGATGGAGGACCGGCTGGTGGAGTTGGAGAAGGAAGGGAGCGGTGATCGGTAGGGCGGTAATCAGTAATCAGTAATCAGTAATCAGTAATCAGTAATCAGTAATCAGTAATC
>CAZLUZ010000299.1:0-3014 GCA_964562825.1 uncultured Akkermansia sp.
ACTCTCGCCGGATTCCGTTGTCGGTTTCGGTGATCTTGAACTCCGGTTCGGTGAGAAGCAGGTTGGTCGGGGGCATGCTCGGGCTCTTGTCTTCAGGGTATTCTGGAAGAAAGGGCCATCGCCAGTCAATCGGCAAGTCGGGGAAATGATGGGGGCCGTGGCCCAGGAATCCCTCTCTCCGACCAACAGCCTTGGATTTTCAATCTGAAGACCTACCTGATTCTGGATTCGGATCGCCTGATTGCCCTGTTGAAGAGAATTCCGTTTCTCTATCCGTGGTAGTAGCTCGCCGCCCTCGCCTTCCTGGGTTTTCCTTAGTGTTGGGGGCTGCGCGTGGGGTTTTGTCGAGATGACATTCGGAGGCCCGACAAGCCGCTGTTCACCCTCGGTGATGGGGACAGAGGGTTCGCCCTCCTTTTAGGGGGGATCCTTTCTGCCCTACAGGTCTACACGCTGGGCCGACACTGACGCAGAGGCTATGGGAGTCGATGCTCCATCGGGGAAATCGGCGTAGCCACAACCCGGGGGCGAGAAGAACCATGGGCCGGGCGCCGCCGGTTTCATGCCCCCGCCGGGGTTACCGCCCTGGCCGGAGGCGCTGCCGAGTTGACGAGCGAGGGCGGAGCTTGCGGCGCTGCCGGGGCCGAGGGTGAAGCTGGAGCCTGAGGTGCCACCGGGGCGATGGCCACGGCCGAATCCAGCGTATCCAGTGGACTGCGGACGCCCAGACCGTTCGCCCCCATGGCGACGTGCAGGTAGATTTCGGTGGTGGTGATGTCCTGGTGGCCCATCAGCTCCTGGATGCGGCGCAGGTCGGTGCCGTCCTCCAGGAGGTGGGTCGCGAAGCTGTGACGCAAGGCATGGCTGGTGACCCGCTTTTCGATCCCCGCCGCCTTCGCCGCGCGCTTGATCGCCTCGTTGTAGACCTTGCCCAGGAGGTGATGCCGCCGTCTCACGCCGCACTCCGGATCGGTGGATGGCTTTCGGGCCGGGAAGACCCAGAACCACTCGAAACTCTCCGCCGCCCGGCGGAACTTTCTCGACAGGGCCCCCGGGATGTGAACGCCGGCCAACCCGGCTTCGCGGTCTCGCTGCCAGATGGCGCGCGCCTCCTCGATCGCCTCGGCCAGTTCCGTCACCAGTTGTCTGGGGAGCATGGTGACCCGATCCTTGCCTCCTTTGCCCTGCCGCACCGTGATCGTCCCCCGGGCCAGATCCACATCCTTGACCCGCAGGCGCACCAGTTCGGAGAGGCGCAGACCGGCGCCATACTGCAGCCGTGCCGCGATGCGGTAGCGGTTTGGTGGCCGGGTGGACTCCTGCTCTGCCTCGGCCAGTTTCCCGAACAAGCTCCGGGTTTCTTCTCGGGAAAGCACCACCGGGACGTTTACTTCGGTTTTGCGGAGTTTCACGTCGAAGACAGGATTTTTGAAGCCGCAGACGTGCTTGAAGAAGAAGACGAGAGCGTTGAGTGCCTGTTTCTGGGTGGAATAGGCGCAATCCTCGTCGTCCACCACCGAGGTGAGGAAGCGGGTGGCGGTTTCCTCCCTCATGGCCTCGCGCTCTCCACCGGCGAAGGATGCGTAGCGGGCGGCCCACGCTCCGTAGCATTGTTTGGTCCGCGGTTTGAGCCCGCGGCGCGATCCCGCGGCATGGACGGCGGTGCGCAATCGTTCGCGAAGGCTGCGGTGATCGGCCCTGGCCTCCGCGCAGGCGTTCAACCAGTCGAGATACCATCGTATGGCCTTCTCCCACTGCTCCAGCTGCCAGGGTAGGCGATCGACTTCCGGGCGCCGGACTTCGGATCGCCAGAAAGCCTTGGCCGCCTCGCGTCCGGCCTCCCATTGGTGGCGCAGCCGGAAGTTTTCGAACCATTCCAGCAACAGCAGAAAGCCGGCTTTATCCTGATCCGAGAGGCCCCGGAATTCCGCAAGATCCTTTCTCCAACACCAGCGTGGTTTTGTCGTGCTCATGCTTCCGATCAAAGCAAGGGCGATGGGAAAGGTCAACCCAAAAAGTGTTCAATTGAACTTTTTTGGAATCTTTGGCGGGGAGAGTCTCTCGAGATCGGGCCGATTTGCGGGGTGATATCAGGGCAGGCACTCCCCGGCCAAGGGGGGATTCGCAGGGCTCGGGATAGAAGGACAAAATTCGGGAAAAACCTTGATGGCAAGCGGGTTTCAGGGCAAACTCTGGGGCGTGACCGCTGCCTGATATCAGCCCGCGAGCGGCTACGAATAAATACTGTTCGGCTCAAAAATGAAAATCGTAGGAGTCGCCATCTCTCTGATTACCTTGACTGCGACTGCTATTCTCGTCTGGATGTTTTACGCTGTCACATTTGGAGAACCGAATTTCGTTCACATGTTCGAAAGCGAGCCGCCCGAAGGGTGGGCATACTGGCAGCGCAAGGCTTTTTGGGCCGACTTCTGGCCGTTTCTGGGACTCTCATCAATCGCGGTTGCAACTGGGGCGATACCTCTGATCTCGGTGCTCTACGCGAAACCAGGAAGTTTTCGACGGTCTATGGGTATCGCAATCTGTTCGGGCCTGCTCGCGCTTCCCGTAGGCTTGATGACACTCCTGTCGTTCGCTCGAATGAATTTTCACCTTCTTTTCTGGGCACCTCCGATCCTGCTCGTGGGGTGTCTCTTCGCCGCCCTATATTCCATCGCCGCCCTGGCAAAACACCAAGCCGAACAAGGCGTCGATCGCAAGCCTGATCACGTTCCGAGTTGATTGACTTTCGTGATTCGGTTCGTTACCCTCCATTCGAGACATGGCCCTCAGATCAGGCTGCGATGACTCGGACGTTCGATCAGGATAAAATAATATGGAAACCTCATTCACCGCAATTGACTGGAAGGAGCTGACAAAGTTTAAATCGGGTGCAGAATTCGTAGATTGGAGGATCGAGTTAGAAGATGAACCTGAGTGGCTAATAGAAGAAGGCTTGATGAGTGATTCTTATAGAGATTTTTGCTCATTATGTGACCTCTTGAATGAAAAGGTCA
>CAZLUZ010000300.1:0-2975 GCA_964562825.1 uncultured Akkermansia sp.
CACTCCTCGCCCAGAGTCTCCTTTCGCCCCCGATTCAGCCCCCCCTCGACGCTGCGCCACATCACGTGTCGCGCGAGGTGCAGCCGTTTACCGGGAAAATCGTAGCCCATCTCCTCCCCCCTCCACAGCCGGTCGATCCGCTCCTCGTCGAACTGCACTCCATAACCGGGCCGCAACAGGAATCCGGCAAAGGTCAACCAGGCCTCCTCGTGATCCACGGAAAGGTAACACCAGTCGAAGGCCTCGGCGTGGGTCTCCCACATCTTGCGCAGCAGGATGGCGTTCCACTCCTGCTTGGGCAATCCCAGGATCTTCTCCAGGCTGGCGACGAGACGGTTGGCCGTCAACCTGTCCCGTTTCGACAGATCTCGCCCAAACAACTGGAGTATCCGTTTCCGCGCCTGCTCCAGATCCTTCGGGGAGACGCCCGCGTCCCGGGGCGATTCCTCCCTCTCGGGATGAACGCTGCCACTCAGGTTGAACTGCAGGGGCCAGCGGACCTCCGGGTCACCGGCGTCGATGCACTCGAGATGGAGCAGACCCGTCGCGTTCAGCCGGGAACTCAGCCGAACCGGTATCCGGTCGCGATCCTTGGCCCGGGCCACCGTCTCCAACGGGGGCAACCGATGGTAGTCCTCGCCCACGGGAGCAACTGTCTCACCGGGGGCTACCCCCTCGAGACGCCCGGAGGAGACCAGGGAAAAAGACACCGGCTCGTTGGTGCGCAATTCGAGGTCGAGATGATCGATCACGATCTCCTCCTCCCGCGGCGTCCCCTTGGGCAGAATACAGACCAGGGACGACGAGTCGCCCATGCCGGCCTCAAGAAGCAATGTCCGCGGTGCGCCCGCCTCGATCCGCCGGGCGTGATGCCGAAGATACCATCCATATCCCGCCGCGCCCCGGGCCACCGCCACCGAGGGCTCCGGATTCTCCAAAACCACGGGATCACGACCCTGCCACGATCCGATCAACTCCGCGATGCGGCGGCGAATCGATTCGGGCTCCAGGCTGCCCCCGTTGAACAAAACCGCGTCGACGGCAGGGCGCCCCCCTAGAAACTCGGCGAGATGGCGAGTCACCGCGTGCTCGCGGGCGTAGGGCAGCCCGAACTCCCGCAGTCCCGCCGAGGACCGCTCCGGCCTCTCCTCCTTGCCGCACTGGGGATAGAACCCCTCGAAAAGAATGACGCCCACATCCTCCGAGCTCAACTCGGCGGTCAGGGTTCCGCCGATCAACCCGGATCCCCGGGACGGTATCGACAGGGAGAAGGGCTCCGCCCGGTCCGGTTCGGCAAAGACCTGCTCCTTGATCGCCCGACATCGAGCGATGAGGTGACTCCATTGATCCGGGGAGAGCGACTCGTCGATCTGGATCTCGGCCACGACATGGGCCATGGCCAGATCGATGTTGTCGCCCCCCAGGAGGATGTGATCGCTCACCGCGATTCGCCGGATCTCGGGCAGGTTCGCATCCTGCCCCCGGCACACGTCGAAAAGGCTGAAGTCCGAGGTGCCCCCACCCACGTCGACCACGAGCACCCGCTGGGTCCCGTCGACCAGGCCCGGCAGGGCATCGATCAGGCCGGCGCCACCCTCGTGCGTCTCCAACCAGCGATAGAAGGCCGCCTGGGGCTCCTCGAGCAGGCGCACCCCCTTGGGGTAGCCCGCCCGCCGCGCCGCCTCCAGGGTGAGCCCCTGGGCCGCGGCATCGAACGAGGCCGGCACCGTGATGGTGATCTGCTGATCGTCGAAGGCCTCGTCAAACCGATCGTTCCAGGCGCCCTGGAGATAGGCGAGCAACTGCGCCGAGGCCCTCACTGGCGACAGTTTCTCCGCCTCGGAGAGCTGGTCGCTGCCCCAGGGGAGAAAGTCGGTCTCCTGGTCGATGCTCGATGTGCCCAGCCACGATTTTGCCGAATGAATCACCCGGGCCGGATGCGCCGTGAGACGACTCCGGGCGAATCGCCCCACGATCCACGCGCCTCCCTCCGAGCGCTCCCGCAGGCCGACGGCCTCTTCCGCGAGGGGCAGGTAGAGAAACGAAGGCAGGGTCTCGCTCTCCACCACGGAGTTCGCCGTCTCCCACTGGGAAATGGGCAACACCTCCGTTCCCGGGGTTTTGCCATCGACGCGGGAATAGGCCAGGGCGCAATTCGTCGTGCCCAGGTCGATCCCGATACTGTAGACGGACTTGCTCATTCCTCTGCTTCCCCCGCGCCCTCCTTACTCGGTCCTCACCTTGAAACTCAACTGCCAGCGCTGCTCCGATGCGGTGTGCTGCATCCAGAGTTCCAGGTTGCCCAACTCGGTGACCACCGCCTGCATCCGCACCGGAATCATCTCCCCGGCCTCGCGTCCCTCCAGGGGAGTCAATTCGACTTTCAGACTGGCAGTCTCGTCCAGCTCGCTCTCGGCGTTGTCCACGATCGTTCCGGGGCTGTCGCTGGCGACCACCACGGTCGACATGCTCCTCAACTGGGGCACACGGCACAGCCTGTGGATCTTCCCGATGGCCACGAGCTGCTGCGCAATCGAGTTCATGACGTCGGCCGCGAGCCGGGTGGACATCGACCAGATCGGGTCCGTCGTCCGCCCCACTCCGCGCCACTGCGACGTGATGGTCGTGGCCGGCACGATCACGGTGAAGATGGTCCCGCGGGTCAAGCGCCTCTGGGATCAGATGCCCGAGCCAAAGTGGTGCATCGCCATGGGTTCGTGTGCGATCTCCGGCGACTTCTACCGCGACATCTACTCGGTCGTGCCCGGAATCGACACGGTCGTGCCGGTCGACGTGTACATCCCCGGGTGTCCGCCGAATGCCGACCAGGTCATGGTGGGCCTGAACCGGCTCCGCGAGAAGGTGCGGGAGCGGCGTGCCGGCGTGAAGCCGCCCCCCGATCCGCGCCCCGAGCGCGACAAGATGATCTACCCGGAGATCCAGCGCTGGGAGGACCGCGGCGGCGACGACGAGCT
>CAZLUZ010000301.1:0-2949 GCA_964562825.1 uncultured Akkermansia sp.
GGAAAAGCACCCCCATCACGATTTGGGAGGGAAAGAACCGGTCCGCGATCAGACCGAGGAAGAGGGGAGCAAAGATGGCGCCGAGAGGGGCGGAGTCGTAGGCCCACTTGACCGCAGCAGCGAGTTCATTGGCCCCCAACGCCTGCCCGGCCGTGGGAAACCAGGAGCCCCAAACAAAAAACTGGACGAACATCATCACACTGAGAAGCGGCATGACGAAGGGGCGTCCGGCGGAAGAATCGGATAGCGGTTGGGCCATGATCAAACCCGGATATTGGGCAAGGGCCGTGGCGATGGCAACGGCGAATCAAAGCGTTTTGCCGAATGAACCCTCCGGAAAAGTCCGGAAGGTCTAAAAAATTGAAAAGGTTGCGAAAATTATTGATCTTGCGTCGAACGTTTGAATAATGGCTTGGTGAATCGTTTTGGTGTCAGTGCGGGCAAACGGCTGCTCAGTCGGCTTCTTTTTTATCCCGGTGTCGTCCTCGTCATGTGGTGCGCCGGAGACCTGCTGCCGACCTCTCTGGACCAGGATGCGGCGGCGGATCGACGTCTCGGCGTGGCGCCAGCCTATTTCGGGGTGCCCATCGCCGAGATTCCGGTGAGCTTGTCCCCGGGGAACTGACGGAGCGGGGACGCCCTCTGGGGGGGGGCGTCGAGCCGGAGGAAAGGTCTTTTTCGCCGATAGGTGAAGGAATGCGCCCTGATCGGGCCATTCCCAATCGGACTTGCAGTAAGGCCAATTTATGGTATTTGTGAAAAATATCGGACAAGCGTCTCGAATTTGTGGTGATGGGAGAGAGGAAAAGATCGCGGAGGGGATGGGTCTGGGTCCTCGCCGGGTCCGGATTGGGCTTGGCGCTGGTGCTGCCGGTGGTGAATCCCGCACTTCCTGAACCCGCGCGAAGAACGCCGGGAGAACCCGTTTCTCCAGCGGCCGAAATCGAGCGTTGGGAGAGGGAATTGGTCTCTGTTTTCGATCGTGGTGCCGGGGAGCGGGCGAGGCGATGCTCCGTCCGTATCGAGGGATTGGATGGCTTCGTGGCGCGGGGGACGATCCTCGCCTTACCCGGGCTGGAACGCAGTGTGGTGATCTTTCCCGCGGACGCGGTGCGACCGGGTTTGCGACTGGTCTGGCGCGATGCGCCAGCCGTGGAGCTGGACGAACACCGGATTCACCTTCTCTCCGGGGAGGACCATCTCGCCCTCGCGGTGTTGCCGGCCCGGGGGGGCTTGACTCGGGCGGAGATGGCATCGGAGGCCCCCGTGGGCGCTTTTGTCGGTTACCACGGCGGAGACCGGGGGTGGCGAACCGGGACGGTGACGCATTCCCAACGGTCCGCCGGTCCTGCGCCGGATTCGGACACACTTCAGGCGCTGGAGAACCACTGGGCGCGCATCGGTCTCCGGGTCAGTCAGCGCAGGCACGGTTTTCCCGCCATCGTCGAGACGGATCTGCCTCTGCAAGCCGGCGAAGAGGAGGGCGTCCCGGTCTTCGACCGGAGCGGGGCCTGGATCGGGATCGCCATTTCCCGGGCCGATCATCACGCGACCTACCTCGTGCCCGCCGACCGAGTCCTCCGCCTGATCGAGCGCTTCGGCCGGGAGCGAGACGGCGAAGATGTTTCCTCCCCGGCAAACACCGGTTTGTCTTTCTCCCCCTGAGGCGCTAGGATCGCCCGGATGAAAGTCTTTGTCACCGGGGGAGCCGGATACATCGGGAGCGTTGCGGTCGATTCCCTGATCGCCGCGGGCCACGACGTCATGGTCTTCGACAATCTCTACATGGGACATCGCGCCGCGGTAAACGAAACGGCGGCTTTTGTGCAAGGGGACCTCGCCGACCCCGAGACTGTGGAGCAGGCGGTCCGGGAGTTCCAGCCTCAGGCCATCATGCATTTCGCCTCCTACTCGCTGGTGGGGGAATCCATGACCCATCCCGCCAAATACCTGGGGGATAACGTGAGGAACGCCCTGAATCTGATTGAGGCAGCGGTGAAATTTGACGTGGAGCGATTCATTTTCTCCTCGACCGCAAATCTGTTCGGTTCGCCCCGGAGGATTCCGATCTCGGCGGAGGAGACGCTGGACCCGGGGAGTGCCTACGGGGAATCCAAGCTCTACATCGAGCGGATGCTTCGCTGGTATCACGACATCCACGGACTGCGTTTTGCCGCGCTGCGCTACTTCAATGCCGCGGGTTGCACCGAGGAAAGGGGAGAGGATCACGACCCCGAGACCCACCTGATACCTCTGGTGATCCAGGTGGCCCTGGGGCAACGCGAGCAGATCAAGATTTTTGGAGAGGATTACGAAACCCCGGACGGGACCTGTGTTCGCGATTACGTCCATGTCTCCGACCTCGCCGAGGCGCACCTGCTCGCGCTGGAGGCCCTGGAAACCCGGAAGGTCCTTCGCTACAACCTGGGGAACGGCAATGGGTTCAGCGTCAGGGAGGTCATCGAGACGGTGCGAGAAGTCTCCGGACACCCGGTGCCGGCGGTCAGTGCCGAACGCAGACCCGGGGATCCGCCCACTCTCGTGGCGGACAGCACCTGCATCATCGAGGAACTGGGGTGGCAACCGAAATTTCCCACCATCGGCGCGATCATCGAATCGGCCTGGAACTGGCACCGCAGGCACCCGGGCGGCTATCCCAAGTCGTGATCCGGGGCGCGGGTCACTCGATCTCGGGTTCGGTGTCGAGGATGGAATACCACGGTCTGCCCTCGGCCAGCCCCCGTTGGAGGGAGGCCTGCTCGGAAACGCTCAGGGGGCGCAGCCCGTCGCCTTCCACGATGCCTTTCTCTCCGGAATCGATTTGAACCATCCGCTTGTTCCCCAGCATGCCGTAGTCCCGGACCAGGGCGCCCCCGTAGAGGTCGAGGGAATAATCCGGGTCTGGCGTTTCGGTGCCGAACATGAAGGGATAGAAGACGAGGCCATCGC
>CAZLUZ010000302.1:0-2906 GCA_964562825.1 uncultured Akkermansia sp.
GAAAAAAACGCCGCCGGCCTCGGAGGCAGCCTGCTCGCGGAAATGTACCAGCTCAATATCCTGGAACGCTCCATCCAGGACCTCGCTGGAAACACCACCCGGTTCCTCGTCATCTCCCACCGGACCTGTCCTCCCACGGGTGACGATCGCACCTCGATCATGTTTTCGGTCACCGACGAACCCGGCTCCCTGCACCGGGCCCTGGAGCCCTTCGAGAAGTTCTCCATCAACATGTCGAAGATCGAGAGCCGGCCCTCCAAACGCCGGGCCTGGGAATACTTTTTCTTCGTCGATGTGGCCGGACACTGCGAGGATCCCGAGCTCATCGACGCGCTGAGGCAGCTGGCGAAGCACTGCAGCTTCACCAAGGTGCTGGGGAGCTATCCCGCCTGAAACTCGTTCCCGAGGCTCAGACCACACAACAGGGAGCGAGGATCGCGTCGGCCATGCCGTGGATGATTTTCTTGTCCGCCGGCACCACCGTGGCGAGAATCCCGCCGAGGCGGACCCGGCGATCCGCCGCACCCACAAAATAGTAGGGACAGAGGCGCACCCGTCCCTCCATGGTCTCGATCGTGTCGGTCTCCCGGTTGAACCAGGGATGACGATGAATGCTGCTCGTGTGGAACTGCTGCAGCACATAGGGAGCCTCCGCGAAGCTGCCGATCGCCTCCTCGACGGCCTCGCCCCAGGCTTCCTGGGAGACGTCGTGCCCGATGATCACGCTCCGGGCCCCCCAGGCCCGCTCGTGAAAGCCGCTCAGTTTCAGGACCAGCTCCCGTTCGCTCTGGCTGAAGCCCTTCAACTCCCGGAAATCACGGATATCGAGACCCGGAAGGGCCGCCTGGTGCGGCAGGTCAACGGGCTCGACCATCCAACTGCGCGGGATGTGCTCCTGCAATCCCCGGAAGCTGGCGTCGCGCAGTTCTTTTCGCCAGATATCCCGCAGAGGCAGCGCCCAGAAAAGGGCGGTCCAGGCCTTTTCCTCCAGCCACGGCTTGAAAGGACTGGTCAAAAAGATGTCGCCCGCCGCGGCCGCATCGCCCAGTTCCCCCGCCCGGGGAAGATTGGGCAGATCGAAAAGCTCAAAGAAACGGTACACATCCCGACCGCCGGTGGAGTAGCTCTCGGCGACTTCCACCCGGAAACCCTCCCCCACCTCCCGGCAGAGCCAGTCCATCTCCGGGCGGTAATCGCCCGCTTCCCGAGAAATGAGAATGTCCGCCTCGTCCCGGGGAAAGATCGAGCGAAAGCCCGACACCATTCCGTCGGCTCCTCCGACCAAGGCGGTATCGGGCAGCAGCCGGCCGTAGATGCGGGCCAGCCAACCGGTCAGTCCGATGCCCCCGGGCACGGAGTCGAACTCGGAAATGATGAAACCGTGATCGGTGAGGATGAGGTCGGGCCGAATCACGGCGGGGAGAGCCTCCACGGTCTCGCCCGAAAGGCCCACTTCGATAAGGTCGAGGGGTTTGCCGCGGTCGAGGTAACCGGCGATCCAGGGGGGGAGCGTCTCTTTTCGGCTGCGCCGGTAGATCACGTCGCAGGCTCTCTGGAAGCGGTGGAATACCGGCCCGAGTTTGTCCAGCGTCTTCACCAGCCGTTTGGGCAGGGGAAAGGGTTCGGGAGACACCCGGAAGGTCTTCTCCGCAAACAACCCTCCTTCGGGCAACCGCGCCTGGATTTCGCGGCTGACGGTCAGCGGATCGCTCATCCCTGCAAAGTACGTAGCGCGGCCCGGAGGACCTCGTCGGTGTCGGAGACGTCGCCGGGCACGCGGTCGACCGCCCGGCGGGCTTCGGCCTGTTTGAAGCCGAGCGCCATCAGTCCGAGAAGGGCGTCGCCCCGGGCACGCTGGGTCGGCGTCGCATCGGGACTGGCCTGGGTCTCCCACGCGTCTTTCACCCCGACCTTGTCCCGTAGTTCCAGTACCACGCGCTCCGCCGTCTTTTTGCCGAGCCCTCGGATTCGGGCGATCGTTCCGGCATCTCCTTCAACCACCGCCTGCTTGAAATCGGTCGCCGACATGCCGCCGAGGATCGACATCGCCACCTTCGGACCCACCCCGGATACCCGCTCGATAAGCAACCGGAAGAGAGCCCGGGAATCCTCGTCGGGAAAACCGAAAAGGGTCTCTTCGTTCTCGCGAACGTGGAGATGGGTCAAGACCCGGATCTTTTCCCCAACTTGTCCGAACCTCGTCTCAACCAGAGGAGGCACGTTCACCTCGTAGCCAACCCCGCCCGCGTTGATGACGATCCTCCCGGGCCAGCTTTCCTCAAGGGTTCCTTGTAAAAACGCTATCATCGAAGATGGTTTTTCACCCAACCGCACGGCGCGGCGTTCGCAACTTCTATTCCCGAATGAGACTTGTTCCCCTGTCCCTCACCCTGACCGCCGTGGCGAGCCTGCTCTGGCCCGCCTGGCTCCAGGCGGATGAATCCGATGGGCGGGTCGGTCTGCTCTTCGAGGGGCACTTCGAGAAGGTCGAAATCGCCTCCCAGGTCGAGGGGGCCCGCAAGACCCAGCTCGCCGCAGCCTACGAGTGGGCCTACGGAGTGAGGAGTTTCACCGATGAAACTTGGAAAGAGAGAGGACTCGACTGGGAAACCTTCTCCCTGCGGGCGGCACTGGTGGCCGACCGCATCGCCCAGGACTTCGAGCCGGATTACATCAGAAACCATCGGGGAGTCATCGAATATGCCATCGTTCGGGACTCGGATCCCTTCCTCGGCAGCGCCCTCACTTCGCCCGCCTTCCTCGATCGCTTCGCCGACACGCTCGGCGACAGACTCTACGTCATCGTGATCGATCGCAACGTCCTCTACGTCTTTCCCTCCACGGGCAACCGGCTCGGCTCCTACGGCCCCGCCCTCGTCGAAACCTACCGCCGGACCCCCCTCCCG
>CAZLUZ010000303.1:0-2883 GCA_964562825.1 uncultured Akkermansia sp.
TACTGATTACTGATTACTGATTACTGATTACTGATTACTGATTACTGATTACTGAAAATGCGTGTTCTCCAAACCATGTCTCCGCCGGGCGATGCCGCGGGCGAGGACCTTTCCTTCCATCCCCACCATGTGCCTCTCGCGGTGCACGACCTGACGGTCGCATACCATCGCCGCCCGGTGCTCTGGGATGTCGATCTCGATGTGCCCGAAGGCAAACTGGTCGGCATCGTGGGCCCAAACGGGGCGGGAAAAAGCACGCTGCTCAAGGCCTGCCTCGACCTCATCCCGAAAGCATCCGGCGAAGTCGGTATCTATGGCAAACCCTACAAGGAACAACGACACCTCGTCGGCTATGTCCCCCAACGGGAATCGGTCGACTGGGATTTCCCCGTGAACGTGCTCGATCTTGTCGCCATGGGTACCTACCGAAGGCTGGGGTGGTTTCGCCGAGTCGGCAAGGCGGAACGTGAGGAAGCGATGGAGGCCCTGGAAAAGGTGGGCATCGCCCACCTGGCCCGCCGCCAGATCAGCCAGTTGTCCGGGGGCCAGCAACAAAGAGCCTTCCTCGCCCGCGCCCTGGCCCAGAATGCCAGAATCTACTTCATGGACGAACCGTTCGCCGCGGTGGACGCCGCTACTGAGGAAGCCATCGTAGCCATCCTCCGCGAACTGAATAAGGCGGGCAAAACCTGCCTCGTGGTGCATCACGACCTCGCTACGGTATCGCGGTACTTCGACTGGGTCGTCCTGCTCAACATGCGCGTCGTCGCCGCCGGACCTACCGAGTCGGTCTTCACGAGGGATAACCTGGAGAAGACCTACGGCGGTCGGCTCAGTCTGCTGAACGACGCCGCCTTCGCCCTGGCCCGCGCGGTGCGATGATGAGTGTCCCGGCCATTCTTCTCCCATCCGAGGCCCGCCCGCTCCGCATCCTTCTCCTCGTCCTGCTCGCCCAACTCTTCCCCTGCATCGCCGTCGCTGCCGAGATCGAGTGGCCCTCGATCGACGAGGTCATCGAAGTCGTTCTGCTGGAGAACTACAACACCCGACTCGTCGTTCTCTCCACCACCGCCCTCGGCATTGCCTCGGGTATCGTGGGCACCTTCCTCCTCCTCCGCAAACGCTCCCTCATGGGTGACGCCCTGGCTCACTCCACCCTGCCCGGAATCGTTCTCGCTTTCGTCATCATGGTCGCGCTGGGCGGCGACGGGAAATCCCTGCCGGGACTCATCGCGGGCGCATCCGTTGCCGGCGTCTGCGGAGTGCTCGTCATGATGGCGATTCGCAACACCACCCGTCTTCGCGAGGATGTCGCCATGGGATTCGTTCTCAGCGTGTCCTTCGGATTTGGTCTGGCCCTGCTCGGCATGGTTCAAAAGATGAGCGGGGCCAGCGCGGCAGGTCTCGAGTCGTTCATCTACGGAAAGACCGCCTCCATGGTGTTCACCGATTTCGTGCTCGTCACCATCGTGGCGTTGTGCGCTGCCGTAGCCTCTATTCTCTTCTTCAAAGAGTTCACTCTACTCTGCTTCGATGAGGGTTTCGGTGCCTCAACGGGTTGGCCCACCATTCTGCTCGATCTCCTGCTGCTCGGTCTGGTCACGGCTGTGACCGTGATCGGGCTTCAGGCGGTGGGGCTCATCCTCATCATCGCCTTTCTCATCACCCCACCGACGGCGGCCCGGTTCTGGACGGATCGTTTGTCCTCGACCGTTGTCTTGGCCGCCGCGATCGGAGCGGTCAGCGGATGGCTCGGAGCAGCGGTGAGCGCCCTGGTCCCCCGCCTTCCCGCCGGAGCCGTCATCGTGATCATGACCTCGGTGGTTTTTCTCTTCAGCATGTTCCTGGCCCCGCGCCGCGGAGTCATCGCCCGTTACGTTCGCCACCGTCGTCTGCGGGGAAAGGTGGAACGCCAGCATGTGCTTCGCGCCGCCTTCGAGATTCAGGAAGACAAATCGCCGGACGCGGAGCAGACCTCAAACCTGCCCTTTGCCAAGTCGGACCTGTTGGCCAAGCGAACCTGGAGACCGATTCACCTCGACCGGATCCTGAGGCGGGAGACGCGGATCGGCCATCTCGAGGAACGGGACGATGGAACGCTGCAGCTTTCCGAGTCTGGCTTCGGCGAGGCGGCGCGAATCACGCGGAACCACCGGCTCTGGGAGATCTACCTGGTCACCCATGCCGACATCGCACCGAGTCATGTTGACCGCGACGCAGACCTGATCGAGCACATCCTCGGCGCGGATCTGGTGCATCGGCTCGAGGAGGAACTCCGCACGCGAGGGGCCTGGGTGAAGAGTCCGCATAGGATTCAGTGATCAGAATTCGGTAATCAGTAATCAGTAATCAGTAATCAGTAATCAGTCTCCAGTCTCCAGATGTCCGATTTACCTTATGCGAATCATTTCACCGATTTGGTGGTTTGGAGGAAAGCTCGCCGTCTGGCGAAAGAACTCTATGACCTTTCGCGAGAGTTCCCTCGAGAGGAGAAGTTTGCTTTGACCGACCAGATCCGACGCTCTTCCCGATCGATCGGGGCCCCGATCGCCGAAGCCTGGGCAAAACGCAGATACGAAAAACATTTCAAAAGCAAACTGACCGACGCAGACGGAGAACAGAATGAAACCCAACACTGGTTGATCACCGCTTTCGACTCCGGACATATCGATCAAGAAACCACTTCCAAATTCGGAGCGGCATGCAAAGAAATCGGAGCGATGCTCGGAAAAATGATCTCTCTGTCCCAGGAATTTTGTCTCGAAACCGAACTCCCCAATCCCCCCACTCTCCGCCAACCACCTTCCCTGGATGAGTTTTTCATTCTAGACCACCAATCACAGACTACTGACTACTGACCACTGACCACTGACCACTGACCAC
>CAZLUZ010000304.1:0-2809 GCA_964562825.1 uncultured Akkermansia sp.
TGCCGCGCTCGCCAGAGCGTGGGGCATCGGGCCACCTTTTGGCAAAGGCGGCTACATGGGTGGATAGGAAATGTAGCCGCGCTCGCCAGAGCGTGGGGCATCGGGCCACCTTTTGGCAAAGGCGGCTACGTGGAGGGGCAAAATGGTGCCGCGCTCGCCAGATCGTGGGGGCATCGGGCCGATAGTCGAGCCCGACCATGGGTCATTCCGAGCGAAGCGCGTCGATCAGCTCGCCGCGGAGGGTGAGTCGGGCCGCCACCCAGCAGAAAAAGAGACCACCGGCGAGCACGGCAAGGTTGACTCCCGCGAGGAGGAACCAGGGCACGTCGCCGCCCCTGCCGATGAGCTTTGGGAAGACGGCGATCAGCGCTGCCCCGGCTCCCAACAGAACGCCAAAGACGTGGAGGAACCAGTGCTCCGCCAGAATCATCCGCGCGAGGGCCTCGCGGGTGAATCCCACCGCCTGCATCAGGCCCAACTGCCCCCTGCGCTCCATCACATTGCGTCCCACCACCACGGCGAGGCCGGCCGTTCCCAGGATCAGGCCGAGACCTCCCAGGGTGGAAAAAATGCTCAAATAGGTGTTTTGCACCGCGTTGAACTCATCAAGTCTCTCCGCCGCGGGACGCATGGCGAGACCGCGATCGCCGAACATGCGGGTGAGGTGGGCCGCGATCTCATCGGCCATCTCGCGGTCGGGACAATCGAGGAGGAAGAATCGGTACCCCCCCGAGTCGGGGTAGAGCCGGATGAATTCGCGCTCCGAGATGATGAGGCTTCCCTGGAGGATCGAGTTGGACACCATCGCGGCTATTCGAGCGCGAAAGGTCTCGCCCTCGCCGTCACCATAGTTGATCTCGTCGCCCGGCCCCACCTGCAGGGCATAGGTGGCGGTATTCATGTCGAGGATCGCGGGAACGGTCCGGGGTGTCCCGGTTTCCCAGTTGAGGACGTCCCAGCCCCGGTGCCGGGGGGCGCCCAGGTTGGAGGTGAAGGAAAACGGTGTCTCCGGCAGGTCGAGCAGGGCCGGGTCTACGCCCATGAGCCGCGGTCGCTGAGCCCGGTTCAGGTTGAGGCAACTGGCGTCCTCGCCGTCGGTGACCCGGAAGGGAATGATGGTGAATGCGGTGTCGGCGAAGCGATCGAGGCCGTAGCGCTCCCGGCCCTCGGCGGCATTCAGGTCCTCGTAGATCGGCAGTGTGGATTCGCCGACGTGGGTGAAGCCGCCCGTCCCCGAATCGCGTCGCTCGGAGCCGCGTTCGCCCTCGAGACGGAAGGAATTGATCGCGGTGACCATGAAGACGCCGGCCGCCATCAGCCCGATCACCGCCAGGCTGCGGCCCTTGCGCCGCACCGTGTTCTGTCTCCCCAGGGCGGACAGGCTGGCGATTCGTTCCGCCGGTTTCCCTAGGCGCAGGAGGGCCAGGGCGGCGGCACAGATGCCTGCCAGGGTGAAGAAAAAGCCCGCGCCGAAAAACAGCCCCTGTTCCGCGATGGTCCCCTCGGCCTTCGGAGCGAGGAGGCATCCGATGCCCCCGATGAGGCAGAGCGGAAGCCCCCAGAGGGCGGTGAGCCGCAGCAGAGAACCCGAGCGGCCCGCATCGATTCCCGATGAGCCGGAGATGAGCCGGCCCGGTTTCACCCGGCTGATGGAACGGCTGGCGAACCACACCGTGGCCAGACCGAGCACCACGGTGACGACGAAGGAGACCACCAGAGTGGACGGCCGGACGTGATAGACGAACTCGATGCCCGATGCGGCCTGCCGCCAGGCTCCGGACATCCCCTGAAGGGCGAGGTTCGTGTAGACCCAGCCCCCGACCAGGCCGACCAGGGAGCCGCACACCGCGAGGATGGCGGCTTCAGCGAGAAAGAGTCTTCGAGCCCGAGCGGCGGTGAATCCGGTCGCGAGCAGCAGGCCAATCTGGTTGCTCCGACTCTCCACCCCGAAGAGGAAGACGAGAGCGGTGAGGACCAGGGCGGCGACGATGAGGAAGAAGCTCATCGAGGCGAAGAGAGCCCCGAAGTCGAGAGATTGGCGCACCGCCATCCGGGCCGCCTCACCGACCTGGCGCACCGTCAGTCCAATATCGCCGAGATTGAGTTCTCTTTCCAGCCGTTGTGCGTAGTCGGCAGCGGAATCGGCCTCGAGCCGGATCGAGGTGGTGTTGCCGAAACGATTGGCGAAGAGGGCGCGCGCCGCCTCCAGGCGAATGAACGCCTTGGGCGTGGCCCGATAGGTGTCCCAGAAATCCTCGTCCTTGTCCCGGATGAGGGAGCGATCGATGGGGATGCCGGGTTCCCAGTCATCGAGATTCTCCACCTCGAAGATACCCGGGAACTCGGGGGTCCAGGAGCCGTCCCAGCCCTGCTCCCCGATCCGGGCGACGGAGTGCACGGTGAACGTGGCGGATTCTTCGACCAGTTTCCTGCCGGTCTGGACGACATAATAGTGGAGGGTCAGTTGGTCGCCCGGCTGTGCCCCGAGGTCCTCGGCGAGCCACTGGCTCAGCACGATCTCGTCTTCCTCGAGGTCCGGAGGAACCGGTGACGGCAGGTTCCCCGAGGCGCCCGCCACCATGGAATACGGAGTGAGGCGGTCGCCCATCACGATGCGGTTGGCCAGGTAGGTAAGCACGGGATCGGCGCGATCCGCCAGGTCCGCGGCCCGCTCTGCCGTGGGCGCATCAAAAAAGATCCGCGAGGTGCTCAGGGACTGGACTTGTCCCACGGGTGTGATCTCGATGCCGGCGTCGGCGAGGTCCCACAGGCGGGCAACGTCGTCGGCGTAATCGGAGGAGGCTGCAGC
>CAZLUZ010000305.1:0-2577 GCA_964562825.1 uncultured Akkermansia sp.
ATTCAGTATTCAGTATTCAGTATTCAGTATTCAGTATTCAGTATTCAGTATTCAGGTTTACTCGGGTTACGGATTCTTTGTTCGCAAGCGTTGCCCATTGTCAATCAAGACTTGCCTGAAAGACAGGTCCTTTCATCTGCCAGGCTCGAAAGAGGGTGCTCGGAATGACCCTTGTTGCAGAATATCAAGACATGCCGATTATCGAAGTTTGTGTGTAATCGATTTTTACTGATTACTGATTACTGAATACCGAAAACCGAGCCCTCCCGCTCGCGTTGCAAATCGGGTCGATTGATTTAGAGATAGGGTCCCATGAACAAGATTCTTCCTTTCCTGGCCGTCGCGATCGGCGTTGCGGTCGCGCTCTCCCTTGTCGGACTGCCCGATACCGTCGCCATCGTGCTGCAGGTGATCGGTGCCCTTCTTGCCGTCGTGCTGGCGATCGAACTCTTTCGGAGTGGAAGTTCCTCCAGATCCGGCGCCCCGACGCCACCGGAGGAAACACCCGGTAAGCCCTCCCCCGCTGCCGAAGTCAAGGGCGCCGCCGAAGACGAGGTCATCACCTTCCTCGCCCGGCTCCAGGAGAAGGGCCGGCTCATCGACTTTCTCATGGACGACATCGCCGCCCACGATGATGCCGCGATCGGCGCCGCCGCGCGGGTGGTGCACCAGGGCTGCCGCGCAGTGATCGACGAACATTTTACCGTGGAACCGGTCGAGAAAGGAACCGAGGGCGGCGCCGTGACCGTGCCCGCGGGTTACGACGCGAGCCTCTACCGGCTCACCGGGAATCTCGGAGGTAGCGCCCCCTTCTCGGGAACCCTGGTCCATCGGGGATGGAAAGTCACCTCAGCCCGCCTGCCCAAGGTGATTTCGTCGGCCTCCGGAGCGTTGCCCCCGCTCGCCCCCGCCGAAGTGGAAGTGTGATTTCGCGAGCCTCTACCCCTGTGACCTGCCGTCATGGATAAATCGTTCGCCCTGGGAATCGACCTGGGAACCAGCAACAGCGCCCTGTCCTGGGCGGAACTCGATTCACGCGAGGCCCCCGCCATCCTCGAAATCCCGCAGACGCTCGGGATCAACCAACTGGGCGCTCGGGAGACCTTTCCCTCGGCGACCTATCTGCCCCACGAATCCGAGTTTCCTGAGAACCTGGCCCGCCCCCTCTGGGATAAGAGCGACCAGCGACTCATCTTGCGCGGCCATTTTGCCCGGGAACACGGAGCCATGGTCACCGACCGGCTCATCACTTCGGCCAAGTCCTGGCTTTCCAATCCCCACGTCGATCCGCGGAGCCCGGTGCTGCCTTGGCAGTCGGGCATCGATGCCGCGGAGAAACTCTCCGCTTTCGAGACGACGCGTGGATACCTGGAACATCTTCGCCGCGCCTACGAATCCTCGCAGAACGCGGCCCCACTCGAAGCCGGAGAACTGGTGGTGACCGTGCCGGCGTCCTTCGACGAGGTGGCACGAAACCTCACCCTGGAGGCCGCCGAAGCCGCGGGCTGGCCTAACGTGGCGCTGCTCGAAGAACCCCTCTCCGCCTTCTATGCCTGGACCGCCCAGACCGGGAGCGACTGGCGCAAACAGGTCGACAAAGGCGACGTCGTGCTCGTCTGCGACGTCGGGGGCGGTACCGCGGATTTCAGCCTGCTCGCCATCACCGAACTCGAGGGCAACCTCGAGATCGAGCGGATCAGCGTGGGGGAACACCTCCTCCTCGGGGGCGACAACATGGATCTGGCTCTCGCCTACACCCTCCAGGCGAGGCTGGCCGCGGAGGGCACCAGCATCGACAACTGGCAGATGCTTTCCCTCATTCAGGGCTGCCGGGCGGCCAAGGAGACCCTGTTTTCCCGGGAGGAGCTCGACGAGGCTCCCATCGCGATTCCGTCGCGCGGGTCCAGTCTCTTCGCCAAAACCATCTCCACCGCACTCGACCGGACCGCTTTGGAGGCGGTGGTGCTCGACGGCTTTTTTCCCCTGACCGGACCGGATGACCTGCCCCAGGAGGGAGGACGAAGTGGTCTGCAGGAGTTCGGTCTGCCCTATGCCTCCGACCCCGTGGTGAGCAAGCACCTGGCCCGCTTCCTCCGCCGCAGTCTGGCCAACGTCCGCGCCAGCGAGGAGCTTTCCCGTCTGGTGAAGGATCCCGGGGGGGAATTGCTCTTTCCCACGGCGGTCCTGTTTAACGGAGGCGCGTTCAAGGCGGAACCGGTGCGCCGCAGGATCATCGACCTGCTCGCCCGATGGAACGGGGGCGACGCTCCGGTGGAACTTCAGGGATTCCAGCCGGATCTCGCCGTGGCCCGGGGGGCTGCGGTGTATGCGCGAAACCGGGCCACCGGTCAGGGACTTCGCATCAAAGCGGGGACCTCGCGCTCGTATTACCTGGGGCTGGAATCTTCCATGCCGGCGATACCCGGGTTCAAGCCTCCGCTCAAGGCCGTCTGCGTGGTTCCGCAGGGAATGGAAGAGGGCAGCTCCCACTTTCTCGAGGGACAGGAGTTCGGGCTGGTCACGGGACAGGAAGCGGAGTTCCGCTTTCTCTCCTCGGAGGTGCGGAGTGGCGCCAGC
>CAZLUZ010000306.1:0-2562 GCA_964562825.1 uncultured Akkermansia sp.
ACCTCGGCGGAAACGCTCTTACGGCGAACGAAGATGAAAACTATTGGTCCTACTCTGCCCTGTTGCGGCTGGGTGGATATGTCTCTTCGGACTTCTTTTTTCAGTTCGACGCCTTCGGGGAGATCGCCGAGAGCAGTGGAGACGACACCTACGAAGATGGATACGGCCTCGGCGCCCACCTGATGAAGCGGGGCGATGGCGGAGGTCTCGGCGTTTTCGGGGGTGTGGTTTTCACGGATCAGGACAACAATGAAACCGACAGCTCCCAGCGTTACTTCGTGGGGGGTGAGGCTCTCGTCTATCGCTGCAAGACCACCTACTACGGTCAGGTCGGCTTCCTCTCCGACGACCAGGGTGACGACGACCAGGGTCTTGACTCCATCACCGACGCGTGGTTTGTGAGTGGCGGGGTGCGTTATTTCCCGACGGAGTGTCTCATGCTGTCCGCCGGCGTTGGAGCGGCTTGGGGGGAAATGGACTCTGATGTCGACGATGTGGAGATCTACAGCTGGCATGTATCCGCCGAGAAGCAGCTCAACAACTGCTTGAGCACCACGGTCGGTTACCGCGGCTCCTACTACGATCAGGACGTGGAGAATGACACCATCGACGAACACATTTTCTTCGTCGGCTTCAATGTCCTGTTTGACGGTGGAACTCTCCTTTCTCGCGACCGGAAGAGCACCAGCCTGACCACACCCGACTTCGTCAGGTGGGTTGGCCAGACAGGCGGTCCTCTCGAGTAAGCATTACTCGACTGGTTTCTCCTTGGTTGGTTATTTGTTAAATCACCCAACTCCGGCGCTGAGCCGGAGTTGGGTTTTTTTGTGAGCGGGTCGTCGACTGCAGGCTTGCGGGCCGTGATGGTATGGGACATGTCTGGGGACAACGACACGGCCCCTTCCTGATGAAACGATTTCTTTCGATCTCGCTTATTCTCGCATCATTCCCTCCATTTGGTTCACCGGCATCTGCTGGGGATGAGATTTGTCCCGATGAAATCGTTTTTCGCCGCCAGGCGGTGCGGCGGATGGTTTTTGACGCCGATCAAGCCATTCCGTTGGCGTCCCTGCGCCCGGCCAAGACGATCGATCTCGACCTGATGCACCCGGAGTTACTTGTCGAAGGGGAGCGCGGAGGTGAGGTCTCCTGGACCATCGAAGAGGGACAACTCGCCGGAAAGGCCATGGGGGAAAGAGGTCGATCTCTGCGTTGGACCGGCGGATTCAATCCCTTCGCCACCTACGATGTCGTGGTCGATCGCTTCGAGGGGACGGGCGCTGCAGGTCTGGTGTTTGCAGATTCTGCATCGGGCGATCGACTCGTCGCCAGGCTTCAGTTTCGGGACGGCCGACCCGTATCCATCTCGTGGGAGGTGCGGGACAGCACAGGAGAGAAGCTCGTCTCGGATGAATGGGAACTGTCGGGGTCGATTCCGGCAGAGGCGCTGACGCTGCGAGTGCAAATGGCTGCGGTCGGGGTGAATCTTCTGCTGGAATCGTCGGGGAGATCGGAGTTGATCGGCTACAGCGATTTTTCTCAGCATCTCGATCTGCGGGAGACGCGGCGCGCAAGGAACTACGATTTCGGCGTTCTCGCCGAGTTGGACGCCGGGGCGAAGGTGGCCCTCGGCGAGGTGTCGTCGGCGCTGACGCCGGGTTCGGGGCAGGCCGATATCCGGGCGATCACCGATGAGGTGGGGGATCCCCTGCTCGACGGGGGTCGGCTCTGGTTCACCATCACGATTCGAGGCCGGGCTTTGCCCCATCCGCTCCAGGGCGTCTTTTCCCTCGATCCCTCCGTGTTCGATATCCGATTCGAGGGGATCATCGTCTTCGACATGGGGGATGGCCTGCTCCGCAATGAGCTGGCCTCTCACTTGTTTCTCGATTCCGTTTCCGGGGAATGGCGGGGATGGACGACGGGGTTCAGCGCCCTCGGCGGGGCGGGGAGGGCAGAGGAAAAAACCATTCTCGCGGTTTCATCGGTCCGAGACCCGAGAAGGGGATTCTCCATCATGAAAGCGTGTTCCGTCGGCATCGAGGGTGCCCACGAGGATCCCCACGGAGTCTTTGACGCGGAGGTGGGGAAATGGCGTCTGCTGCTCTCGGAGCGTCATGAAAAGTACCGCGCCGGCATGTGGGAGAGCGATGAATGGAATCGAGGGTTCACGCGGCTGGCCGGGCCGGTGGAAATGGACAGCACCGGCACGATGATCCAGTCGTTCGGTGGTACCCGCTATGTTCTCTTCGGCAGTGCCGACCGGAGAATCTATATCCGCACCTATCCGGACCTTGGGCCAGCGGGCCAACTGGATCTGCGTCTGCCGCCGTGGGACGAACGCCACGGGACGCGGGTCTGGCCCAATGTGATTCCTCTGCCCGAAGGGTTTCCGGCCCCCTACATCGCCCTGATGATGGACCGCGTCAATTTCCCCGGGATGCCGCGGCCTAATTGGACCTACGGAGCGCTGTATTTGTATCACGGCTTTGGTCGGTAATCGGTAATCAGTATTCAGTATTCAGTATTCAGTATTCAGTATTCAGTATTCAGTATTCAGTA
>CAZLUZ010000307.1:0-2466 GCA_964562825.1 uncultured Akkermansia sp.
GAGCTCTCGGAGCCAGGTCACGCCGACGATACCCTCGGGATTTTTCTGGGGGATCACGGGCCTCCTTTCAATCGCGGCAAGTCGACCTGCTACGAGGCGGGGCTGCGGGTTCCCTTCCTCGTGCGCTGGCCTGGCGTGGCCCGCGCCGGCATCGAGAGCCGGGCCCTGGTGTCCGCGGTGGATATCGTGCCCACCGTGCTGGACGCGGCGGGGGTGGCTTTTCCGAGGGAGTTTCACGGCCGTTCCCTCCGCCCCGCCCTCCTCGGGGCAGACCCTCCCGAAGACTGGAGATCCTACCTCGCCGCTGAGTTCCACTACCATGGATACCAACAGTTTTTTCCCCGTCGAGCGATTCGGGACCAGCGCTACAAACTTATCCACAACCTCCTGGCAGGAGAGACGAAGCCCCAGTCCCGGGTGGATGGCGATCCCACGGGGCAGTTCGCCGACGCGCCCAATTACCGGGGCACGCCAGCGGCGGAGGCCCACCGCCGTTACCTGGATCCCCCGGAGTGGGAATTCTATGACCTGGAGAGCGATCCGGTCGAGTTTTTCAATCGCGTCGACGATCCTGAACTCGCCGAAGAGGTCGAGCGCTTGAAGGCGGCCTTGCTCAGGTGGCGCGAAGCGACCGACGACCCGCTGCTGGAAGAGTCCGGGCTCGAGCGATTCCGGAAGTTGGGCAAGGAGGCGGAGCGTCGCTCGAAAGGTTGAGGACACCTCACCCCACCGGGACCACGAAGATTCGACTCGCCGCCCGCTCGCTCATCCGCAACATCGCTTCGCCGGTTGCCCTCTCGATCTCGATGACACCGGCAACTGCGTCCCTGGCCCGGAGCTGGTACTCCGCCCCGGGCAGCACGCCGTTGGCCTGCAGCCAGCCGAGCAACTCGTTGTCGCCGTCGTCGACCCGCATCACCCGGAACCGCCCGCGCTCCAGCACCGACAGCGGAGCGGAGGCCTCTTCGGGAGCGAACCCGCCCTCTTCGTCGGGGATGGGATCGCCGTGGGGATCGTGACGGGGGTGCCCCAGCATCTCGTCCATGCGACGGAGCAGCCGATCCGAAATGACGTGCTCCAGCACTTCGGCCTCCTCGTGAACCTCCGACCAGTCCAGGGCCATCACCTCGACGAGAAAGGTCTCGATGATCCGGTGACGCCGCACCACCCTGAGGGCCTGTCGCCGGCCCCGGGGCAGCAGGGAGACGCTCCGCCGCGGCACGTAATCGATCAAACCCTGCTCGGCGAGATGCCGCATCATGGCCGAAACCGTTCCCGGAGTGACCTCGAGCAATTCGGCGATGGCCCCCACCGAGATCGTGGCCTCCGCGTCTTCGTCGAGACGCAGAATGGCCTTGAGATAATTCTCTACCGTGCTGGTTGGCATTCTGGAACGGGAGCTTGGGCAAGACTCCCCCAGCCGGCGGACGATGTCCAGCCCTATTGAATTGTAGCGGTCAAAACAATCATCTTGACCCATCAAGATACCCTGCTAGGTTCCTCGACAGATGAATTTGATGACCCTTCCCCCGGCATTTCGAAAGTTTCTTTTTTCTTTTGTCGCCGTCCTGGCGGCAATGGTTGCGGTGTCTTCATCTGCCACGGAATACAAGGTGGTGACCACCATCGGCATGATCACGGATTTGGTGAGGAACGTGGCCGGGGATCGGGCCGAGGTGGAGGGGATCATTGGAGAGGGGATTGATCCTCACCTCTACAAACCGACCATCTCCGACCTCAAGCGGCTGCAGGCTGCGGATGTGATTTTTTATAACGGACTGATGCTGGAGGGCAAGATGGGGGACGCGCTGGTGCGCTTGGCGCGTCGGGGGAAGCCGGTTTACGCCGTGACCGAGGCGATTCTGGAGCAGGGCGACTATCTTCTCACCGACGAAGACGATCACTATGACCCTCATGTCTGGATGGATGTACAGGGTTGGATGAGGGCGGTGGACGTGGTGGCGGAGGCTCTCGCCGATTACGACGCCTCAGGAGCGTCGATTTACCAGGGGAACGCCACCGCGTACAAGGCGAAGTTGGCGGCTCTGGATTCCCACGCCCGCAAGTCGATCGCATCGATCCCGGCGGAGCGCCGCGTCCTGGTCACGGCGCACGATGCCTTTCGGTACATGGCTCGCGCCTATGGTCTCGAGGTATGGGGGATTCAGGGAATCAGCACGGAGTCGGAGGCGGGCGTCCGGGACATCGAGGAACTGGTCACGCTCCTGGTAGAGCGCAAGATCCCGGCGATCTTTGTGGAGACCTCGGTATCCGACAAAAACATCCGGGCCCTGGCCGAGGGAGCCGCTGCCCGGGGGCACGAGGTGAGCATCGGGGGAAAGTTGTTCTCCGACGCCATGGGGGTGGCCGGCACCTACGAGGGAACCTACATCGGTATGATTGACCACAATGTCACCACGATCACACGGGCTCTCAGAGGTAAGGTTTCCGGGTTCAGTAATCAGT
>CAZLUZ010000308.1:0-2377 GCA_964562825.1 uncultured Akkermansia sp.
GCGACTCGGAAGGTCGCCGGGACGATACGTGCAGGCGCCCTGCGGCTGCGAGCAGATCCAGCGGCTGATCGAGTCGCACCTGGAGAAGTCGGACGGTTATCTGCTGCGGCCGATGAACTGCCCGCACCACATCCGCATCTACGACGCCTCGCCTCATTCCTATCGGGATCTGCCGGTGCGCTTGGCCGAGTTCGGCACGGTCTACCGGTGGGAACAGTCGGGAGAACTCGGGGGGATGACCCGGGTGCGCGGTTTCACCCAGGACGATGCCCACCTCTTCGTCACGCCAGAGCAGTTGGAGGACGAAATCGAGGGCTGTCTCAAACTGGTCAAGATCGTCCTGGGCACCCTGAAGATGGACGACTATCGGGTGCGGGTGAGCCTGCGCGATCCCTCTTCGGACAAATACGTGGGGGCCGCCGAAAACTGGGACAAGGCCGAGGAAGCGCTGCGACGCGCGGCGAAGTCGCTGGGCAAACCTTTCACCGAAGAGCCGGGCGAAGCCGCTTTCTACGGTCCGAAGATCGATTTTGTGGTCAAGGATGTGATCGGTCGGGAATGGCAGTTGGGCACCGTGCAGGTCGACTACAATCTCCCGGAGCGCTTCGATCTGCACTACATCGGAGCGGACAACGAGAAGCATCGTCCCATCATGATTCATCGGGCCCCGTTTGGCTCCATGGAGCGGTTTGTCGGGGTGCTTATCGAGCATTTTGCCGGCCATTTTCCCACCTGGCTGGCTCCGGAGCAGGTGAGGATTCTGCCCATCTCGGAGAAATTCGAGGACTATGCCCGCAACGTCGAGGCGAAGCTGAGGGAGAAGAAGGTGCGGGTGACCACCGATCTCAGTGCGGAAAAAATCGGCGCCAAGATCCGTCTGGCCCAGTTGGCCAAGGTGCCCTACATGCTGGTGGCCGGGGCCAAGGAAGCCGAGGCAGGGGAGGTGTCGGTGCGGCATCGCAACCGCGGAGACGAGGGATCGGTGCCCGTAAAGGATGCGGTGAAAGCCATCGTCAGGGAAATCGAAAATCGGGCCGTGAGCTGAACCCCAGGAGATTGCGTCTCGCCGAGGGAGGGGATACCGCCGCTCAGGTGAAGGGCTTCATCACGCAGAGCCAGACCGCGACCGCGCCGACGATGAGCGAGCCCGCGATGCCTGCGACCGTGGAGACGCGTCCCTTTTTCGTGAGGACAAACAGCACGGCCAGGGCCAGCCAGAGCACGATTTTGAGGATGATCCAGAGGGGGAACCCGTGGGAGGCGATCCCCTGGACGGCAAATCCCGAGAGCAGAAGCAGGAGCAGCCCTGAACCGTGGAGCGCGGCCACGAGGCGGTTGGTGTTCTTGTTGTCCGTCCCGGCGAGGAGACCGCCGAACCCGGCGAAAAGGAGGAAGGCTCCGATCGCGTGGACAACGTGAAGGTAGTTGATGGCCATGGCGGTACTCTGGAAAGTGAGAGGCAGGGCGCAAGCGGATTCGGCGAATTCAGCGGCGCGGGATCTGCTCCAGGTGCCTGTCGACCAGTTCCCGGCCGGGAATGGGCCCCTGGGCTCCGCCCCCCAGAGTGGCAAGGGCGCCGGCACAATTGGCGGCGCGGACGGCTTCTTCCAGGGATCTGCCCTCGGCGATGCGGGCGGCGAAGCAGCCGGCGAAAGCGTCCCCGGAACCCGCGGGGTCGATGGGGAGCACGGGCAGGGTTTCGACCGGGAAAAAGTCGCCGTCCAGCGTGAAGACGAGCGTCGCCTCGCTGCCGCGGGTGACGATCAGGTTCTGGATGCGCCGCTCGTGCATGCCCGCCCGGACCACACTCGGCCCGGCGATTTCGATGGAGAAATCGAGGAGGTCCTCCGCCTCGATCTCATTGACGATGACGTGGGAGACCGCCACCTGGGTCCAGGGGAAGGTGTGGTCGACCGGGGAGGGATTGAGAATGACCGGAATCTCGTGTCGGTCCGCGATCCGGATCGCCTTGAGAATGGAGTCGGTGCCGACCTCGAACTGGGCGAGGAGTGCCGTAGCGGAGGCGATGGTGGATGAGAGTTTGGCCACGGCGGCGGAGTCGAGCGCGGCGTTGGCTCCCCGGGCGGTGATGATGGTGTGCTCGCCGGTCTCGTCGTCGATCGTGATGAAGGCGGCACCGGTTGGCTGTGAGACAGGCGCCACTCCCTCGACATCGATATCTTCCTCCTGGCGGAGGCATTCGAGGTAACGACGGCCATGCCCGTCGTCACCCACTCTACCGATCAGGGACACGGCAACGCCCTGGCGACGCGCCGCGATGGCCTGGGTGGCCCCTTTCCCGCCGCGATAGGTCCGGAATTCGTTGGCGGTGATGGTCTCTCCCGCCTCGGGCAGTTGATCGACGCGAAACACGTGG
>CAZLUZ010000309.1:0-2325 GCA_964562825.1 uncultured Akkermansia sp.
GGGTTCTCCCGGGTCGTCGACCTCCGCGTCGAGATTCCCCGGCCCGACGGGAACTTCACGTGCGGCGAGGGCGATTTCCCCTACCCGGACGGTGTCGCCATCCCTTATTGCTGCGCTCTCGTCCGGATCGAGCCTCCTCTCGTTGAGAAAGGTGCCGTTGGACGATCCCAGGTCTCGAATAACAACACACCCGTCCCGCTTTCGGATTTCCGCGTGCCGACGGGACACGCTGTCGTGAGGGATGACGTGATCGGCATGATTGCGGTTCCGACCGATGATGTGCACTCGATCGCCGGGTGCGGCAGTAAAGAGAAGCTCTTTCCCGTCGACTTCCCCTCTGAGGATGAGACCGAACGGTTCGCCACGAGAACGCTCCGCACTGGGAGGAATCTCGGCGTCGACCGGAAATCGTCCGTTTTTCGCGGCTTGCATGCCGGCCGGAACGGTGCACGCCCGCACCCCAGTGCCGGCCCCGGCCTGTCGAAGGACCGCTGCCGTGATATTGTCGCCCTTTTCTCCCCCTCTCGCCGCAGCGGTTTCCACCGCCCGCCTCAAGGAGTTTTCCGCATCCGCGGGCGGAGACGCGAACAACCATTCTTCCATCTCGGCAAGGGTCACATGTTCCCAGAAGCCATCGGTGCAGAGCAGGTAGCCGTCGCCGCGTTGGATCGGCCGGGAGAAGAAGTCGGGGCTGCGATACTCGTCCATTCCCAGGCACCTCAGGAGACGGCTCTGGTCCGGATGGGTTGCCATCTCCTTTTCCTCGATCTCCCCCTGGTCGAGAAGCAGTTGGACCACCGAATGATCCCTGGTTCTCATACAGCAGGAATCACCCGAAAAATGATAGAGTCGACTATCGCCCAAGTGCACCCAGTGGGCGGCCGTCCCATCGACGAGCAGGGCCACGATGGTTGCCCTGGCCGGAATCCCCGTGCGACGTTGCAGGCAGAGAATTTTCTCATGGGCAAGTTCGCAGAGGTCGAGAAGCAGTTTTTGAGGGGCGACGGAGCGATACTCCTCCGACCCCCACAAATCTCGGGCGATCGCAAGGGTGGCGGCAGCGGCGTGGTCGCCTCCTCCGTGCCCTCCCAATCCGTCGCTGACCAGGACCAGCCACCGGCCCGAAGCCTCGTCGCGAAGTTCGAGGACGGCATCTTCCTGATATTTGCGGCCGCCGCGCAATGTGTGGGAACTCGTCACCCAGCGAGTCATGGTCGGTGCCGCAGGCAGACGGATCAGGGTCAAGGGGACTCACTCTTCAGACACGGCCAGACCCACGCGGAGTCGCAGAAGGGAAAAAACTTCAGCGTCGTCTTTCCCAGCAGGATTTCCTCGCCCCCGTTGATTTCGGTGACTTCCATGACAGCGCGTTCGCCTTTCCCGAGGTAAGCGAGATTCGATCCTTCGCCGGGCGCGACGAAGAATTGGTTTCTCTTCGGCTCGTAGAAGAGGGAGAGAGCCCGGTTGGAACTTATCGTGCTGTCGCCGAAATCGAGAACGACTCGATTGTCCTTCCCCCTACCGATCGTGTTGTGGCCTACCCCCACGGGGCAAACCCGGCCTGTTCCCGGACCGGAGGTGACGAGAAGACAGCCGACGGGCAGATCTGCGACAGCTGATCTGGTGGCGTTCGAATCTGTCGGGGAAGCGATGCCCCCGGGAGCAACGAGCTGCGTGCGGTCCGGCTCGGGAGCCTTGGGCGTCACCCGGGTCGTCTGGTCGTCGACATCGCGGCTTTCGCTTCTCCCGGGTATTCTGAAGGATTCATCGAGCACGGTTTCTTCGCCGCCCCCATCCGAACGCGCGGCCCGGCCAATCGGTGTTCCGTCTTCCTCCGGTCGGCGTCGAATCAATCTGGTCTTTTCGGGGCTTTGATCACTCATCTCTCGCTCCTCCCATCATTACAGACGATCGGTCGGGTTGTCGACGCAACATTCCCTGCGATCAACCCGGGACGACTCCGGTTCAGGTTTTGTTCGTAAGGCGTGGAGGCACCTCTTTGTCGCCCGAATCCGGGATGGAAAAGCGGATGCGCACCTCGCCGAGTTCGATCAGGTCTCCCTCTCGGAGCGGATTGGAGCGCACCCGATTCCCGTTGAGAAAGGTTCCGTTGAGGGCGTCGAGATCGTGCAACCGGAATTCGCCGTCTCTCGTTCGCTCGATGGCGGCGTGATTGTCGGATACGGAGTCATTGACGAAACGCATGTCGCTGTCCCGGGAGCGTCCCAGGGTATTTCGACTCCCCCGAAAAAAGAATCGGACTTTTTCCGGCTCGCCTTCGACGACCTCGATAATGGCTTCGACGGGGGAGGGGGGTGGCGGCGG
>CAZLUZ010000310.1:0-2294 GCA_964562825.1 uncultured Akkermansia sp.
GCGAGCGCCCCGTTGAGGCCTCGGGAGTATTCGGCGAGGTCCTCGTGAAACGTCTTCTCGTCGCGATGGCTCTCCCAGAGACGCCGCAAGGGGGCGAGGGTCTCCTCCGGGCGGATCGAGGAGGCGCCTTTCTCCTCCGAGAACGCGGAGGATTCGGGAGGGGTCAATCCCGTCGAGGAGGAGGCGGTTCCGGGATCGGTCATCTCATACGGCAGGGCAATCTACCAGCGAACCGTCGATCCGGGCCCGCCCGTTTCAGCCGGGAAGACGGGAGCCGGGGTAGAAAATCAGGATTCCGGCAGGCCGAGCGCCTTTCCCAGCAGGCTGTGGAGGCGCCGGGCTCCGCTCATGGACATGGCGATGCGGGTGTGCACCGGCACGCAGGGATCGCCGGTGTTGGGATCGGGAACCACCCCTGAGGAGAAATCGAGGAGAAACTCCTCCTTCGTCGTGTTCAGAATGACCTGGCTGGCATACTGGGCCGCCAACTCCTCGTAACGGACCTTAAGTTTCGTGGTGTCGGGTTGCTCGCTCATAGGAGAGGTAAGAGGACTCGAACCCTATTACAGGTTGGCGGGTTCGCAAAGCGGCAATCTGGGTTCCGGGAGGAGGGAAAGCGGGGCGACCTTTACTCAAAGCGGGCGATTTTTTCGAGCAGGTTCTCGAAGGGATAGATCGGTTTCTCCTGAAAATCGTCGCAGCCCGCCTCGGAGATCCGCTCCTGGTGATGCGCCATGGTATGGGCGGTGAGCGCCACCACCGGAATTCCCGAGGTCGGGCCATGTGCCTTGAGGCGGCGGGTGGCGTCGAGGCCGGCATTCGGATGCGGCGGACTCTCCGGAGCGGGGGGAAGCTCGAGATCCATGAGAATCAAGCCGGGCTGAATCCGGTTTGCCTCGGCGAAAGCGGCCTCAGCGTTGTCGGCGACGTGGATCTCGTGGCCGTGGTGGGTGAGCAACCGCGTGAGGAGTCGTATGTTATCCTGATCGTCCTCGACGAGAAGTATCCTTGCCATGACGCGGTTCAACATGCACCGGGAAGGAGAATGCGACCAGCGGGAAATGAGAAAGACGAATTCCCCATTTGAACTTTCGGGCCGCGCCCGGCATGTTGAACGTCCAATACTATGAGCCTCGCCAAATCCTTTTCCGAAGAACAGATCGCCAGGCTCCAGGCCTGGGCGGATGAAGGCGACAACCTCTCCGGGATCCAGAAGAAACTGGCCACGGACATGGGCGTCAAGGTCACCTACCTGGAGTTGCGTTTTCTCATCGATGATCTGGGCATCAAGCTCAAGGAGGAAGAGAAACCGGAACCGCCCAAGGAGGACGAGGACGCTGGAGGCCAGCCGGACGCGGACGGGGGTTCGCCCACCGGCGACGGTGTGGTCGTCGAGATCTCGGCCCTCCAGCGCCCCGGTTCGATGATCAATGGAACGGCGAAATTCGCCGGGGGCGAGCAGATGGAATGGTGGGTCGACCAGATGGGCCAATTGGGCATCGACCCGAAGAACCCGGGCTTTCGGCCGACCGCCGAGCAGATGAGGTCCTTCCAGATGGAGTTGCAGAGAGCGGTCCGGGGCAGCGGCGGCCTGTGAGGCGCCTCCCGAAAAAAATGGCGTTTGCCCGAAAAGCCACGAGGGTCTGACATGAGTTTCTGGGACATCACCGAAGAGCAGCTGAACGAGCACCGCAAGTGGATCGCATCGGAGGGCGCGGAGGGCGCCCGCCTGATGAAACGCGGGGGCAACTACGAGGGGAAAGACCTCTCCGGCATGAATTTCGACTACGGTCACTTCCAGGGCGCCACCTTCGACGGGGCCAACCTGGAAAACATCTCCTTCGTCGAGGGCGACTTCAGTGGAGCCAGCTTTCGCAACGCCCGGCTCCGCGGAGCGAACTTCCGCGGTGCCGACCTGGGCGGCGTCCACTTCGATGGAGCCGATCTGGCAGGGGCCAACCTGGAGGGTGCCGATTGTTCCGGGACCTCCTTCCGCAACGCCGATCTCTCCCACGCCAGCTGCCGGGGCACCGACCTGATCGCCGCCCATCTCACCGGCGCCACCCAGACGGGTCTCAATCTCGAGGGCGCCATCACTACCGACGCCCAGGGCATCGAGGCCTGAACCCTCGCCCAGCCCTCCCTCGCGTCCGCCGCCTCCCCCCCGGGCGGCAAACACCGGTGGGTTCTTGACAAAAACCGGCGGAGCGATATCTCAATCGGCATGTCAGAACACAGCGAAAAACGGGAATTCGAGGCCGATGTCGCCCAGGTCCTGGACATCGTCACCAACT
>CAZLUZ010000311.1:0-2247 GCA_964562825.1 uncultured Akkermansia sp.
AATCGTCCTGTCCCCTTATCCGTGTCCCGACAATCGTCCTGTCCCTTTATCCGCGCTCGGGACGGCGACAATCGTCCTGTCCCCTCTTTCCGCGGGTGCTTCCCGATCGCCTTCATTTTCGGGGCTCGCCGCAGTGGTTGATTGTGCCCACCGATCGGCTAGGCTTATGGCATGGTACAGCACCCCCTGGTTCTCCGGGGATTCACCTGGCAACAGTACCTCTCGTTCGACGAACTCTGTTCCGATTCGGGCGCGCGGGTGCGATTCCTCCACGGCGACATCGAAGTCATGGCCCCGGTATCCGAGGAACACGAACACCGCAAATCCAACCTGGGCTGCCTTGTCGAACATTGGTGCCTGGCGCGGGGAATCCGGTTTTTCATCCGCGGAAACACGACCATGACGCTACCGGGAAGGGCCGGCGGCGAACCCGACGAGGCCTACTGTTTCGGCGCAAAAAAAGAGATCTCCGATCTGGTCATCGAGGTCGCGCTGAGCAGCGGGGGAATCGGCAAAAGAGCTTTCTATCGAGAATTCCGGGTTCCGGAACTCTGGTTCTGGAGAAACGACCGGCTCGAAGTTCATGTCTTCGACGAGGACCGGGCAGATTACGTGGCATCCGATCGCAGCCAGGTCCTGCCCGGAATCGATCTCCCCGCTCTGGAGGAATGCGCCCGCCTGGAATATGCCAGCGATGCCATCCACGAGTTTCGCCGCAGGATCGAAAGCCGGACCTGACGTGGCCGACACCCCGGGGGTCCAACTCTCCTCCATCAAGGCAAAATCCCCCTGAGAGTTCCTGATCCAAGATTTCGCCGGTGTCCCGGAATTCTCCGGAAACGGGATTTCGAAAGACGTCGATCTGGTTTCCCTCGGGGCAGACCATCCCCTATTTGTCAACAGAAGCGGCCGCGTAAACTTCAGCCTTGGCGGGATCAATTCTCGCCAAACAAACCGCAACTTCGCTCACCAGTCTGGCGGTGGAGGCATGGGCGCACCGATATTCATCCGCCCTGGCTTCCATCACGGCAAGATCAGGTTCCGGTTCAGAATCAACCAGGGTTGGAGTTTCCTCTTCGCGAACCGCATCGATCATTCGAACGGCCAATCCATTCCGGCGCCGGCGACGGGTAACCCCGTCTCACCGGGACAACTTTGCGGCCATTCCGACGGCCTCGAAGAGACTCCTCGGATTGGCCTTCCCCTGCCAGGCGATGTCCAGGGCGGTGCCGTGGTCCACCGAGGTCCGGATGATGGGCAGTCCCAGGGTGGTGTTGATCGCCCGGTCGAAGGCGAGGGCTTTCAAGGGGATATGCCCCTGATCGTGATACATGCAGATGAAGGCATCCGTGGTCTCCCGGCGCCAGTCCAGAAATGCCGTATCCGGCGGAAGGGGGCCCTCGATCTCCGCACCCAGGGATCGGGCCCGCTCGACCGCGGGCACGATGATGCGCTCCTCCTCCCGATTGCCGAAAAGCCCGTCCTCCCCGGCGTGGGGATTCAGCCCGCAGACCACCAGCCGAGGTTCGCGCCCCCGAATCCGGCGCATCGCTTCGCGGGTCAGGTCAATCACCTCGAGAATGCGGTCCACGCTCAAAAGCCCGGGCACCTCGTGATACCCCACGTGAACGGTGACGAAACTGCAGGTAATGAGATCGGAGGTCAGCATCATGCAGAAGCGCGAGGTGCCGGTGCGCTCGGCGAAGATCTCGGTGTGTCCCGGCTGGGTGATCCCCGCACGGCGCAACGCCTCCTTGTGGATCGGAGCCGTGGCCACCCCGTCGATTCGACCGGTCAGGGCGAGATCGATCGAGGCGATGATGCATTCGTAGGCCGCCCGTCCCGTCGCCTGACTGACCGTTCCCGGGGCGAAGCCATCGAGGTCCAGACCACCGTGATCCAGCACCCCGGGTCGATCGGCTCCCGCGAGGTCGTCACCGCTGTAGAAAACCCGGGGCGCCGCTTTGCCGGTGTCGCGAGCGCATTTCTCCAGGATCTCGCGGCTCCCGATCACGATGGGGAGACAACCTTCGGAAAGGGTGGGTTCCGCGAGGAGATCGAGGCAGATCTCGGGACCGACCCCGGCGGGGTCTCCCATGGTCACGGCGATTCGGGGTCGATAGCTCACGGCTCACTCTACGAGACCGCCACCGCGTGCAGAAACAAAAATCGAGAGGATTTTCGGAAGGCGGCCGGTCGTCCCTCCGAAGCCGGTTCCGGCTATCATTCCTCACCGCTTGCCCTGCT
>CAZLUZ010000312.1:0-2135 GCA_964562825.1 uncultured Akkermansia sp.
CTAGAGCCCCGCGGCGCGAGATGGGCGACCAAGCCCAGGGCGTTCTCCCAGCGCCGGATAAGCAGGTCCGCGAGGAATAGGGCCAGGAGCACACCCAACAGCCAGGGCCAGATTTCGACGTATCGTGCAGCGGTGCTGTCGCCCAGCTCGAGGGCATCCTCCGCAGAGGCGAGAAACCGACCGCCAGTCAACTCGCAGGCGCGCCGCAGCAGCGGTTCATCGACACGCCCCGAGGCCACCTCGCCGGACGGATTGTGCACGTAACCGGCCGAGACCACCTCGGACCCCGATCGGGCCCGAATCATGTACACCCCGGGGTCCCGGGGACGGAAGTCCGCTCCATACCAACCCGGCCCTCTCTGTTCCAGGACCAGACGATCGAGCGGCTTCATGCCCGCGCCCAGAGAATCCGACGCCACGAAAAACACGTCGGCTTCGACGAGGGCGCCGTTTCTCCGCGTCCCGGCGTCGAGCAACAGATCGGCGATGATTTCGACGCGGCCCCCCACTTCGGCGAGGCGCAGGTCCAGATGCCGTCCCTGCGGCGGGCGGGCCGTTTCGGTAAGAACCTGAGCCCAGAACTGGCTGTATCCCGGCCAGTCCGACACCCACAGAGCGGCCCAGCGGGATTTGCTGTCCGAGGTGAAAGCCGTCACCTTTCCCAGGCCAAAGCGCCAGTGGGCAAGCAGCGGATCGTTCGCATCCGTCACCAGGGGCACCTGCGCGGTGGCCCTGCGATTGGTTTTCACGTAACCGAGCAGCGGCGGAGCCGTCGCCGGGTCCCAGTCCGCCAGCATGGGATGCATCTCGACCACCTCGGGCGAGAAAGGCTCTTCCCGGATCATCCTCCCGGTGTGGACCATGGCATCCTGGGTGAAGATCCGGGTAATATCGGCGGGATCCATGGTGACGTAGTTCTGTCCTCCGCCGGCGGCTGCGATCGTCTGGAGCAGGCCGATCTGGGCCCCGCTGCCCACCGCCACCGTCGAGATGGTGATGCCCTCCGCCTGGCACCGGGAAGCGAGTTCCCGATACCCCCGCCCCGCGGTGCGGCCGTCGGTCAGCACGATCATGTGCTTGATCCGAGCCTTCACCCTCCCCAGCTCCTCCCGCGCCAGATCCATGGCGGGATAGATATTGGTTCCCCCGCCCGAACCGACCAGCGCGATCTGGCTCGCGATGGCGCTGGTCGAGGTGACCTTCGTCAGGGGAACGATGACGTGCGCCTGCGAATCGAAGGCGAAGACGCCAATGAAATCCTTTTCCCCGAGCAGCTCGGTGGTGGCGATCGCCGCCGATTTGCAGATTTCGAGCTTCTGTCCCGACATGGAACCGGACCGGTCGATGACCAGGGCGAGCGCCGATGACATGACCTCCTCCTGATCCGGGGCCTTCAATTTGACCGGGAGCATTTCCTCCACCGGCGTGCGGTAGTAGCCCCCCACCCCGAAGGAATTCATGCCCCCGATCATGATAAATCCCCCGCCCAGTTCCTCCACGTAGTCGCGCAGGCTGACCATGCGGGCCTCGCCCAGGTGGTGAGCCGGCACATCGGAAAGAATGACCGCATCGTAGCCGGCCAGCTCCTGGAGGGTCCGGGGAAATCCGGAGGGATCGCGCACCTCGACCCGGATTCCCTCTCGGCGCATCGCCCCGGCGAGGTACCGCTCCTCGCCCTTTTCCCCCTCGGTATAGAGGATCAGAGGTTTGCCCCGGACGTCGACGATGGCGAGGGCCTCGTCGTTTTCCGGAATGGCATCGCGACCCGCGAAGCCCTCGATGACGACCCGGTAATTGTAGATGTTCCGCAGGTCCGGCGAACGGCGGAACGTGTGGGTCAGCGTCTCGCCGGCCACCACCTCGATATCAGCGCCGTCGTCTTCGATGCCATTTTCGAACAGGCGGAGCCGGCCCGGACCGGAGATCGATCCCTCCACCGTCGCGGTGAGCGACAGCGCGGCGCCCTCGGTGATGCGGGTGCGCGATGCCTCCAGCCGGGTGATGCGCACGCGCGGATCATCATCGCCACACGCATTGACATCGTCGTTGCCCAATTGTGCGATGCCAGACGTGCGATCAGACGCGGACACGGCCATCATGCACCCTACCCGGTTGGATACGGCACCGCCGCGACC
>CAZLUZ010000313.1:0-2102 GCA_964562825.1 uncultured Akkermansia sp.
GCGCGCGCGGCGGCGATGGCGGAGACTTGCCCGCGACCCACCCCCGACCCCGCCGTGCTGCGATCTCACGGCATCGATCCGGAGGTTCCCTACGTGCTTTTCGTCGGACGGATCACCCGGCAGAAAGGCATCGTTCATCTGGTCAATGCCATTCCCCACCTCCATCCCGGCACCCAGGTCGTCCTCTGTGCGGGTGCCCCCGACACCCGGGAGATCGCCCGCGAGATGAGCAGCGCGGTCGAGGAAGCCCGTTCCAACTTCGAGGGAAACATCGTCTGGATCGATGAGATGCTTCCCACCAGGGAAAAGGTGGTGATCTACTCCCACGCCGCGGTTTTCTGCTGTCCGTCCATCTACGAGCCATTCGGGATCATCAATCTCGAGGCGATGGCCTGCGAAACCCCGGTGGTGGCCTCCCGGGTCGGTGGGATGAAGGAGATCGTGATCGACGGGGAGACCGGCCTGCTGGTTCCCCTGGAACAAAAGAACGAGTCCCCTTTCGAGCCGATCGATCCGCCGAGGTTTGCCTCGGATCTCGCCGCGGCGATCAACACCCTGTTCGCAGATGCGCCCCTGCGCGAGAGAATGGGACGCGCCGGCCGGGCGCGGGTGGAACGCTCGTTCAGCTGGGCCAACATCGCCCGCGAGACCCTCGACCTCTACCACCAAATCGCCGGTTAGTCCGAGAACCGCTTACCCGTTCCCTCCCGTCGACAATGGTCTCGTGCGGTGTCTTCCCGTAAGCTTTTTTGTTTTTGCTCGCGACGAGTTTCTCCTATGTTTCGCGTCGATGAAACCGCTCCCGCTGATTCTCCCCCTCCTTTTCCTGATTCTCTCCCCACCGGCGCGAACTGCGGCGGTGGACGATGCTATCGCCGCGATTCGCGAGGTCGGTGCGGAGGGAGAAGGCAACCGAGAGGCTGCCCAGGCCTGGCAGACCCTCGCCGCCCGCGATGCATCGGCCATTCTCCCTCTGCTAAATAGCATGGCCGAATCGCCCCCCCTGGCCCGCAACTGGATTCGATCGGCTCTCGAGGTCATTTTTTCCCGCGTCGCCCGGGAGAATCCCGATCAACTGCCCCTCTCGGAGATTGAGGCATTTCTTCTCGATCCCTCCGGCTACGGACCCGCCCGGGACCTCGCCCTCGCGCTGCTCGCCACGGTCCGTCCGGCACGCGCCGCAGAACTGGAGCCCGGATTTCTCGACGATCCCTCCCCGGATCTGCGCCGGCGCTCGGTCGCGCTGCTGGTGGAGCAGGGACGGTCCCACCTCGACGAGGGACGCCGGGAAGAGGCCGTCGAGCTGCTGCGGGAGGCTCTCGCCGCCGCGCGCCACGCGGATCAGATTCAGGACATCGCCCAGTTCCTGCGCAAAAGGGGCGAGGTGGAGGTGGATCTGCCCGGGCAGTTCGGTTTCCTCATGGACTGGCACCTGATCGGACCGTTCGACAACACGGACCTCGCCGGGTTCGACGCGATCTATCCACCAGAGACCACCGTCGATCTCGGCGCGGTTTACCCGGGGAAGGACGACCGGGAGGTGACCTGGCGCCCCCACACCACCGACGACGACTACGGCATGGTCGACTTCAACGAACCCTTCGGCTACCTCAAGGGTGTCGTGGGCTATGCCTTCACCGAATTCCATTCCGATCGCGAAAGGGACGCCGAACTCCGGCTCGGCTGCAAGAATGCCTGGAAAGTCTGGTTCAACGGCGAACTCGTTTTCGGCCGCGACGAATACCACCGCGGCATGCGCATCGACCAGTACCAACTGCCCGTCAGGCTTCAGGAGGGGACCAACACGATTCTTCTCAAGATATGCCAGAACGAAGAAACCCAGGACTGGACCAAGGAATGGCAGTTTCAGCTCCGCGTCTGCGATCCGGCGGGGAGCGCCATTCTCTCCACCGATCGGCGGCCGGTCGGGGAAACCCCAGTCACCTCCGGGCGCCCCTAATCCCTCCCCGCCCTGCAACAGAAATCATCCCATCATGAAGACGCTGCTGCTTTTCCTTCTCCTCTGCGCCCTTGTCTCCGAAACGAGTCGGGCGGACTGGCTCAATTTACGCGGTCCTGCGGGGTCGGCGGTCACATCGGCC
>CAZLUZ010000314.1:0-2070 GCA_964562825.1 uncultured Akkermansia sp.
GAGCAGGTCGAGCACTTCGTCGATGCGCTGGGCGAGGTCCCGCACCGCGTAGAGGCGCCCGAAGACGGAGAGGTTCTGGGCAACGAGCAGATTCCCCGGCAATTGGGTGTAGGTGCTGCAGAAGTTCATTCGCCTGAGGAGAGCGGTGCGGTTGCGGACGAGGTCCTGACCGAACATTTCCACCCGGCCCTCCGTGGGGGTGATGAGACCGAGCATCATGTTGATCACCGTGGTTTTTCCCGCTCCGTTGGCCCCGAGCAGACCCAAAATTTCACCCGGAGCGATGGAAAAGGAAACCCCGTCTACGGCGGTGAAGCGGTCGAAGCGTTTCACCAGGTCGGTGACACGAAGGACGGGATCGGTCATGATGAGCAAGGACGGTGGGAAATCGGCGGGGATTCTTACCTGAAGAGCCCGGCTTTGGCAAACCCGACCTCGATCAGGTGAGGCGGGGAGCCGCCATGTGGCCCGGCGGGGACAAGCCCGATCTGGTGGGTGGAGAATCGTCTTGCCCGCTCCGGGAAAGCGGCGCATGGTGCTTCTGGCGGAACATGACGGGACGTTTGACAAACACGAAGACGGGTGAGGTGATCTGTCTCGATCCCAAGAGCATCCTGGGTCGCAGTTCGCATTCTCTGGTGAGGATTCCGGATGAGACGGTATCGCGCCGACATGCCATGATCAGCCAGGAGAACGACGGTTTCTGGTATCTGGACCTGGGCAGCGTCAACGGCAGTGCCATCAATGGCGCGCGGGTGACGACGTCCCGAAAACTGGTTCAGGGCGACCGCATTCAGATCGGGGAGAGGCAGTTCGAGTTTTCCCAGGAAGGAGTTCCCCCGGAGTCCGGTGACACCCTTTCGAACGTTTCCACGCTGCATCGGGTGGTGGCGCAGGACTATGTGTTGTTGGTAAGCGACATCCAGGGTTTTGCCCGGTTGAGTGAAAAGTTGATTCCCGACGAGTTGGCTCCCATCATCGGCACCTGGTATCGTCGGACCTTCGATGTGCTCACCCATCACGGGGGCAACCACGACAAATTTATCGGGGATTGTGTGCTCGCCTACTGGACCGATATCTCGGTCGAGTCTCGGCTGGCGGCTTTGCGTGCTGCCGGAGCCATCCAGCATTCGGTAATGGAAACCTACCGCGATCACCGGGATTTGCTCGACGAACTGGGGCTACAGTTCGCGGTGGGTTGTTCCGTTCACCTGGGGCGGGTGGCGGTTGGGGCGATGAGTTCGCAGCAGTTCACCGTGATCGGCGATTCGGTGAATATTGCCTTCCGCGTGGAGGCTTTGACCCGCACTCTCGGAGAGCCTGTCCTGACCACGGGAGAGCTTTTCCGGGGGTGGCCGGAGGGCGAGCGATACTGCCGCCCACTCGGGCCGCATCGGGTGAAGGGGCGCAGCAGTCCCGTGGAGATCTATTCCCTGGAATCCGTTCCCGGAGGCAAAGGATAGACCGGGGGAGTAGGAGCGCTGGGTTGGTCCGGACGGGACGAGCCCGATCTGGCGGGGTGAGCATGGACCTGCCCGCTCCGGGAAAGCGACACATGGGGCCTCTTGGGCCCATCTGCGAAAACCCGGACTTATCCTGATCCGATGGGCCGTGGACCTCACGCCTTCGATCAAAGAGGGTGCCATGGATAGACTGAACCCAGACGAGATCGGGTGAACGTTTTCGCTTTCCTTGGCGCGGAGGGATGCGGGAAAAACCTTGAAGACAAGCGGGTTTCGGGGGGGCTTTGGGGCAAGCCCGATTCCCGATATCATCCCGCGAGCGGCTACGAATAAATACTCTTTTGCAATAAGATAAACCTATGAAATACATATTCGCTATTACTGCCCTTCTCGCATGCCTCTCTATTTTCACCGGTTGCTCGACCTCTGACGACAGCGACCCCGATCAGGTAGCGGAAACTTACGTGATGGCCGTCCTTGCAAAGGATGACTCACACAAACCGCTTGAGCTCGACGGTCTCAGCCCAGAGTTGGGGCGGTATTGCAATCTCGGATTATTAATTCGGCCAATTAATACGTTGCTTTGGTTTGGAATGGTGTATAGTCT
>CAZLUZ010000315.1:0-1978 GCA_964562825.1 uncultured Akkermansia sp.
CCGCCCTGATTCAGGAACCGGGCACGGACCAACCGGAACCGCGGGATTTCACCCTGATCTACACCAACCCCGAGACCGGATACGTGCTCCCCGCGCTCACCCCGAAACACTTCTCCTTCAACAGTCACCTGGGGGCCTGCCCGGCATGCCACGGGCTCGGCTCGACCCTGACGCCGGATCCGGAGTTGCTCGTGCCCGAGCCGGACAAATCGATCAACCAGGGCGCCGTCCGCACCTGGTGGCTGGGGTCGAAAAAGCGCAAGGGCTTTCACCAGCGCGCCATTCTGGAACTGGCCGCGGCTCACGGGGCCGACCCGGACCGCCCTGTCCGCGAACTCTCCCGGGAGTTCAAGAGAGCCCTCCTCTACGGCGACGAATCTTTCGAGGGCCTCTGCCCCCAGGCCAACCGCCTGTTGGAGACGAGCAAGAGCGAGGTGACCCGGCGCAACGTGCGACGCTACATGTCGCCGCGCCCCTGCCAGCGCTGCGGGGGGAGACGGCTCAAGCCCGAGATCCTGGCCATCACCCTGGATCACGAGACGGATCCCCGGAGCATCGAGGGCTTCGTCTCGCTGGGGATCGGCGAGGCGCTCGCCTGGCTCGACGGGGTGGTCCTGACCTCCCAGCAGCGGGGGTATGCCGAGGATGTGCTCAGCGAGATCCGCAAACGGCTCTCCTTTCTCGAACGGGTCGGGCTCGGCTACCTCACCCTCAACCGGGAGAGCGGCACCCTCTCCGGCGGGGAGAGCCAACGGATCCGGCTGGCCACCCAGTTGGGGGCGGGCCTGGCCGGGGTCCTTTACGTGCTCGACGAACCGAGTATCGGATTGCACCAAGCGGACAACCAGCGCCTCATCGAGACGCTGCGCCAGCTCCGCGACGCGGGCAACTCGGTGATCATCGTGGAACACGACGAGGACACCATCCGCGCCGCGGATCACGTGCTCGATCTCGGACCGGGGGCCGGGGAGCAGGGTGGCGAGATCCTGGCGCAGGGCTCCCCCGCGGAGATCGCGGCCCATCCGGGCTCGATCACGGGCGCCTTCCTCTCCGGAAAACGGCGCATCGAGGTGCCCGAGCCGCGACCGATCCCGGCTTCGAGCCGATCTCTCGTGGTCCGGGGAGCCCGGGAGCACAACCTGAAATCGATCAACGTCTCCTTTCCCCTGGGGCATTTCACCTGCGTCACCGGTCTCTCCGGCAGCGGCAAATCGACCCTGGTCGACGACATCCTGCGTCGCGCTCTGTTCCGCCATTTCCACCAGTCGAAAGACCGGCCGGGGGAGCACGATGCCATCGAGGGCCTGGAGCACCTGGACAAGGCGATCGTCATCGATCAGTCCCCCATCGGCAGATCGCCGCGCTCGAATCCCGCCACCTACGGAGGGGTGTTCGGCCTGATCCGGGATCTCTTTTCCCAGGTGCCCTCGTCCCGGTCCCGCGGCTACGGTCCGGGAAGATTCAGCTTCAATGTCAGCGGGGGCAGGTGCGAGGCCTGCCAGGGCGACGGCTCGATCCGGATCGACATGCATTTTCTCACCGACGTCTACGTGACCTGCGAGGCCTGCCAGGGCCGCCGCTACAACCGGGAAACCCTGGACATTCGTTATCGGGGCAAAAACATCGCCGACGTTCTCGACATGACCGCGGACGAAGCCCTCGATTTCTTCCGGCGTCTCCCCGCGATCGCCCAGAAACTGCGCGCCCTGCGCGACGTCGGGCTGGGCTACATCCGGCTGGGGCAGTCGGCCACCACCCTGTCCGGCGGCGAGGCACAGCGCATCAAGCTGGCCTCGGAGCTGGGCAAGACCGCCACGGGAAAGACGATTTACCTGCTCGACGAACCCACCACGGGTCTGCATTTTGCGGATATCGCCACCCTGCTGGAGGTGTTCTACCGCATCCGGGACCGCGGCAACACGCTGATCGTCATCGAGCACAATCTCGACGTGATCAAGTGCGCCGACTGGGTCATCGA
>CAZLUZ010000316.1:0-1566 GCA_964562825.1 uncultured Akkermansia sp.
CGGCGACATCCCGCCGCGGGCATTCTTCCAGGCTTTGCGCCTCATGCCGCGGGACGGCTGGGTGGCCTTCAACATCAAGGAGACCTTCCTGGACAAATCGGATCACACCGGTTTTTCCACCTTCATCCGCGAACTCATCCTCTCGGAGTATCTCGATATCTACCACCTGGAGCGATATCGGCACCGGCTCTCCATGGAGGGGACTCCCTTGAAATACTTTGCCCTGATCGGCCGGCTCAACGGGGAGATCCCGGAGCGATTTCTCGACGGGGTCCCCGACTGATCCCGGTCACCGGACGACCAACCGGTCGTGCCTGTCGCGGTGCGCGGGAAACTCCTCGCGCCACCGGAGCAGCCCGTCGAAGTCGAGTTCCACTTCGATTGCGGCGGGCCCGGTTCCGGCCTCGGCACCGCATTCACCCAGGTAATCGAAGACGGCACTGCGACCCCCGTAAGCCATTTGCGGGTCCTCGCCGCATCGATTCACCCCGATGACGTAGGCCTGGTTCTCGATGGCCCTGGCCCGGAGCAGAGCCGTCCAGTGACGAATTCTCTTCTCCGGCCAGTTGGCGATGACCACGTAGAGATGGGTGCCGGCAAGGGCGGCCAGGCGGTACACCTCCGGAAAACGCAGGTCGTAACAGACCGAGGGCGAAACAATGCAATCCTCGATGGGGAAGGTCAAGACCTCTTCGCCCCTCGCATAGTGCTGGTCTTCGCCGGCCAGCGAAAGCGGATGCGTCTTGGCGTAACGCCCCAGGCACCCTCCCTCGGCGGAGAACGCCACCGCGGCATTGCAGGGTTTCCCGTGGCCATCCCCTCGCAGAGCGAGCCCGCCGATGACCGCGGCGCCCTGGGTCCGGGCCAGCTCCGCCAGGAAAGTCTCCGTGGGCCCCGAGACGGTCTCGGCGATGTCTCCGGAGTTCATCGAATAGCCGGTGGCAAACAACTCCGGCAGAACGATGAGGTCGTAGCCACCCGGATCGGGGGCATCGGCGAGGAGCTGTCGGACACGGTCGAAGTTGGTGTCCTTGTCTTCCCAGGCGATGGAGAACTGGACCAGGAGTGCCTTCATCTGGGGTCCGGAAAGGTGGCTCGACCCAGATTTGAACTGGGGACACAAGGATTTTCAGTCCTCTGCTCTACCAACTGAGCTATCGAGCCCCGGAGAACCCCGGCGCCACGAAGGGCGGGAGGGAATTAGTTACTCTACCGGCGAAAAAAGACAACCGCCAAATTGTCGGAAATTGGACCGCCCCAGAAACTCAAACACCGTCCGGCAAGATCTTGACCCGAATCGACTCGTAATGCACCTCGCTGTCGGGGTCATGAGCCTGCAATGCGAAAGTGCCCTCGCCCAGCCGGCGCTCCCCGGAATTCGCGTCCGGTCCCCCCTCGGGTTCGGTGTAGTCGACCGTGACCTCGCCGTTCACCCGGATCGTGATCCGCGGCCCGAGCACCGTGATGTGGTAGTCGAACCACTCTCCGTCCTGGCTCGGAGCCACCTCGCGAATCTCATGCTCGCCGCCCTTGGGCAGCTTCTGGCCATCCTGCAGGAGCTCGAGG
>CAZLUZ010000317.1:0-1534 GCA_964562825.1 uncultured Akkermansia sp.
GCTCCAGAAAGTAGTCGCGCAGGTCCTCGGGAATCGAATTCGGGCTGAGCTCCCCGGCTCGAAGCTTGGCCGCCACCTCCGGGGAGGTAGGCACCCAGATCCGTCCGTCGTTCCGCAGCGATTCCGACATCAGGGTCAGCTTGCTCTGGTATTCACCACTCACCGGTATGCAGGTGGGGTGGATTTGAGTGAAACAGGGATTGGAGAAGTAGGCTCCGCGCTTATAACAGCGGAACGCACCCATCACGTTGCATCCCATGGCGTTGGTCGAGAGATAGAAGACATTCCCGTAACCCCCCGTGGCCACGAGGACGCAGTCGGCGGCGTGGGTGGTGATTTCCCCGGTGGTCAGGTCGCGCACCACGATGCCCTTGGCGTGCCCTTTGACCGTGACCAGATCCATCATCTCGGTGCGCGAGTACATCTCCACGCCGCCGCGGGCGATCTCTTTTTCCAGTGCCTGGTAGCAGCCGATGAGGAGCTGCTGCCCCGTCTGACCGCGGGCGTAGAACGTGCGGCTGACCTGGGCGCCGCCGAAGGAACGGTTGGCGAGGAGTCCGCCATACTCCCGGGCGAAAGGCACGCCCTGGGCAACGCACTGATCGATGATGTTGGTGCTGACTTCGGCGAGCCGGAAAACGTTGGCTTCGCGCGAACGAAAATCGCCTCCCTTGATCGTGTCGTAAAAGAGTCTCCAGACGGAATCACCATCGTTCTGGTAATTCTTGGCGGCATTGATCCCCCCCTGGGCGGCGATGGAGTGGGCCCGTCGGGGGCTGTCCTGGTAGCAGAAGCACTTCACCTTGTACCCCAACTCGGACAGGGAGGCGGCGGCAGCGCCACCGGCGAGCCCGGAACCGACGACGATCACGGAGAACTTCCGCTTGTTCGCCGGGTTGATGAGGGCGGAGTCGTTGCGGTGGCGGGTCCACTTCTCTTCGAGAGGACCCGAGGGTATGGCCGATTTGAGCGTTGCGGTCATGGCTGCGATGAGGAATTCAAGGATTGGCGGAAATGAACTGAGACGGCGCCTCCGAAGCCCCGGTACCCGTTTTCTCTACGGCGGGACGCTTGTCGTTGATGATACCGAGGAGGATCGTGGTTGGCACCACCAGGAAGCCGATCCAGAGGACGACGGTGATGGCCCAGCCCAAGGCCCGCTCGGCGTGCCGGGTCTTGCTGGTGCGCCAGCCCAGCGTCTGGAAAATGGAGGCTATCCCGTGGCTCAGATGAGAGCAGAGGAGGGTGATGGCCACAACGTAAAAGAGGGACACCCACGGCACCTGAAAGCCCTTGATGACCATTCCGTAGACGTCGAACCGGCCGGGTTGCCCGGGATCGTCCAGCTTGGCCAATGCCGGGTCGACCCGAATGGTAAAATGGAGGATGTGAAAGACGACGAAGGCCAGGATGATGAGACCGCTGACGATCATGATGCGGGAGGAAAGGGGCGCCTGGACGGTCCGGTCGTGAGCATAACGCTGATTGCGGGCGGCTCGATTCTGTCGGACCAGGGCCAATGTGCCGAAGCTGT
>CAZLUZ010000318.1:0-1500 GCA_964562825.1 uncultured Akkermansia sp.
ACCGAGCTCTCTGGCGCACCAGCTGGGTCGCGAGGTGACCGCATTGCGCAAGAACGGCACGCACCCCTGGCTGCGGCCCGATTCGAAGACGCAGGTTTCGGTCCAGTATGTCGACAACCGACCCAGCAGGATCACCGCCGTGGTTGTTTCCACCCAGCATTCCGCCGACATCACCACCCCGGAGATTCGCGAGCTACTGAAAAGGGACCTCGTGGAAAAGCATCTGCCGGGTGACCTGCTCACTCCCGAGACCGAGATCCTGATCAACCCGACAGGTCTGTTCATCATCGGAGGTCCCGAAGGAGACTGCGGTCTGACCGGCCGGAAAATCATCGTCGACACCTACGGAGGCATGGGACGCCACGGGGGCGGCGCCTTTTCGGGGAAGGATCCGAGCAAGGTGGACCGTTCCGCCGCCTACATGTGTCGCTGGGTCGCCAAGAACATCGTGGCCGCCGACCTCGCCGAGAAGTGTGAGCTGCAGGTCGCCTACGCCATCGGACACCCCAATCCCGTCAGTGTCCGGGTCGATACCTTCGGCACCAGCCAGGTGGACGAAGCGAAAATCGAGTCCGCGGTAAGGGAAGTCTTCTCATTCAAGCCCGCCGACATCATTTCCCAGCTGAACCTGCTCCGCCCGATCTATCGGAGGACCACGAACTATGGCCACTTCGGCCGGGAGGACGAGACCGATGCTCTAACCTGGGAGAAAACCGACAAGGTCGCTGACCTGAAAAGCGCCGCCGGCGCCTGAGGTTCGAGCCCATCCAATCACCAACACCCAGATAAATGACACAGACTACAACGAACGAAGAAATCACCGGACAGGACTTCAATGTGGCCGACATCACCCTGGCCGACTACGGCAGGAGAGAAATCTCCGTGGCCGAGCACGAAATGCCCGGACTGATGGCGACCCGCGAAAAGTACGCCGCGGACAAGCCCCTCCAAGGGGTGCGCATCATGGGGTCGCTCCACATGACCATCCAGACGGCGGTGCTGATCGAGACCCTCACCGATCTGGGGGCGGACGTGCGCTGGGCGAGCTGCAACATTTTCTCCACCCAGGACCATGCGGCAGCTGCGATCGCGGCAGCCGGGATCCCCGTCTTTGCCTGGAAGGGAGAGACCCTCGAAGAATACTGGGATTGCACCATCGCAGCGATGACGTGGCCCGACGGCAGCGGTCCTCAGCTCATCGTCGATGACGGGGGCGATGCCACCCTGCTCATCCACAAGGGGGCGGAGCTCGAAGAGGGGAGCGACTGGGTCAACACCCCTTCCGAAAGCGAGGAGGAGGAGATCATCAAGAAGCTGCTCAAGAAAGTCCACGCCGAAAACCCCGGCAAGTGGGCGAAATACCTCGTGGATTGGCGCGGGGTATCCGAGGAAACCACCACGGGAGTCAATCGCCTCAAGCAGATGGCGGCGCAAAAAACGCTTCGGGTGCCCGCGATCAACGTCAACGACTCGGTGACGAAGTCCAAGTTCGACAACCTC